>DASYRX010000405.1:0-21804 GCA_036003845.1 Gemmatimonadaceae bacterium | reverse complement strand
TCATGCGCGCGACGCCCTCAATCAGGCAATTCGCCACCTCAGACTGGAGCTCGGCGCCGACGTAGTCATCAGCCGAGGCGCTCAGGATGTCGGTATCGATCACTCGCGTTTGTGGTGTGACGCCGTCGCTTTTCGATCCGCCCTCGTTAGGAACGAGCTAGACTCCGCGATCGCTCTGTATCACGGTGCCTTGCTTGCCGGCTTCTTCACCAGTGGCGCGGCACCGGAGTTCGACCAGTGGCTCGCAGCTGAACGTGAGGTTCTAGCGGACCAGTTCGGCGCTGCGCTGCAGCAGCGAGCGGACGAGGCGACGGCGTACGGGGACCACGCACTCGCCGTGCGTCATATGCGTGCGTTAGGCGCCGCCAAGCCGCACAGCGGGCGAGTTGCATGCCGCCTGATGGAGACGCTCGTCGCTTCCGGCGACAGGGACAGCGCGCTCGAAGTGGCCGCGCAGTACGCGCTTCGCGTACGGCAGGAGCTGGAGGTGGAACCGGACCCCCGCGTCGCAGCGCTTGCCGGAGAGCTGCGAACACGCCCGTTAGGTTCATCCCTGCTCCTCGCCACGAGTCAAGCGTCCGAACCACGCAAGCAAGAGGTTGCGATGGCCAAGGTGGGTCGGCGTCCCGGAATTGGCATGCGGGCGTTGATTGGCGGCGCCGCCTTCACGGCTCTCCCTTTAGCAGTGGCGCTCATTCTGCGCGGAGGCTCAGCAACCGGCGCGGCGACTCTTGCAGCGCGGGACTCGAATCTCATTGCGGTCGCGCCATTCGATGTCTTGAGCTCAGAGCACGAGCTTTGGCGCGAAGGGCTGGTTGACTTGGTCTCCTCCGAATTGGACGGCGCGGGACCGTTGCGCTCGGTCTCCCCGAGCATCGTGATCCGGCGTTGGAGTGGACACGCAGATGCGGCATCGGCCTTGGCGTTAGGCACGGCCACAGGCGCGACATTCGTGGTCTACGGCAGCGTCGTGACAACTGGCTGGGACTCCGTCCGGATTACGACGCGGATTCTCGATGTCGTGTCTGGCGCGGCCAACGAAATCGAAGTGCGAGATCTTGGTACGCGGCTCGATCGCGTGGCGGATTCGCTATCGGTTCGCATCCTTCGCGAGTTGGGGCGTACTCGACCGATCGCGGCAGTGCCACGCGCCGGCTTCGCCTCGCAGTCGTGGGCCGCCATCAAAGCCTATCTCGCCGGAGAGCAATTCTATCGCCACGTGATGCGCGACTCGGCGATGGTCTACTATACGCGCGCCGTGTCGCTCGACACGACCTTTGCCCTCGCGTGGTGGAAGATGGCGCGCGTGCGATCGATGGGAGTATCGGAAGCAGATGATACGGTGAGCATGTATGGGCTTCGCGCCGGAAGCCTGAATCATGGATTGTCTCCCCGCGACAGCCTGCTGGTCGTAGCGGAGTCTCTGTACGCCGTTGGACAGGGCATGTGGGGGCGGGACAAAGTGCCGCGGCTTCATGCGACGCTCGAAGAAGCCACGCGGCGTTTCCCTAACGACGCTGAAGCTTGGTTTCAACTTGGTCGAGCGAGAGTGTACGCGCCGCTCATTGGCACAACGCCCGAGCAAACGCTCATGGCAATCGATCGGGCGATCCAAGTCGACTCGTCGTTTGCGCCCGCCTTCGACTGGGTTTCTGCCGTAAAGATTTCGTTGCGGCTCGACAGCATCGGAGCTGCGCGGCGTCATCTGCTGCTCGGAGCCGGATGGGAACCGCCGCGTCGTAGAGACGGCATGCGCTTCGCTGTCGCGATGCTCGCCGATTCGCCTGCGGGTCTTCGTGTGTTGAACCGCTGGGTGGATACCGCGACCACCGAAGCCATTGATGCCGCCGCGCACGCGCTGGAGGACTGGCCAGATTCAGCCGAGGTGGCCGTGCATCTTCGCCGCGTCTTGCTGTCGCGTGCGAGGGCGGCAGCCGATACATCCGCGGTAGATGAACATCTGCTCAACCTCAGGTACGCGCTGGCGCGACGCGGTCACCTCCGCGAGTCATACTCGATATACGAAGGCCGGCCCGGGCCCTTTTTCACTCAGATAGCGCTTTTCGGCGCAGTGCCCGCCAGCGATGTGGCGGCGCGAGCAACGCTAGAACCTCAGGGGCCACTAGCCTGGTTTGCGCAACAGCACGATACTGTGGCTGTCAAATCAGCATTGCGTCTGCTTGACTCGATCGCTCAGCCAAAAAGTGAGCGCACGGATTCGCCAACTCCTGGTTGGGACGTAGCCCGAGGACGCGCTTACCTCGCACTCGCGCGCGGGGATACGGCCGAAGCGATTAGTCGCTTCATCCCGGTGATCGATTCCCTCTGCCCAGGGTGTTCCTTCTCCCGAACATATGTCGACATCTATTCCGCAGCTCCGCTCCTCCAGTCGCGAGGTCTGGATCGAAAAGCCGCGACATGGCTCGATTACAACAACACGACGGTGCTGCGACCGGTCTTCGATGTGTGGTTCGCCCTCGCTCGCGGGAGGGCGTGGGAGCGGCTGTATGAGCGCGAGAAGGCGATGGCGGCGTATCGCTTCGTTACGGCGTCCTGGGAGCACGCCGATCCAGCGTTGCAAGTCCACGTGGCCGAAGCGCGGGCAGGTCTGAGACGGCTCGGAGCGGCTGCTGCGCGATAGTGAAGGCGCCTAACGCGAACCGCGCACAACGCCTTCTACTCGCCGCTGCTCGTCGAACGCTTCGATCGCCAAGGCTTGAATATCATCCGCGCTCACGCCACGGATGGACCGCTCGTACTCGTCGAGCTCCTGCAGCCCCTCGCCTAACAACCACGCGTCGACGATTTCCCCCAAAACCGACGCCCCACTCTGCCGCCCGATCGCATGCGAGCCGACGAGATAGTTCTGCGCGCGTTGCAGCTCGCCGGACGTCACCGGCGCCGAACGCAGCTTCGCGAACTCGGCCAGGAGCCCAGCGCGCGCTGCGTCCTCCTTGTCAGGCGAGGTCGCGATGTAGGCGACGATCGCGCCTGCGCGGCGGCGTTGCAGCGCGTGCACCTGCACCGTGTACGCCAGCGACTTCTTGTCGCGCAACTCGTCGAAGAAACGACCGCCCAAACCGCTCGCTACTGCAGTGAGCACCTCGGCGGCGAAGCGCTGTGAGTTGGTTCGATCTGGCCCCGGGAAAGCGAGCGCCATGGCAGACTGCGCCTTGTCGCGCGACTCACTGCGCATCGTGTAATTGGCCGGCCACGTCGGCGGCGCGACGGCCACGCCATTCGTGAGTGCGAGATCGCTGAACGCGGCGCCGGCAACGCGCGCCGCGAGCTCCGGCTCCAAATCGCCCACGATCGCGATCACGCTCTCCCCGCGCAGCAACCGCTCGGCATGCCAGGCGGCCACGTCCGCGGCGGTCACCGCGATGAGCGTCTCCTCGTCGCCTAACGTCACTCGCGAGTACGGGTGGCCCTCGAACGCCGCTTCCACAGCGAGACGGATCGGATAGCGCATCATGTCGTCGCGCAGCTGCTCGAGCTGCGCTAACGCGATCGCACGCTCGGTGTCGATCGCCGCGGCAGCGAAGGATGGTTGCTGTACCACGTGCGCCAGCAGTGCGACGGCTTCCTCGAAGCGCGCCACCGGGACGCTCAGCATCCAGCCGCTTGCCTCGGGAGACACGCTCGGTGATATGCTGCCGCCAAGCCCCTCGGAGACCTCGGCGATCTGATCGCCGGAGAGGGCACGCGTTCCCTTGAGCGCGCCGCGCACGAGCAACGTGGACATGCCGACCGATGCGTTAGGCTCGGCGGCGACGCCGCCTAACGCAAAGATGCCCATGTGCACCAGTGGCGCGCCGATGCGGCGCTGAACGAGCAGCGGCACACCGCCGCCCGTGCGGAAGCGCTGGATGCCGTGGTCCTCTCCGTCCGGCGCTGCCCCGTTGCGCGCGACGACGGCAGGCGCGCGCGGCGTCTCCTGCGCCGGGGCGACGCGCTCGGTCCCCGCGGCTAGCGACGCGCGCACGAAATCGACGTCGCTGGCGAACGCCGCGGCGGCTTGCGGACGGTAGACCAGCAAGGCGGCATTGCCGGGGGAGAGATAGCGTGCCGCCGCCTCGCGTATCTGCGACGCACTCGCCCCCATGACCCGCTCGTAGTACTCGCCAGCCAGTCGCCAATCGCCTAACGCTTCCCATTCGGCCAGAAGATTCGCCTGTCCATCCATCGTTTCCAACCGGCGCGACCAGCGCGCGTCACTCATGCGCCGGGTGCGCTCGAGCTCCGCCTCTGTCGGGCCGGTCTCACCGATCGCTTGGATCTCCGTCCACAACGCCCTCGCGGCATCCCAGGCGCGCTCCGGCGGCCCTTCGGTCTCGGCGCCGAAGACGCCGATCTCCGTGGGCGTGTAGTTGTACGCGCTGACGCCGGACGCGTAGCGCCGTTCGCGCACCGCGCGGTAGAGACGCGAGGAGCGGCCCATCGCGAGCACAGCGCCAGCCACGTCGAGAAGCGGCGTATCAGGATGCAGCGCCTCCACCGTGCGCCAGCCGAAGGTGACGTGCGTTTGTGCGATGTCACCGGCTATCTCGCGATAGCGAAATCCTGGTTTGCCTGACTCGTTAGGCCCAGGGACTCGAACCGGCTCGCCCGCTGGCAGTCCGCCATACAGTGCTTCCACCTGCCGCAGCGTCGCATCGACGTCGATGTCGCCGACGATAGCGAGGATCGTGTTCCCCGGCCGGTAGAAGTTGCGATAGAAGCGTAGCATGTCGTCCCGCGTTAGGGCGCGCAGGGCAGCCTCGTGTCCGATGCGCCAGCGCCGGATGCGATGCCGGTCGTGCAGCAAGGCATACATCGACTCGGTTGCGACAGCGGACGGATTGTCGGCTTTTCGCTTCGCCTCCTCGATGATGACTTCCAGCTCGCGCGCCAATTCGGCGCCGTCGATCAACGAGTTGGCGTACGCGTCCGCCTGGATCTCGAGGCCGGCGGCGAAGCCGTCGCGCGGAAGGACGGCGTAGTACAGCGTGTAATCGTAGATCGTAGCTGCGTTGAGATAGCCGCCGTTCGCTTTTGTGGCCTTGGCGATCTCACCAACCGCGCGCGTGGGCGTCCCCTTAAAGAACATGTGCTCCAGCACGTGCGCGATGCCGGCAACGTCGTCCGTCTCGTCGAAGTAGCCGGCTTTTACGTATGTGACGACAGCGGCGACAGGCGCGGAGGTGTCGCGCCTAACTAGTACCGTCAGGCTATTGCTCAACCGTACGCGCTGCGTCGATTGCAGGGCGTCAAACCAGGCGGGCATTCTTATCGCGCCACTTTGAACCGCACCACTGCAGACTCACGCGGACACTGCGCTGACGAACGCGGAGACTGCGGTTCTTTGAAAAACAATGAGCAAATATGCTAGCGTTCACTTGGTTATGCGGTTGTCCGGGTTTGTCCGCGCCTCTCCGCGTTCGTCCGCGGTGAAGCAGTTGATCTACCGCGGCGGCGGGATCACTGGCTGGGTCGGCATTGGGGGAACCGTGCACGCACTCCACGGACCCTGCCCTGCCCGGCTCAGGAAGCGCTGCGCTTCATCGATGCGCCCAAGCCTAACGAGCGCGCACGCGAGGTATCCCATCGCCGTGCGATCGCTCGAATTCGCTTCGATCGCGCGCACGTAGAAGCGTGACGCCAGCTGCGCATCGCCGATGCTCAACAGGTACGAACCCATTTCGCGCATTGCAGCGCCATTGTTCGGCTCGAGACGCACGGCGGTTTGCAGCTCGCGGATCGCCGTCGCGCGATCGCCCTCTTCGCGCGCCATGCGGCCGAGGTAGATGTGCGGCTCGGCGAGCTTCGGCTGGCGCCGCGCCACCGCAACGAACTTGTCACGCGCCTCGACGCGCCGCCCGGCAGCGTACGCGGTACGCGCCTGCTCCAACGCGCGCGGACCCGTCCACCAACGCCACCCATAGTACGCTCCACCACCCACAATCGCGACGAGCAGGATGATCGCGAGGAGGGCGCCTAACGAATTACGCGAGCGCGAGGGTGGCGGCACGCCGTCAGGCAGGTCGCTCGGTCCCGGTGGCACCACCGGCGGCACTGGATCAGCAGCCCGCGTCGGCTCGGGATTCCTGGCCATCTCTCTCATCCCGGCGCCGGAGTGCACCACGGCCTCCAGCTGCTGAAAACCAACCTGCGCCGCGCGAACGTCAGCTTCCGTCGGCGGATAGTCGCTCACTTTGACCCGCTCCGCGGCGGCACCGAACTCCACGAGCGCGTGCGCCTGATCGAGCGTGAGCGCGTTACGCTGCCTCAACTCCTTGATCAGCGCCTGCCCACCTAACGAGGGCTGGCCGCTCAGCGCGCGCAGCGCGTCCTGCGTCGCATCCCAGGCTTCCAATATCGCGGCCGCGATGTCGTCGCCATGATTGGCGTTCGCGAGCCGCCCTATCGCTGGCCGTGCCGCATCCAACGCGCCGAGTGCGACGCGCGACGCGACTGTCACCTCACGATGCGCAGCAATCCAGCGTCCGCGCTTCCGCGCAGAAAACTTTCCGCGTCGCCCGTGGGAATGACCACGCCGGTAAGCGAGAACCGCCGCCGCGCCTCCGTTGCCATGAACTCCTCGACTGAGTACCCGATGAACGCGATGTCTGCGTCACGCATGGCCTGCACAATGTCCTCCCAACTCCCGCGAAAATCGCGCCCATCGCTCGTCATGACCTGGTGATCATCTGACGTGCCCGCACCAAGCTCTTCCCGGCGCGAGGCCCCCTCGCTTGTCGCGAGATCGCTCAGCATTTGGCCGAACAGCTCGAGCTGGTTCTTCGTTTCATGCTGAGCTTCAGCAGCGACGCGCTGCTCGACCTCGGCAAAAAGCTCGTCGAGGGCGTCGGGCTCACCGGCGAGCTCGCCTAACCGTTCATCCCAGGCCTTGAGACGCACGTCATCATCGCGATAACGGTGAATCGACTTCTTCAGCTCGATGAGACGCCAGATGCCTAACTCGTCCCAGTGGTCTTCGGGAGTCGTGCGATCCAGGTGATAGAGCGCACTCTCGAACTCGCCACGGTCATAGTGGATGTTGCCGAGATAGATACGCGCTTCTGCAAAGTCATCGTCCAGCTGCAGCGCACGCCGCAGAGTGGCGATCGCGGCGTCGTCGTTTCCCAGCCGATGCAGCGTGTAACCAACGAGCGCGACGGCTTCGGCTGATTCGGGTGCGTAGCGCACCGCGACATCGAAGAATTCGCGAGCCTCCTCGACCAGGCCATCGCGGAACAGTGCGCGGCCGATCTGGAGCATCAACTCAACATCGTCTTCGTATCCGAGCTCCAGGGTCTTCTTGAATGATTTGAGCGCGGTGTCCGACTGGCCGAAGCGCAGCAGCGTCTCGCCGAAGCCGGCAAGAGCATCTTCGTGCTCAGGATCGAGCACGAGCGCGTCTTCGAATGCCTTGCGAGCCCACGCAAACTCGTCGCGGGCGAGACGCGCGTAACCGACGCCGATCTGGAGTTCTACAGAGTGAGGGTAGAGCGACAGCCCTTCGCGAAGAACTGAGAGTGCCTCGTCGTATTGCCCTTCATTGTAAAGCTGGTGTGCCCGTTCGTCGTACTCTTCGGAGCTCATGAAGGGAATGGGCATTTCCGCTGTTCACCTCAAACTCGCGAGTGATTGGCCTATAGTACCATTCGACGCACACTCAGTTCAACGGATCAGTGGGGTCAGACTCCACTGAAACGGCAATCGAGGTTGTCTAAGCCGCACTAGTTCAGTGGAGTCTGACCCCATTTGATCTGACGCGCGAGCTAAATCGAAGCCACGTCAGGCGGTAGCGTCATCAGCTAGCGCGGTGGCAATTCGTGCCGCGACCGACGCGTTTTCCTGTAACAGCGCGAGATTCGCCGCGAGAGAGCGGCCTCCGGTTTCGCCCTCGATCGCTGCAAGCAAGAACGGTGTGACTGCCGAGCCGGACAGTTTGGTCGCACGAGCCTGGCTGAGTGCGGCTTCGACGGCGGAATCCACTTCTTTGCGCGACAACGCCGCGCCTGCTGGCGGCGGGACCGCGACGATCAGCGCACCTGGGCGTCGCAGCCGACGCTCGATGTCGTAGAGACGCACGATGTCGTCGATACTGTCGACGCGAACAGAGAGCCGCAGTCCGGTCTCGGCTGTGAAAAAGCCAGGACACTCGTCCGTGCCGAATCCCGCTACCGTCACGCCGAGGGTTTCCAATCGCTCGAGCGTGGCCGGCAAATCGAGAATCGACTTGGCGCCGGCGCAGACGACAACTGCTTCCGTTCGCGCGATCTCGAGCAGATCAGCTGACTCGTCGAAGCTGCTCTCTCTGTGAACCCCTCCGATGCCACCAGTGGCGAACACGGGCACGCCTGCTTCGCGGCAGAGGGCCAGCGCCGCGGCGACCGTCGTTGCGCCGTCAGCACCGCGCAGCACAGCGCGACTGAGGTCGCGCGCCGAAAGTTTTTCGACGCCGGTGCGCGCCAGGAAGCGTTCCAGCTCGTCGCTCGTTAGGCCGAGCGTCGCCTGTCCGGCGACGACCGCCGTGATCGCGGGGGTCGCGCCATGCCGCAGGATCGCGGCGCGCATACGCGTCGCGGCCTCTCGGTTGGCCGGAATGGGGAGACCCTGTGCCAGAACCGAGCTTTCGAGCGCCACGACTGGACGCTCGCGGACGATAGCGTCGCTTACTTCGGGAGTGTAACGGAGGAATGGGCCGGAATGCCTAACGGGCAATCAGGCCTTCTCGTTGTCAAACTGCTCGGCGCGGAGCGTGTCCACCTTCTCCCATTCGGCGGCGGTCTGATCCCACACAGCCATGATCTTGATGCGTTCGCCGGCGTAGCAGTCGAACGACTTCGACTTCCCTTTCTCGATCTTGATTTCGTGGCCGTCTTCGAAGCGAAGCACGATCTCGGGGTAGTCCTTGTTGGTGTACTGCTTGCGCAATTTGGTGGGCTTTTCAGGCATTCAGTGCTCCGTCAGTAAAAGTGCAACGCAGTCGTGTGCTCAGGTTACGACCGAGTCACGATTCGCGTACTGCTCCCAGGCTCCTGTCTTCAGCGCTTCGTCCATCGCTGCCACGGCACTCTCCAGCTCGTCGTCCCGCGTGTAAAAGTGCGGTGCGACGCGAATCCCAGCACCGGGCCGGAAGTCGACAAGAATGTCGCGCGCGAGGAGGCATTGCGCCACCTCGTACGCGTGCGGGACGTCGATCGCCACGGTGCCGCCACGACGGCTGGCATCGCGCGGCGCGTGGACGCGGTAGCCGCGTGCGTCAGCCAGCTCGATCAGGCGGGCCGTCTGGCGCATGCTCTTCTCGCGAATAGCGGGAACGCCGGCACGACCGACGATGCGCGGCCCCTCGATCGCCGCATACAACGCTGGCACGACTGATGTGCCGCCTAACCAGCGATATGCGCTGTTGGTGTACTCCATCTCCGGTGCGAAGTCGAACGGGTGCTCATGCGCAAACCATCCGGTCAGCGCAGGCTCGAGATTCGCCGTCGCCCGTGGATTGGCATACAGGAAGCAGCCGCCGGGTCCCCCGCAGAGCCACTTGAGCACGCCGCCCGTGAGGAAGTCGGCGCCGCTGGCTGCAACATCCACCGGCAGAACGCCGACGGCGTGGAACGCGTCGAGTGAGACGAGCGCGCCCATCGCGTGTGCGCGGCGGCAGATCGCATCGACGTCCATGACGAACGCCGATTTGAAAAGTACGTACGAGACTGCAACCAGTGCCGTGCGCTCGTCGATCGCGGCAAGCAAGCGATCGGTATCGACCGTAATGCCGTCTTCGCTCGGTACCGTGACGATCTCCGCGCCGAGCCGACGAGCGAGCTTGTCATAGACATAGCGGACAGACGGAAAGTCCAGCGCTGTCATGACGATGCGGTTGCGCGGCGGCGCGTACTGAATCGACGACAACGCCGTCGCCTGCGCCCATGTCACGTTAGGCACCATGACCACTTCGCCGCGGCCGGCGCCGATGAGCGGCGCGATGTCGTCGCCGATTGTGGCCGGCAGCTCCCACCACCCTGCATTCATCCACGCGCGGACACCCATCTCGGCCCACGCGTCGACATACTCGGCGAGTCTGTCTGGCACGCCGCGTGGCATGGCCCCCAGCGAATTGGATACGAGGTAGTTCGTGCGCTCGAGGATTGGAAACTCGGAGCGGAATCGCAGGAGCTTGTCCGTCACAGCGTGGTCTCCTCGATGGTGCGCACGGGACCGGTACGCAGCGCGCCACCGCGGCGCCGGGCAGCGAGCCAATACAGGATGCTCGCTATCGCCAGCGCGGCCACGAGCATCGCCCACTCATCCAGATGAATACTCGTGAGCAGCCATGCGATGACTGCGATGCCGACGAAGGGTAGCACGTTGCCTAACGGCATACGGAATGGCGTTCCTTCCGTGTGCACGTTTCGGCGCCGGAGCTGCCATGCTGCTGCACAACACAGCGCATATAGCACGAGCACCGAAAGATTCGACATGATCGCCAAGCGCTCGAAGGGATTCTTTATTGCGAGCAGGAGCACGATGAACGTCTGCACCACAATCGCGGCGTACGGAGTGGCGTAGCGCGGATGGATGGCAGCAAGGCGTGACGGCAGCACACCGTCGCGCGCGAACGCGAAGAGGGCACGCGGAACGGCCAGGATCATTCCGCTGACGTAGCCGAACATCGAGATCGACGCGCCTAACAAAAGAAGCGTGCGGCCTGCAGGACCGAAGGCCGCTCCGGCGGCTTCGGCCAGCGGTGCGGGCGTCGCATTCGCCAACGCGGGCCCGAGTATCCCCTGGGCGACGAGTTGGACCGCGAGATAGAGCACCGTGATCGTGACCATCGCCAGGAGGATCGCTCGCGGGACCGTCCGAGCGGTGTCGCGCACCTCGCCGCTCGGGACCAGCGCGGTCTCTATTCCGCTGAAGGCGAAGACTAGCAGAATCGACGTGCGGGCGATCTCGCCGGCGGCCGGCACTCGCTCGAGGACGAGATTCTCGGGCCTAACGAAGAACGCGCCGGCGATGGCGAGAAAAAAGAGTGGCGCGAGTTTGGCAATTGTCGCGACCGTCGCGAGACGGGCGCCTTGCTGTACACCGCGTACGTTCACGTACGCCAGTACGGTGAACAGCAGCGCAAGGAAGACGAATTGGCCCGCTGTCGTTCCGACGGCCGGGATCAGCTCACCGACCTGGCCAGCGAACACCACCGAGACAGCCGCGAACGCGAAGGTGCCTAACATCCACAGCAATACACCAGCGAGAAAACCGACGAATGGTCCGAATGCGACTTCGATGTACGCGTACGGGCCACCCGTCAGCGAAACTCGGCTGCCGGCGTCGGCGATGCACAGCGCAATGAGTCCGATTGCCACAGCGCACGCGATGTACGCCAGCGGTGCGGCGGCGCCGAGCGAAGCGGCGACGCTCGACGGCAGACGAAAAATCCCGCCACCGACCGTGATGTTGACGATTGTCGCTGCAAGCACCGTTGGCCCGATAACCCGACGAAGAGCTTGCTCTTCGCGTCGTGCACCTCGGACCTCCGGCGGGGGGGGCATGGATGCTGCGGTCTTGGCCATTGGCTCCCAAACCTAGTGCGGCGTAGCTTTGCGGTCAGGAGTCGTTCGCCGCTTCTCATTCTCCTAATTACCAATGACTCGCACTTCCCTATCGGTCCTGGCGTTGCTCGGCGTCTTTGCGCTCGTGCCTACCTCGTCCGCCATCGCTCAGGCACCCGTGGCGAATGAGCATAATACCGTCCGACTGAACGCGGACCGCGATCTCAGCGCGAAACAGGCCGGCCTCTCTCGTACGTCGCTGGTGGAGCACACGCGCTACGCCGACGTCGCCGCCGTGGGCGCGACGAGTGCGCTCACTCAATCGCGCGTGCGTCGTGGACAAACGTTGATGATTGTCGGCGGCGCGGCGTTCCTCGCCGGATTGATCATCGGCGACGACGCCGGAACCGCGATTGCGGTCGCAGGAGCGGGGATTGGTATTTACGGCCTGTATCTGTGGGCGCAGTAAAGCTGTTAGCTGCTGTCAGCCGTCGGCTGGCCGCAGACAGCTGACAGCTTTCGTTAGGCGCCCCGTTTCACGACGATCGTACCCTTGTAGGTCCGTACCACGACTCTCGCCCCTGCTGGATCCGTCGCGAACGCAAACGACATGCCCTTGCCGCCACGACCCGGCAGCGGCCGCCGTTTGTCGAACTGATTGTCGATCTTGCCCGCCACGCTCGTCGCGTCGACGTCGACACGCGCGTTGGGATCGAGCACGAGCTCCACCGTGCCGGCGTGACTGTCTAGTTCGAGGCTGCCGTTCGCTTGCACCGCGACGTGCGACGTGAGCGCTCCCGTCATCGTTTCCAGGCGAGCCCGTGCGGCGCCCGTGACGTCAGCCGTTAGGCGCCCCGCGACAGTCGACGCGGCCAGATCCTCGATGCTGCCGCGGATCGTTGCGTCACCTTCTCCACCCATGATGCGCACCCATGGCGCGCGCACTTCCACCTCGCTCGCGCCTCGCAGCGATTCGACCTGCAATTCACGCAAGGCTCCAGTCACGCGAATGTCGCCGCTCACGGTCGTGTAGTAGCCGCTAACTCCCTCAGCCTCGATCGTCGCGTCGACAGTCTTGGCGCTCACTCGGCTCGCGCGCGGGACATAGACAACGAGCGCGACCCGTGGCAGCTCGCCCTTCGTTTTCTCCTCTTCGATTCCGAACTTGACGCCGCTTCGCCCACCGCCGAAGAAGAACGGCGCCCATTTGGGACCAGTCCCCTCCACGTGCAGCGAATCGCGATCCCACGCCACGAGTTTGAGCGAGCCGGATGGATTCCAAATCTTGACCACGACGTTGGAATCGACGGCCATCCCTCGACGGATTTGCGTCGCGCCCACCGAGGGCGCGAGCGACACTGCGGTCAGCGCGGTGAATGCGAGGATGAAGGAGCGAGTCAGTCGGCGCATAGACACTGAGTATCGTTAGGAGTTGCTCGCAAGGCGCAGCAGCGCGGCCCGCTTGCGGCGCAGCTCTTCGATGCGTTGTTGTACATCCGAGTTGTCCCGTTCAGATGCGGCGAATGCTTCGAGCTCTCGCAGCGCGGCATCGTAAATCGTTAGGTTCGCCGCCATCGCTTCCACAACGACCGGCGGTACAACGGCCTTGAGCTCGGCCAGCTCCGCGCTCGTCTCAACGCCGGAGGGCACAGCATCCGGCCCATTGCCAATGCGCACAACAGCGATCAACAAAGCCGCTGCGAGTGCAAGAGCCACGCTGCTCGTGAACACCAGCCGTCGACGCCGGCGCGCGCGGATTGCGCCGTGGACCTTCGGCCAGAGATCACCCTCAGTCGGAACCGTTTGCGGTAGAGAAGCCAATCGCCCACGCAACGCGCGGAGTCGCTCGACGTTCGCCTGACAGTCGGCGCACGCGCGCAGATGCTCGGCATCCGCCTCTGCCAGCGTGTCGCCGTCCGCGGCGCGATCGAGTAGCTCGTCTGTTAGGTGTGTCATCGTTCCAGCCATTGCGAAAGTGTCTTGCGGGCGCGCGAGAGTTGCGAACGGATCGTGCCGGGCGGCACGCTCATCATCAGCGCGATCTCTTCATGCGTGAATCCTTCGATATCGTGCAGCACCACGACCGTGCGTACCTGCTGCGGTAGGCGCGCGATCGCGTCCTCGAGATCGATGCGCTCTTCGACAGCCAGCGCTCGGATTGGTGCATCCTCGAGCTCTGCATCGTCGCTTGTCATCACGCGCGCTTCGCGTCGTCGCGTACTTCGCATCGTTTGCAGCACGGTATTGATCGCCAGACGGTGCAGCCATGAGCTGAACGCGCTCTCGCCGCGAAAGCTCCCGAGTCTCTCCCACAGACGCACAAAGACATCCTGGACAGCCTCCTCAGCCCGGAGGCGATCCGCCGTTAGGCGCAGGCAGATCGCATGCACGCGGCTCGAGTGCCGGCGATACAGTGCCTCGAAGGCCACCATGTCGCCGCGCGCGGCTCGGGTCGCGAGCTCCCGGTCTTCGTGCAACCGCGGCTCGGGATCCGGAGCCGAGGCGTCGTGTGTAGTCGAGTCGGCCAGAACGCGTTGTGGCAGAGCGCTATCCCATACCCGTCAGTATGATGCCGCCCGACCCCCGAGCGCGGCGCGTTTCCGAAAGAAGCCCCGCGCAGTGGCCGGCGGCCGGAAATCCGGCAGCCAAGCGGCGTTTCACAAAGTTCCACCGCGGACGAACGCGAACAAACGCGGACAGAGTACCGGCGCGCCGTTGCTATTAATGCAAACTCCGTGTTAGTCCGCGTTGGTCCGCGGTGAGTCTTTGACCGTCGCTAGCCGCGCAATCTTGACATAATCGTCCACGGCTTGGCGCAACGATGCCACGCTCACGCACTCGTTAGGCGTGTGCGCCACGTGGATCGATCCGGGGCCATAGAGATACGGCGTTCCCCAATTGCCCAACGCGGGAATGTCGGTCGCGTAGGCCGCCACCGACGTCGGAAACCCATCGACAGTCCCTAAGCGGATTGGCGGCACCATCACACCCCATTCGAGGTCCGCGCGTCCGGCAATGCGCTTCTCCAGCGCAGCGCGAATCTGCTCCGGCGAAGTCACGAGCCGAAACATCAGCCGCGCCTCGGCCGCTGGGGCGATCACGTTGTCGGCGACTCCGCCAGAGATGCTGCCGATGTTGACAGTCGTTAGGCCCAGGAGCTCGTCGCGCGGCCACTCCATTTCCTCCAGCTCGCTGAGCAGGCGCACGATGTCCGCGAGCGCGGAATGACCAAGCTCCGGATACGCCGAATGCGCCGCGCGCCCACGTGTCCGCACGATCACGCGCTGTGCACCCTTCGTGCCTAACGCAAGCGTGTTGTCAGTCGGCTCGCCGTTCACCAGGATGCGCTTGGCCGGCGCGAGGTGATGGGCTGCCCACTCGTTCGCCGCGTGGGCGCCATCGTGCGACGTCTCTTCGCCCACCACGAACAGCATTCCGACAGGGACGCCCGCATCGCGCAGTCGCTCGGCGGCGACCATCATGCTCGCCGCGATCCCTTTTGCGTCGCATGCACCGCGACCGTGGATCGTCTCTCCTTCAAGGCGCGGAGCGATGAACGGCGGAACTGTGTCCAGGTGGGTTGAGAACACGACAGTCGGGGTCGCCGATCCCGCGGCGAACAAACAGTCGCGACGCGCTGCGACTGGAATCAGCATCGTGTTCCAACCTCGACCGTTCAACAATTGATCCGCAAATGCAACGACGTCGTGTTCGTTGCCGCTCGTGGACTCGATCGCCATCAAGTCCAACGTTGTGCGCACAGGATCAAGCGGAGTGGACATCGGTGCGTCCATCCTAGCTCGCACTCAAACGCGAGGCCAGCTTTCGTCAGACCTCTTGCTGGGGACTTTCGTATGCCTACCGTCGCGCCAACTGTCCGCAAAGCCACGCCCGTTCTCGTCGTCGATGATGTCGCTCCCTGCGCGGAATTCTGGGAGAAGCTCGGTTTCTCACGCACAGCAGAAGTCCCGCACGAGGACAAGCTGGGATTTGTGATTCTTTCGCACGGCGATCTGGAGCTCATGTACCAGAGCGTGGCGTCAGTTCGCGCTGACAATGCAGCGCTCGGTGAGATCGTGACCGGCGACGGAACTCGCGTCGCGCTTTTCGTCGAAGTAGCCGACCTCGATGCCGCTGCAAGCGCGATTTCAGGCGCGGAGATCGTCATGCCGCGGCGAACGACGTTCTACGGTACGACAGAGATTGGAGTCAAGGATCCAGGCGGCCACGCGATCATCCTGGCGCAGCCTACTGCTACGTGACTCATGCTGGCTGATCCGCGTTAGGCGACGAAGCGCCGTGCCAGTTGCGCCAGGCGTTCGTCGCCCGCCGCGAGCGCCTCGCTCATGATGCGGCTCACGTGCGGCCGCAGGCGCTGCTCGCCCCAGTAGTAGCCCGTCGCGCGCTCCGCCGCTTCGGTATCGCCCTCGCGCGCCGCTTCGAGCAGCACGCGCGCAGCCGCCTCGTCGAACCCGGGATCGTCAGGATGAGGGAGACCGAAGTCCTTGTCGAGCGGGTCGTTGGGATCTTCGCGGGCAAAGGCGCGAGACATGGCTTGGCTCTGAGGCCCTGAGCTCTCTAGGGGAACGCGCGCTGGGGGATTCTGCTAAATTCTGCTGGTAACTCGCTCGGTGGTACAGCTCATTACATCAAATGGCTTCACACCCGAATTCCTTCAATAGTCGCGCTGAGCTGGCCGTCGGCGACAGCCGCTACACTATCTATCGCCTCGACGCGCTGCGGAACATCCGCGGAAGTACGTTCGAGCGACTTCCCTGCTCGCTCAAGATCCTGCTGGAAAACCTCCTTCGCGGCGAGGACAACGCGTTCGTCCACGCGCGCGACATCGAGGCGTTGGCCAAGTGGGACGTGCGCGCCGGCGTCGAGAAGGAGATCGCCTTCCGCACGAGCCGCGTCCTGCTGCAGGACTTTACTGGCGTCCCGTGCGTCGTCGACCTCGCTGCGATGCGCGACGCGATCGTCGCGTTAGGCGGCGATCCCAAGCGCATCAATCCGCTGCAGCCTGTCGATCTCGTCATCGATCATTCCGTGCAGGTCGATCAGTACGGCTCCGACGCCGCGTTCCTGATCAACGTTGGGCTCGAGTTCGAGCGCAATCGTGAACGCTACGAATTCCTGCGCTGGGGACAGAACGCGCTGGCGAACTTCCGCGTCGTTCCACCGGGTACGGGCATCTGCCACCAGGTCAATCTCGAGTACCTGGGCCGCGTCGTCTTCACGTCAAAAGTGAACGGGAGCGAGGTCGCCTACCCCGATTCGCTCGTCGGCACGGACTCGCACACCACGATGATCAACGGACTGGGAGTCCTCGGCTGGGGCGTGGGAGGGATCGAAGCCGAGGCGGCGATGCTGGGCCAGCCCGTGTCCATGCTGATCCCGGAAGTCGTCGGCTTCAAGCTGCACGGACGGTTGCCGTTAGGCGCGACCGCCACGGACCTCGTCCTCACCGTCACAGAGATCCTGCGTAAGAAGAAAGTTGTCGGGAAGTTCGTCGAGTTCTTCGGCGCCGGATTGTCCTCGCTCTCGCTCGCCGATCGCGCAACAATCGCGAACATGTCGCCGGAGTACGGCGCGACGATGGGCTTTTTCCCAGCCGACGCGGAAACACTGCGCTACCTCCGCCTAACGGGACGGAGCGAGCAGCAGGTGCGTCTCGTCGAGGCGTACACGAAGGAACAGGGACTCTTCCGAACCGACGACTCGCCGGATCCCGTTTTTTCGGATCTTGTGGAGCTCGACCTCGGGACCGTGGAACCGAGTCTGGCCGGCCCCAAACGGCCACAGGATCGTGTACCACTCAAGAAATCGAAGGACATGTACATCGCCGCGCTCGAAGCGGAGCTGGCGCGCATTGCGCAAGCAGCCACGGTTGTGCCGCCGACGGCAACGGCGCTCGCCCCAGCGAGTCAGGGCGCCACGATGGTGGCGGAAGGCGCACCAGTCGGGACCACGCCGCCAAGGGTTGCCGTTGAGATGAATGGCGAACAATGCCACATCACGCACGGCTTCGTCGTCATCGCGGCGATCACCAGCTGCACGAACACGTCGAATCCCAGCGTGATGCTGGCGGCGGGTATGCTGGCGCGTAACGCCGTCGCACGCGGGCTCAAGTCGAAGCCGTGGGTCAAGACGTCGCTCGCGCCAGGTTCCAAGGTCGTCAAAGACTATTTCGAGAAGGCCAACGTGCAGCCCGCGCTCGACGCGTTAGGCTTCCAGATCGTGGGCTACGGGTGCACGACGTGCATCGGTAATTCGGGCCCGCTTCCGGACGCCATCGCCAAGGGCGTGGATGAAGGGAAGCTCGTCGTGGCGTCCGTCCTTTCGGGGAATCGCAACTTCGAGGGCCGTATCAATCCTCAAACGCGCTTCAACTACCTTGCCTCGCCGCCGCTCGTCGTCGCCTATGCGCTCGCTGGCCGCATGGACATCGATTTCGAGCGCGAGCCGTTAGGCGTCGGCCAGAACGGCCCCGTCTTTCTGCGCGAGATCTGGCCCGCGCCAAAGGACGTCGAGGACGAGATTCTTCGCTCCGTCAAAGCCGAGATGTTCCAGACGCGCTACGCCGACGTCTTCACCGGCGACGACGAATGGCGCGCGCTGCCGGTTCCGACCGGGGATCGTTATGCGTGGGATCCTGGTTCCACGTACGTCAAGCAGCCGCCCTTTTTCGACGCGATCAGCGCGACAGCGCCCGGGATCAAAGCGATCGCTGGCGCGCGCGTGTTAGGCATGTACGGCGATTCGATTACTACGGACCACATCTCGCCCGCGGGATCGATCGCCGAGAAGAGCCCGGCTGGACAGTGGCTGCTGGCACAGGGCGTTCAGAAAAAGGACTTCAACTCCTACGGCGCGCGGCGCGGCAATCACGAAGTCATGATGCGAGGCACGTTCGCGAATATCCGTCTGCGCAACGAGCTCGCCGGCGGCAAGGAAGGCTGGTGGACGCGCACCGAGCCTAACGCGGAGCCGGTCGCGGTCTACGATGCCGCGATGGAGTACCAGCATCGCGGCGTCGCGCTGTTCGTCATCGCCGGAAAGGAGTACGGCACGGGCTCATCGCGCGACTGGGCCGCCAAAGGCACCGCGCTACTTGGCGTCCGCGCCGTCCTCGCCGAGTCCTTCGAACGCATCCATCGCTCGAATCTGGTGGGGATGGGGGTGCTGCCGCTCGAGTTCACGGAGGGTGACACTCGGCTCTCGTTAGGTCTCACCGGCTTCGAGACGTATTCCATCCCTGGACTCGCCGAAGACATGAAGGCACGAGCGAAGCTCACGCTCGTCGCGACGGCATCCGACGGGACAACCAAGCGTTTCGCCGTCCGCTCGCGCATCGACACGCCGGAAGAGCTCAACTACTACAAGCACGGCGGGATCCTGCCGTACGTGCTGCGGCTCCTGGCCAAGCGCTGAGACAGGAAGTCAAGCGCGTCGTCCTGGTTGCCAATCCCGTGGCCGGCGGCGGCCGCGCGGCGCGTCTTCTTCCGCTCGTTCAGCAACGCCTCGAGGCCAAAGGGGGCCGTGCGGGGCACAACTCCTGTCGCGTCGGCGATGAGCGCACGCTGGCGCGCAAGGCAGCGAGAGCCGGCGTCACGACGATCGTTGCGTTAGGCGGCGATGGAACATGGAGCAACGTGGCGCGCGGCATCCTCGACGCCGGCACTGATACCAGGTTGGCATTGCTCGCCGGCGGTACTGGCAATGACCTGGCGCGCAATGTGGGCGTGCCGGCGCACGACATCGATGCCACGCTCGCGTTAGCCTTTGGAGACAGCGATCGCCGCATCGATGTGGGCTACGCCAACGATACGGCCTTCGTGAATTCGTTCGGCGTGGGGTTTGACGTGGCCGTGATCGAGGCGCTGGCGCGCGGCGGAGGCTCGTTAGGTCGGTCCGCCTACCTCTCGACCGCGGCGCGCATGTTGTGGCGCTATCGGGCGACTGTGTCGTCGTTCGATGCTGACAGCACGCCGCGATCATATCTCGTGACTGTCATTGGCAATGGGGCGCGGTTCGGTGGCGGGATGCGACTCGCACCCGGCGCGACGATCGACGACGGCGTGCTGGATCTCGTCGCAGTGCGCGACGCTGCACCTCTCCGGCGTCTCTTGACGTTGTTGGCTGCGGCTCGCGGCAAGCATCTAGGCATGGCAGGCGTCGAGCACCGCACCGCCGCCGCATTCACCCTGCAGTTCGAAACTCCGCCGCGGTTCGAAGTGGACGGCGAGCTGGTTCACTCGGAGAGCACAACGATCAACGTGCGCTGCGAGAAGCAACGTCTTCGAATCTGCGCTCGGAAAACGCACTAAGCTGCTGTCAGCTCTCGGCTGCCGGCTGACGGATCACAGCTTTAGTGCCAAACGAAAATCGCGGTGAACAGCAAAGGGGGTAGCTGCCCACCGCGATGGCACGATCCGTCGTTTGGCGAATCGCTACCGCTGGACGTGAATTGTCGAGCCGATGATTCCGCCTAACAAACCACCCGCCGCCGCACCGATCACCGCACCCTTCAACCGATCACGACTCGTCGTGGCGCCAATAATGGCCCCGGCCGTCGCGCCGAGAATCGCGTCCTGCTTCGTGTTCGTCCGTGCCGGACCCGCGCCGCTACCACCCACACTACCACCGCCCGATGGCACGCGCTGAATCACGGGCACGTTGCGATATACAACCTGCTGCGGCGCTTGCTGCGGATAGTACTGCGGCTGCGGGTAACCATATGGGTTGTAGCCATAAGGCTGAGCGTAGCCAGGCTGCATGCCGTAACCCATTTCCATCGGCGAGGTGTACGGCATTCCATACGGCCGCATCTGCGATGCAAGCGATAAGTCCGAACGGAGCGACTCATCTATTGCCGGCTGCGACCCACCGCACGCGGCAAGCACAGCCACTGAAACAACCGAAAGCACTTTGACAAAGCTGCGCATTGGGAAGCTCCTATTAGTTGGTTCCGTTGCGACCGTACTAGGGGCATCCACCGTGCCGTGACCTAAGTGCCCTATTCCCAACGAAATCGCTCGGTGTTGTCCCTTTTCTTATTCGACCGCTGTCACCTACCGATGTCAGCGCAACGCGAGCATTGCTTCTGAGCGTTCCTGCGCGGATCGTATAGGGCGCATTCGCGGAGACTAAATGAACCGTCGCTTGGCTGTCGCGGCCACAATGGCCGCGCTCGGCAGCGCTGCCGTTCCACAGGCCCTTATGGCTCAAGAAGCACCGCCGGAAACTGGACCCAAAGTTGGAACCGCCGCCCCCGACTTCTCTCTTCCCGGCGCCACGCGATACGGGCTGCTAAAAAGTCCCGTTAGGCTCTCGGACTATAAAGGAGAGACTGTCGTTCTCGCGTTCTTCTTCAAGGCTCGAACGCGTGGTTGAACAGTCCAAATGGAGGCGTACCGTGATCAGTACGCCACGCTCTTCAACAACGGCCGCAAAGTGACGGTGATTGGGATCTCAGTTGATCCCGACACAACGCTCGCGAGCTGGGCAAAACAGTCAGCCTTCCCTGTCGTTTTCGGCAGCGATCCAGACGGAGCCGTCGGCTCGTTGTATGGCGCGTATGACGCTGCGCGAAAAACCGACAACCGATCGCTCTACGTGATCGGCCCTGACGGGACGATCGTATACAAACAGCAGCCGTTCCGCGTCATGGTGCAGGACGCGTACACGGAGTTAGGCGACGTCATCGACAAGCTGTCGCCGCCAGCTCCGAGCGGTCAGCCCTAACGAGACTCCGACTCAAGAGAGAGCGCGTCAGTTTTGTGACGCGCTCTTTTTTTTGGATCCTCACGGAATTCCGGAGATTTCGGGATATCGATGACAGGGCGTGGTCAGTGTTGCCCGGAGAATTCCTGAAGATGTCTGTTTTCAAAAGCGTGAACGGCAACGACCTATTCGGATCAAGCGGACTTGTCGGATGGGACCGGATTCAATTCGTCACTGCCAGCGCAGTTCATCGGCTATGGCCCACAACTTCCGAAGCGCTTTGTTCTTTTACAAAAGCAAAAACGTAGCTGCGCAGCGCATGTGCTGATGCTCAGTTTTCTTTCAGGCGCTCGCTCCGTTCGATTCGTTCCATCCGAAGAGCAATTGCTCTTTCAAATCGTCAACTGCAAAAAATCTGTGTGGCGCAAGCGGCGATGTCGGGTAGAAACGGATTCGGTTCGTCGGGCCTTGCAGTGCTGCCAGCTGGCCAATGCCCACTGTCTTGGTAAATCCCGAAATCCCCAGAAGAGCCGTTTTT
>DASYRX010000404.1:0-6260 GCA_036003845.1 Gemmatimonadaceae bacterium | reverse complement strand
GTGCGGATCCACTTGTTGCTTCCCGGGCAGGTCGGGTCCTCGAACGGGATCTCGTTGCCTAACGTGGCAGCGTTCGTGATGTCGATGCCGAACAGGAGCGGACCGCGGCACTGCTTGAGAAACACAGCCGACGGATCGCCGTGCACGTTCATGGACTCGAGGTCGTTCGTACCCACAGATCCCTCGGCGGTCCAGCGCGGCGCGCCGGACTGACCGCGCTTGGTGAAGATCTGGATGACGCCGCCTGACGCCTCGGTGCCGTACAGCGTAGTCGCCGCTGCGCCCTTCACGATCTCGACGCGGTCGATATCCTCGGCTCTTATGTCATTCAGGGGAAGCGTATTCTGCCGCGCGTTTGCCACGTTAGGCGTGTTCCCGCTGAAGATGCGCACGCCGTCGACATAGATGATCGGATTGTTGTCCTGTGAGATGCTGTTGTTGCCGCGCAGCTTGATGACGCCGCCCGCGCCCGGCTGACCCGAATTTGCCAGCACCGTGACACCTGGCGACTGCGCCGAGAGCATCTGCTGGGTGCTGACGACCGGCGCATTCTCGAGCTGTGTCGCCGAGATCGTCGACATCGATGTCGCGATTTCTTTCTTGCGCATCTCGCCAGTGGCCGTCACGACCACCTGCTCCAGGGCGACCGGTGCTTCGCGGATGGAGATGTTGAGCGTCGTCGTTTGCCCGGCGACGACTGTCACTTGTTGCGTCTGCGGCGCGAAGCCGAGTCGCTGCACGCGCACCTGGCGCGGCCCGGCAGGAACTCCCGTTAGGCGGAAGTCGCCGGACTCATTGGTTTGTGTCCCCATCGGGAGTCCGATAATCCCGACCTGGGCTTGGGGAAGGGCCCGGCCGATCCCCTCGACTGTCACTTTTCCCGTGATCGTCCCTGTGTTTTGGGCGATGAGCGGGAGCGGTGAAGCAAGCAGGGTGATGGCCAGGACCGACAACAACTGACGAGACCGAGAGTGCATAGAACGCTCCGTCTTCGAGTGGTGCTTGGTTTTCCTGCTGTGGGCTGACTCCCCGTGGGGCCGGGACGGGGAAAGTACAGCTAGCCTACGATGAGTATACAAATCATGCAATGCTCGCGTTGACGGATGGGTGACCCCAGGCGAAACCGAGGCCACCGCGAGACTTGACGACTGCAGCCACGGCGCGCGTTAGTTACGAAGCAGAGTGCCACCTTTCTAACCAACCCCCGCTCCCAGAGCCGCGTATCGCGTGAAGCCTCCGTCCCTTACAATCGGCGTCGAGGAGGAGTACCAGATCATCGACCCAAAGACGCGTGAGCTGCAGTCGTACATCACGCAGATCCTCGAGGCTGACCACATGCTGATGGGACAGGTGAAGCCGGAACTTCACCAGTCGATCGTCGAGGTAGGCACGACCGTCTGTCACACACCGGCCGAGGTGCGCGATCAGCTGGTCATGCTGCGGCGCAGCGTCATGGAGCTGGCGGGAAGAAAGGGACTCAAGATCGCGGCGGCGGGAACGCATCCGTTCTCGCATTGGGCCAATCAGGAGATCACCCCGCTCGAGCGTTACATCGGCACTCGTCAGGCAATGGCGCAGCTCGCGCAGCAGTTATTGATCTTCGGGACGCACGTCCACATCGGTATCGAGGATCGCGAGTTTCTGGTGGACGCGTGCAATGTCTCTCGTTATGTACTGCCACACATCCTGTGTCTCTCGACGAGCTCGCCCTTCTGGATCGGGCGCGACACCGGCCTCAAGTCATACCGCAGCGCGGTCTTCCGCGCATTTCCGCGCACGGGAATACCGCCCATCATCCACTCGTGGGCCGCGTTTGAGCATTACATCGAAACGCTGATCTCCACTGGCTCCATCGTCGATGGATCGAAAGTTTGGTGGGACGCGCGGCCGCACGTGAAGTACCCGACGCTCGAGTTTCGGATTTGCGATGTGTGCACGCGAGTTGACGAGGCGGTGTGTATCGCGGCGATTCTGCAGGCTCTGGTTTTCAAGCTGTGGAAGATGCGGCGTGACAACGTGACGTTCCGGATCTATCCGGCGGAGCTGATCGAAGAGAACAAGTGGCGCGCGGTGCGCTACGGTCTCGATGGGAAGCTGATCGACTTCGGCAAGGAAGTTGAGCTTCCGGCGGCCGATCTGATTCGTGAGTTCATCGAGTGGTTCTTGGGCGACGTGCTCGACGAGTTAGGCAGCCGCAAGGAGGTCGAGTACGCGCTCAAGATCATCGAAGGGGGGACGAGCGCTGACCGGCAGCTAGCGACGTACCGCGAGACCGGCGACCTAACGAGCGTGGTCGATCAATTGGTGCGCGAGACGGAGGAGGGAGTGATCGCGCCGGCGAATGCGCCCGCTGTTGAAGATGGTGCGGGGCAAATGCGGGCCCCCGTGTCCAGTTATCGAGCGCCGGTGGAAGAGCAGGCTACGTTGTAATCCGATCTGCGGTGCAAGGCGAGATCAAAACAAAAAGCTTTGGGTTACGAGTCTCGAGTGCCGAGTCTCGAGGACACTTGGGTTGCCCGTTCTCCACTCTACACCGCCATCGTTTATTCAGCATCTCAGATGAAGGCGGGGAAGAGCACCGAAATGGCAGCCCAGGCGTGCTGGAGACTCTGCCATCGAAACTCGCCACTCAAAGCTCCTTGTTTTTCCGTACAACCATGCCCGCCACCGCTTTACTATTCTCCGCGTTACTCAGTCTATGAGGATATGCGCCCGATAATCGGAGTCACGACCCAGACCCTGCAGGCTATAGATGGAATTCCGCCGCTCCTGCCACACTCGGTGGTCATGAACGAGCGGTATTACGAGGCTGTCGCGCAGGCCGGCGGCGCGCCGGTGCTGGTGCCGCTTTTGGACCGCGACTTGGAAACGCTACGCGCCGTATATGAGACACTTGACGGCGTTCTCATTCCCGGCGGCGTGGACATGGATCCAGCGACCTTCGGCGAAGAGCCGCATCCAAAACTCGGTCGAGTGGACGAGGCTCGTGACATTGTGGAGATGCAGCTCGCGCGCTGGGCGATCGCGGACGGCAAGCCGCTGCTCGGGTTGTGTCGTGGTCTACAGGTCATCAACGTCACGTTAGGCGGCACGCTGTATCAGGACCTCGGAGATCAATACCCCGATGGGATCAAGCACGACTATTTCCCGACGTACGGATTCCAGCGCGATCACTTGGCGCACGATGTGTCAGTGACGGCGGGCTCTCGGCTGCGCGACGTGCTGGCACGTGATAGCATCACCGTCAATTCGATGCATCATCAGGGGATCAAGACCCTGGCGCCCGAGCTTGTCGCGAGCGCCGTTGCGCCCGATGGCCTTGTCGAAGCGGTGGAGCTACCCGGCGCGCCGTTCTGCGTCGGCGTGCAGTGGCATCCCGAAGTGTTCGATATGGCGAATCCTGACACGAAACGGGTCTTCGGCGAATTCGTCGCCGCGGCAGAGCGATACCGGGGCGAATAGGATCGACTCGAGCTTGGAGTCCGCGGTATCGAGTCTACAGTATTGAGGACAAGTACTATCACCTCAAGCTGAAGACACCGCACTCAGGACCGCAGACTCCAAGCTTCTGGGTCATGATCTCGTCGCATCGCGGAGTATGGTCTGCGGTTCTGCTCGCGTTGAGTGCGTGCACCCGCGGTCTCGAGTGGATCCAGGATCCGCCTAACGCTGTGGCGGTGACGACGAGCGGTTCGTGGGCGAGCATGATCTATCTGGCCAGGACCGACAGCGGCGTCATCGCGATCGACCTCGGTTGGACCGGGGCGGCAGCCGCTCTCGAACGCGGCACGCGCCGGCTGGACGCCACGCCATCTGACGTGCGTTTTGCATTCATCACGCACGCGCATCGCGATCACATTGGCGGGTGGCCAAACGTGCGCGCTGCGCGCTTTGTGCTCGGGCTGGCGGAGTTGCCGTACTTCATCGGAACGGCGCAGTACCAGGGATTGGTGCCGAGCGGCGTCGAACGGGTGAGCGTGACGGAGCGACCAAAGGCCAGCGACATCGCTGTGGTCGGCATCAGCCAGGACACGGCATTTGCGTTAGGCAGCGACACGTTGTGGGCCTTTCTCGTGCCGGGGCATACGCCAGGAAGCACGGCGTACCTCTTTCGCGGCATCCTGTTTGGAGGCGATGCGGTGAACTACCGTCCCTTCACGGGTTTTCAGGGAGCGCGGCCGGAGATGTCAGATGATCCCATGCAGAGCCGCGCGAGTATGACAGCGCTCTGGCAGCGTCTCGATACGTCACGCGTAAAGTTCGTGTGCAGCGCGCACGCGAAGTGCGCGCGGAATAGCGACGAGTTACGGCGGGCCCTGGCGAGGTAGGTTGTCACAACGGCGAGTGGTCGGTTGTTCCATGGCGGCAGTCTCTTGGAGTCGCGCATGAGCTTCCTCGCACGTTTGACGATCGGCTGCGCGCTGTGCGTCGTCGCCCTGCCATCTACACTCGGGGCACAGGAGCAGCCGCCGTATCTGCGCGATCGGGGCCCGGGTATGGCGACGTCGATGTTCGGTACCTACGTCCGCAAAGGCGAGTTGCTGCTGTATCCGTTCTTCGAGTGGTATGCGGACCACAACCTCGAATACAAGCCGGAAGAGTTCGGGCATGTCGGGGGCGCGGATTATCGCGGCCGATACCGAGCGTCCGAAGGACTGCTCTTCGTTAGCTACGGGCTAACGAACAATCTCGCGCTGGAGCTGGAGGTTGCCGCAATCAGCGCCGAGCTGCGAAAAGCGCCTAACGACCCATCGACGATGCCGAGTAGAATACGGGAGTCCGGCTTGGGTGACGTGGAGGGGCAAATTCGGTATCGCTTCCAGCACGAAACGGCGACGCGTCCGGAGCTGTTCAGTTACTTCGAGACCGTGTTCCCGTTGCAGAAGAACAGGGACTTGATCGGCACTAGCGCGTGGGAATACAAACTCGGCTTCGGCCTAACGCGTGGCAAACCGTCCGGCACATATACGTTTCGCGTGGGCATCGAATGGGATGGCGAGGACAGCAAGTTCGACGTTGGAGAGTATGCGCTGGAGTATCTGCGCCGCTTTTCGCCAGAATGGCGCTACTTCTCGATGATCGAAGGCAATCAGTTGGATGAGGTCGAGTTCGTGAACGAGCTGCAATGGCACTTCTCACCCCGCGCGTATCTCAAACTTGGCACCGCAGTCGGCCTCACACCGAACGCGACGGACTTCGCTCCTGAGGTTGGGGTCATGTTCAGGTTTTGAGAAGATCAATTGCCGGCGAAGCTGTTGATCTTTTAGAGCAGGCTACATCTCGGGTGAGCGTACGGTGATTGCGATGAGCTCGCGATCCTTGAGCCTAACGCTGTCCGCGCGCACGGTACGCTTGCGCTCCGCGTCCAGCAGCAAGATCGGGAGGACGACCTGCGAAGGAACGCCGCAAAAGGTCGCTCCCCCGTATTGGTCGGTCTCGCGCTCAGCGTAGTTCACTTGCGACCGGACGTGCGCGGCGCTCAGGTCGATGACCTTGCTCCACGTGAGACGCAGCATCTGGAACGTCACCGGTCGCCCGGCTTTATCGACCAGGTTGATGCGCACGTCCGCCGAGTCGAACGCTTGCGAGTGAGAGGGGCAAAGGCGCGTGCGCAGCTCACGAGTGCGCGGTGCGCTCAGTTGAAGTTGCGACACCAGCCCCTCTGGCAACGTTACTTCGGCATCGGCGGCGAAGACTCCGAACGCACGGTAGGCCGGATGCTCCACGATGACATTGAATGTGCCCGGCATGACGCCCTCCAGGCGGTAGACACCGCGGGCATCGGCGATCGTTTTGTACGGCGTGCCGCTGAGCTGCACCACCGCACCACCGAGCGGGCTGCCTAACGAGTCGGTAACCGTGCCGACGAGACCAGCGCGCTGTATCTGATCCAGCATCGCCTCCGTCGTCACGTGCCCGCCCTCCTCACGCAGGGTGTATCCGACCCTGCGAACGAAGACGTTCGGCGTAGCGCCAGAGACGGTGACAGGAGTGCTCGCTCTGCCACCGTAAGGAAGTCGCAGGAACCAGCGGCGTACAACCCACGCGCCGTTCGTCAGCTTCTCGAAGTGAACCTCGCCGTTGGCGACGGCGTCGTCAGGCAAGTCGCTCGTGTTCACGAACTTGAACTCGACGAGCTTGAGCTCGAATGTACGGCCGTCCAGCCACATCGTTCCTTCGATTTCGGGCAGGCGACGACTGGGAGCAGGAGCGAACGCCAAACCCATCATCCCTCGTCGCTGACGCGACGGCGGCGACAG
>DASYRX010000403.1:0-8824 GCA_036003845.1 Gemmatimonadaceae bacterium | reverse complement strand
TGACCGACTTCGGCGTTGCCAAAGCGGTCAGTGACGCAGCGGGCGAGGGGCGCCTAACGTCAACAGGCATCGCGCTCGGTACTCCGGCGTACATGGCGCCGGAGCAGATCGGCGCTGAACCGAATGTCGATCAGCGAGCCGATATCTACGCAATGGGAGTGTTGGCATTCGAGATGGCGACTGGCCTGCCGCCGTTCCGAGGCAGCACGATGCAAGGGCTGCTGGCGGCTCACATGACGCAGTCTCCGCCGTCACTATCGTCGCTGCGACAGGGGGTCCCGGCCGCACTCGACGCTGTCGTGCTGCGCTGTCTCGAGAAGCGACCAGCCGATCGCTGGCAGACTGCGGGCGAGATCATTCCACAGCTGGACGCCATCGCCGGCACGATGTCTACCCTGCCGGCCGCCGGGCCGACGTCGGCGCCGGTGCGCGTGCCTAACGCGCCTCAGGCCGGCCATCCTGTTCGTGTCGCGGCGCTCTTCGGGCTGGCCTCAGTTGCCGTTTTGGCTCTGGTTTGGGGAATCGTCCGCCTGCTCGGTCTCCCCGATTGGGTGCTGCAGGGAGCGATTGCGCTGCTTGTAGCCGGTCTGCCGATCATGCTCATCACCGGCCGGCGAGAGCGTCAGCGAGCTGCAGTAGGAGATGTCGCGACGCCAACGGGCATCGAACGGCTCTTCACTTGGCGACGTTCGATTCAGGGCGGCGTCCTGGCCTTCGCCGCGCTGGGCCTGGCAACGACGGCGTTCATGACCTCTCGCGCGTTAGGCATCGGGCCCGGGGCCACGCTGCTCAGCGCGGGCGTCCTGGCGCCGCGCGACCGGATCGTCATCGCCGAGTTCGATAACCGTACGACAGATACCACGCTCGCTCCCACGGTCACGCAGCTACTGCGCATCGACCTTGCGCAGTCATCATCGATCTCGGTGATGGAGCCGAACCAGGTCTCACAGGTATTGGAGCGGATGCAACGAGATCGCGCCACGGCCGTTACTTCCGAGGTCGCGCAGGAAGTGGCCGTCCGCGAAGGCATGAAAGCATACCTAACGGGAGAAATCCTTCCCGCGGGCACAGGGTTTGTCATCACGGTGAAGCTGGTAAGCCCGTCAACCGGTGACGCGCTCCTCACGCTGCGTCAAAGCGTGTCGGGGCCAGACAAACTGATCGCGGGCGTCGACCGACTGTCGTCCAAACTTCGCGAGGAGGTAGGCGAGTCGCTCCGTTCCGTGCGTGCCGATCCGCCGCTCGAGCAGGTGACGACGTCATCGCTCAATGCGCTGCGCCTCTACGCCGAAGGCACACGAGCGGCCGATCACGCCGGCTACGATCGTGCGATCACTCTGCTGGAGCAGGCCGTGGAGCAGGATTCCGGCTTCGCGATGGCGTGGCGTCGACTCGGGATGTATTCGCTCAACAGAGGTCCTCTTCTGCGGCAGAAGGGAGATTCGGCGCTGCGACGCGCGTGGGTACTGCGCGACCGCCTCACCGAGCGTGAGCGGCTGTTTGTCGAGGCCGGGATCGCCTATCTGGACGCGGATCATGAGCGCGCCGCTGCGGCATATGCATCCATCCTCGAGAAGGACCCTAACGAGACGACGGCGCTCAACAACCTCGGCGTCGAATACGAAGCACTGGGACGCAGCGCTGAGGCGCTGGCGATGTTCAGACGGACGATCGCCACGCGGATGGCACCTGCGCTTTCGTACGGCAACGCTGTGGACGTAGCCGCGGCTAACCTGGGCCGTCTGAGCGAAGCGGACACTATCCTCGCGGAGTTTCGGCGTGACTTCCCCGAAGCGAGTGAGTTGCCACAACGCACCCTGGGCCTCGCCTCACTTCAGCAAGATTTCCGCGCGGTCGACAGCATCGCGCAGATCATGATCCGTGGGTCAGCCGAGCAGCAGTTAGTCGGGCACCTATCCCTCTCGATGACGGCCGAGCTCGCGGGTCGTCTGCACGATGCATCGCGCGAGTATCGCGACGCGCTGCGGGTTCAGACGCGCGCGCAGGTGGGCGCGGCTGAGGGAGCGATGCTCGCGGAGCTCGCCGACATTCAGCGGACCGCAGATTATGCGAGCGACCCAAGGCCCCTGGCGCGTCGGCTCGCGAGTCTGTGGGAAACGAATCGCACGTTCACCGCGCAGCGGCGTCCCATTCAGCGCCGGCATCGCGAATTCGCTCCACTATTTGCGCGGCTTGGTGACACCGCTCGCGCGCGGCAGCTGATGGATGAACACGCGTCAATCATGACTGAGCGCGACTATCCGAATATTGGCGCTCGCGTGCGCGGGTATACAGCACTCGCAACAGTTGCCACCGCAGCTGGCCGGCCTAACGAGGCGCTGGCGCGTATGCGCGAAGGGTGTGGCGCGATACGTGGTGCCTATGTGACGTGTGACAGCCTGGCATTCCTCGAAGTCGCGGAGGCCTTCGACCGCGCTGGACAGGCCGACTCGGCGATCGCAGCGTACCGGCGTTTTGTCGACCTCCGTGCGCTACGCTGGTTCGGGGCGCCGGGTACGCTCGATATCGTGACACCTCGAATCGCGCCGGCCTGGCGCCGTCTCGGCGAGCTGCTCGAGTCGAAAGGCCAGAACAGAGAGGCGATCGAGGCCTATGAGCACTTCCTGGACTTCTGGCGCAACGCGGACGCCGAGTTGCAGCCGACCGTGCGGACGGTGCGCGAGCGAACCAACCGGCTCCGACGCGCGATCGGCTAGCCGCGGTGGGCCGAGCGCCTAACGTGGTTAGGCGCGCTTGGACGAGGGGCTGGCAGCCGAAGCCTGGGCCAGTCCGTCCGGATGGCGATCCTCGATGAGGCGCAGTCTAACATTGTGCTCGAGCAGTGCCTTGAGGCCGGCGAGCACGAACGTGAATCCCTCTGTTGAAGCGATCGCCTGCTGCGCGACTTCTTCGAGTTCTCCCTTGAAGCCGTAGTTCCTGATCGTCACGAACGTCGTACTGTCCGCTCGCGATGTGAACACCCACTCGACGTTCGTCGGCTCTTCGCCCGGCGACGACCACTCGATCAGAATGCGCTGACCTGGCTCGAGCGCCTTCACTGTGACGTTCACGAAGACGTCGTAGAGCTCCCAATCCCAGCGGACGTTCGCGCCTGGCTCCAGGCGGCCGCTGCTCTTCGTGAACCAGAACTTGGTCGTGATGGCGGGGTCGACAAACGCTTCGTAAACCTGAGCGGCGGGTTTTCGAATTCGCATCTCGGTTTTCGCTTCGATGTGCAGCGTGTTCTTCATGATCGCCTCACTCGTAGTAGTGCGCGGATCGCGCACGACGGGGCTGCACCTTCTGCGCCGTAATAACGCGCTCGACAGCAGCCCCCTTGATTATCTAAAGGAAGCTTCACACCTTCTGCCCCATTAGATAGTCTAAGAGAGTTGAAAAACCCGCACACTACCGCCCGATGAAGACCGAGCTCTTGCACGGCACTCTCGAAGTCATGGTCCTCAAGACGCTGAGCTGGGGTCGTATGCACGGCTACGGCATCGGACGCTGGATCGAACAGCAGGGCGGGGACGCACTCCGCATTGAGGAAGGATCGCTCTATCCGGCGCTCTATCGACTCGAGCGCAAAGGATGGATCGACTCCGAATGGGGCCTCTCGGAAAAGAACCGCCGCGCGAAATACTACCGGCTCACTCCGGCAGGTCGCCGCGCGCTGCGCGCGAACGCCTCGCTATACGCCGACTTCGCGCAGGCCGTCGCGCGTGTGCTCGGCGCGAATCAGGCGCCGTCGGAAGCGTGAGAGGACCGAGCGACAATGCACACGCCGCCTAACGTACCTCGCTGGCGCCGCTATCGGCGCTTCTGGCGCCCGGATGCGACGGCGGACGTTGACGACGAGCTGCAGTTCCATCTGCAGGAGCACGTGGACGACCTGGTCGCGCGCGGGATGGATCCGCTCAAGGCACGGATCGAAGCCGTTAGGCGTTTCGGCAATATCACGCAGATCAGAGCCACCATGCGGCATCTAGCTCAGGAGCAGGAGACTCGTATGCGACGTTCAGAGACGTTCGGCGTTCTCAAGCAAGACGCGATCTACGCCCTTCGCTTGATCCGCGCGAACCCAGGATTCGCTTCGGCAATCGCGCTGACGCTGGCGTTAGGCATCGGCGCCACGACGGCGATCTTCAGCGTGGTGAACTCGGTGTTGCTGCGCCCGCTGCCGTATGCCGACAGCGAGCGGCTGCTGGTAATCAACGAACGTTTCGGCGAGGGACTGGGCCAGGCCTCCGTCGGACACTTCCTCGATTGGAGCGAGCAGTCGCAGGCCTTCACGGCCACCTCGGCGTACCAGTCGCGCACATTCAACCTTACCGACGGCGAGCCGGAGCGGACCATCGGAGCGCGCGTAACGCCGAGCTTCTTTCAGACCGGGTACATGCCGCCCGTCGCGGGCCGTTACTTTCGCCCTGAGGAAACGGAGGCATCCCGCGTGGTCGTTCTGAGTCACGGGCTCTGGCAGACGCGCTTTGCGGGTGACACTGCGATCGTCGGCAAAGAGATCACGCTGAATGGTGAGAAGCACACAGTCGTAGGAATCACTCCGGCCGCGTATACCCTAACGCGGTTCGATGAACGTCTCTGGACGATACTCACATTTGCACCGGAGCAACGCACGAACTACGGCGCGCACTTTCTGACCGTTTTCGCGAAGCTGAAGCCTGGGGCGACGATCAACCAGGCGCAGCGTGAGCTCGAGCGTATCACGGAAGACATTCGCCGGCGTGAGCCGGAAAACATGAAGCAGCGCGGTGTGCTGGTGCGGTCGTTCACGGACGTACTCGTCGGCGACTACCGCACGCAGCTTTGGCTGCTGCTGGGCGCCGTGACTTTTGTGCTCCTCATCGGCTGCGCTAACGTCGCGAGCCTCTTGCTGGCACGCGCTACCGCGCGGACGAAGGAGATCGCCATTCGGGGCGCGTTAGGCGGCGGCCGCGGCCGTCTGGTTCGCCAGCTTCTCACCGAGAGTTTTGTTCTGGCCTTCGCCGGTGGTTTGGCGGGAATAGTCGTCGCGCACTTCGGGATTCGATTCCTCGTGGGGACGGGGCCCGCGTGGGTGCCGCGGCTGCGTGAGGCTGGATTGGACCTAACGGTGCTCTCGTTCGCTTTTGTCGCGACTGTGGTGTGCGGTCTGCTGTTTGGTCTGGCTCCCGCTTTGCGCGCGACGCGCATCGATCTGCAGAGCGAGCTGCGTGTCGGAGGTCGAGGATCCGCCGGCGTGGTGAGAGACAGCGCACGGTCAGTATTGATCGTGACCGAATTCGCCGTCGCGCTCTTGCTCTTGGTGAGCGCCGGTTTGTTCTTGCGCAGTGCGCAGACCCTGCAACGCGTCCCACTCGGGTTCGATCCCACCGACGTTACGATGCTCCGCATCGCGCTGCCGCCTGACCGATATCAAAGTCCGGAGGCGGTTCAGACCGCATTCACCAGAATCGTGGAGCGGGTTCGTGCGATTCCTGGCGTCAAGACCGCCGCCGCGAGCACGCGCGTGCCGATGTGGGGAGGGAGCATCGACATCGGCATCACCGTCGACGGTCGCCCGCGTAACCCGGATCGAGTAGAACTCGGCCACGTTAGGCTCGTGACGCCTGGCTTTGTCGAAACGCTCGGCATACCGCTCAAGCGCGGTCGGACGTTGCGCGAGGCCGATGTGGCTCCGGGTGCGCCTTGGGTCGTCGTCGTGAACGAGACGTTCGCTCGAAACATCTTTCCTAACGAAGACCCAATCGGGAAGCGCATCTATGGCTGGACCGACCCGGCGAAGCCCGAGCTGCGCGAGATCGTCGGCGTCGTGGGGGACGTGCGGGCATTCGGCCAGGAAAACGAGCTGCCGCCCGAGATTTACATGCCTTTGACGCAGCCACCGCAGGACGCGTGGAGCGCCTTCCAGCGTTCGATGACAATCGTTGCGGCGGCCCAACCTAACGCTCTCATCGCACCCGCGATGCGAAAGGCAGTGAACAGCATCGATCCGCTCGTGCCGCTCTTCGACGTGCAGCCGATGTCCGACGTCGTCCAGCAGTCCACGGCGAATCGGCGCTTCAATACGCAACTGCTCACGTTCCTGGGAGTGACTGGATTGATCCTGGCGGCCATCGGGATCTATGGCGTGATCGCGTTCTTCGTGAGCCAGCGGACGCATGAGATCGGCGTGCGTGTCGCGTTAGGCGCCAGCCGGCAGAGAGTGATCCGCATGGTGATTCGCCAGGCGGCTGTGCTCGCGTTGGTTGGAATTGCTATCGGCGCCGTCGGGGCGTGGTGGGCGACCAAAGTCTTTGGAACGATGCTGTTCCAAGTCGGCGCGCGGGATCCGGTCGCGTTCATCGCAGCAGCGGCGGCGCTCCTGGTTGTGGCGCTCGCTGCGTCGTGGCTGCCGGCGCGCCGAGCGTCGCGTGTCGAACCAGTAAAAGCTTTGGCGGCCGCCGGATGATAGGGAGCTAGTCCTCCGGCGTTCCGGGAAGCAACGATTCGAGCTCAGGCGAGGCAGCCCCGTTCTCGGTGCATAACGCGAACTTGGTCTCGCCGGCGTGATACATGGCGACGCCTGCGTGTCGCCCCTGCTTGTCGAGCACGAAGAAGCGGATGTTGAAGTTCGGATTTCCTTTCGAGTTCAAAAGGCGAGCTTCGATCGTGTTCGCGCGGATGCGTTTCAGCGCTTCCATGCCGGCGTCTTTGGGAGTCATTCCGCGACGCAGGCTTTCGATGACGAGATACGACGACAGATTGTAGAGGTTCGCCTCGCCGCGCCCAGTCGAACCTGCTGCGCCAACGTCGTTGTCGACGTAGAGTCCCGCACCAAGGATCGGTGAATCGCCGACGCGTCCAGGGATCTTCCAAGCCAAACCGCTCGTCGTCGTGACGCCGCAAATGTCCGCGTTAGGCGAGATACCGTTGCAGTTGATCGTCCCCCAGAACGAGCCTTCGCGGATCAAGCCGTCGCGCACCATGGAGCGGCCGGCCGCGAGCGCGCGATCTTCGAAGTCGCCCGGGTCCTTTTCGTGCTTCGGCTTAGGTCTACGTGCCGGACTGTTGGGGTCGAGCCAGTGGTCCGGATCCATGCGCTTGCGCCACTCCAGCCAAAGGCGCCGCGAGTTTTCGGAGTTGAGGTCTTCCTCGATCCTGAACCCCATCGCACGGGCGAACTGTTGTGCGCCCTTGCCGGCGAGCAAATGGTGGTCGGTGTACTCCATCACGGCCTTCGCCACGAGCGACGGCGTGCGCACGCCTTCGATGGCACACACCGCACCCGCGCGCTTTTTGGGCCCGTGCATGCAGGACGCATCCAGCTGCACGACGCCGTCCGCGTTAGGCAGCGCGCCGTAGCCGATCCCTGTCTCCAGTGGATCCAGCTCGGGGATGTTCACGCCGGCGATGAGGGCGTCGAGGACATCCTCGCCCTTCGTGATCAATCGAAAGGCACGTTCGACGGCGTTCTCCGTCCCGCCGTTCTTGAACTCGAAGCCGGAATAATCCGAGATCACTAACGGACGCACGGTGCGGCGGACGAGTATTTCGGGACCGCTGGCGTGGGTCGCCGGCGGCAACAGGACGCCGAGCGCGAGCGAAGCGCTGGTCGATTTGACGAAGTGGCGGCGAGTGGGCATGAACAGCTAGGGGTTAGGGGTTAGGGGTTAGGGGATAGGCACGATATGGATGTAACCATTTTTCTGCTCATGCGCACTCAGATGGTTGTGACGCCGCGGTCGCCGATGCACGACCTGCCCGACTCCGTGCTCATTCGCCGCTTTCTTGACGGTGAGGAGACGGCGTTCCGCGCTCTCTATCAGCGTCACACGCCTCGGCTGCGCATGATCGTATGGCGGCTCTTGGGTGCACGGCACGAGGAGACGGACGACGTGATTCAGGAGACGTGGATGGCTGGATGTCGCGGCATGCATCGCTACAACGGTGAAGCAAAGTTCGCGTCGTGGCTGACCACGATAGGCATTCGACGCGCGCAGAGCCGCTGGTCGCAGCGCAACGAGCAGGCAAGCGAGCCATTCGAGATCGCCGACTCGTCGCCGCCGGATGGCCCGGCGACTGCGATCGACCTGGAACGCGCGATCGCCCGCCTCCCCGATCATCAGCGGGCTGTCGTCGTGCTGCACGATATCGAGGGTTTCACACACGAAGAGATCGCGAGCCAGCTTGGTATCGCGTTAGGTACTTCCAAAGTCACGCTCTCTCGCGCGCGCGGCGCATTGCGCCGGATGTTGAACGACGGAGTCTCCAATGTCAGATGATCTTGAAATCAACGAACTAGACGCGACGGAACGGCGTCTTCTCTCATCCCTGCCGCGCGAGATGGCGCCGGACGCGGGCGTCGAGCAGGGTCTTGTCAAGGCGCTGCGCTCTGAAGGCTTCTTCGAACGCAGAACGCGCCGAGTGCCCTGGATGTTGCGGGCCGCCGCCGCCACCCTGCTGATCCTAACGGGTGCAGTGCTTGGCGCTGCGATCGGTGGTCGGGTCGCGCGGCGTACGTCGCTCGAGGCGATGCTTGCGCGTGGCGACCTCTCGCTGTCAGATCGCATCCTGCTGCTGCAGCGCGCCGGCTCGGCGTACGTGACGGCTGCGCACGCGTACGCCGATGCGACGTCGCAGACAGACTCCACGGCTGTCGAGGTCGCGCGACAAGTGCTTGTTGGTGCCGCGCACGCCGTCGTGCGAAGTCAGCTGGATGGCGGCGTCGCGGCGCGCCTAACGAGCATGCTCCGGGAGCCCATCAGCCGAAACATGTCACGCACGTCGAACGTGCCGCCCGTCATCTGGTACTAGACCATGCGCATCATTCTCTGCACGATCACAC
>DASYRX010000402.1:0-13952 GCA_036003845.1 Gemmatimonadaceae bacterium | reverse complement strand
CGGCGATGCCCTGTGCCTGGCTAGGCGGTGTGATGCACCGCGCAGTGCACAGCGCTCGCTGAGCGTGACACAACCTTCTCAACTCAGTACTCGAGCAGCGGAGCCTTCAATGACAAGCGTTATCACAAGGGATCTCGTTGTCACGCGCGTTTTCGACGCGCCGGTCGGGCAGGTATGGCATGCATGGAGCGACGGCGAGCACGTCAAGCGCTGGTGGGGACCAACCGGCTTCACCTGTCCCGTCGCGAACATGGATTTTCGCGAGGGCGGTGCGTCGCTTGTATGCATGCGGCCGCCCAAGGAATTCGGCGGTCCGGACATGTACAACACGTGGGCGTACAGGAGCATCGTTCCTAACGAGCGGCTCGAGTTCGTTCTCGATTGGGCCGACAAGGATGGGAATCGAGTCGATCCTATGACGATGGGTCTCCCGCCGGTCATGCCGCGCGACGTGCGGCACGTCGTGACGTTCAATGCCGTCGGCGACCGGACGACTGAAATGACGGTGACCGAGTACGGCTACACGAACGATCAGCAGTTCGATCTATCCAAAGCCGGCTTGGAGCAGTGCCTCGACAAGATGGCGGCCAGCTTCAACGCTGCCTAACGCTTCGGATCCGATGCCGTATACCGGAATCCTGCACATTGCAACTCCGAGCGACCGAGAGGTGGTGCTGACTCGCGACTTCGACGCCCCTCGGCGCCTCGTCTTCGATGCCCTAACGAAGCCGGAGTTGCTCAAGCGCTGGATGGAAGCGCCCGGTCGCATCTTCCACCTCTGCGAGATCGATTTCAAAGTCGGCGGCGCCTATCACTTCGTCTGGCGCGGCGAAGGGAAGAAAGACGTGGGAATGCGCGGTGTCTACCGTGAGATCGTGCCGGGCGAACGGATCGGAACTACGGAGGAATGGGATGACTGGGACGCTGGTGAGACGCTTGCGACGACGACTCTGGCCGACCAGGGTGGGAAGACGATCCTAACGATCGTTTCGCTGTTCCCGTCGAAACAAGTGCGTGACAGCGTGCTCAAATCCGGCTTGGAGAAGGGTGCGAAAGCGAACTATGACAAGCTCGACGCGGTACTTGGAGAGCTAATGCGCTGAAGGAACTCAACGACACCTAACCAAAGCTTTCGGCTGACAGTTAACAGCAGTTAGCTGTCAGTCGTTGGCGTCCACTTCGGCATGGAACAGAGGAAGTAGCCGGCTGAGATCCATAAGAGCGCGACGGTCAGCCACGCGAGCAACGAAGCGTTCAGGCCAAACGTGTTTGTGGCGCCCGGTGTCGCGGACGGGAAGATGTCTTTGGTGTTGTTCGTGGCCGAATGCAGGAGCATAACGAGCAAGAGGCTACCGTTCGTGCGGGCATAAAGCCAAGCAAAGACGACGCCTAACGCGGTGACCTGCAATACGTATAGCGGAAAAGACTGAGCAAACTCGGCGGCGTCGCGAATAAAGAATTGCGGCAGATGCCAGAACGCCCAGATGAAGCCGAGCACCAGGCTCGCGGCGCGCAGTCCCAAGCGATCCGCCAGACGCGGAAGTGCGTAACCGCGCCATCCGATTTCCTCGCCGGCTTGAAACGGAGTCGAAAAAGCGATCGCCAGAGGGATGAGAAGCAGCGACTCGCTCCCCATGCGCGGCCACGCGCCGCTCGTCAGGCGGTGAAGCAATACCGCCGTGAGCTTGACGACGGGGATGAACGCGATCGCCAGGACGTAGTAACGTGCGGGGACTCGCCACTTGAAGATGCCGCTGAGCAGATTGCCGACACCGGTCCCGCCTGCCGCACGTGCAGTAAGCCAAATCGCGACGAGAGAGGGCGAGTAGGCGCCGAGCCGCAGCAGCAGAATGCCGAGCGGCGAGTCTGCCGGAATGCGTGCAACCGCGACTGTGATGAAGCTGGCCCACATCACGGCGTAGGTCAGCAGAAAGAACGGAAGGACGCTGCTGCGCGAGGTCGTGTTCAAGTCTTCGCGTGATCGCTAGTGCACGCGATCGCGATCGTCAGGCGGAACGAAATTCGAGAGGAATGTCCGCTCTTGCGGCGTCAAGGAGGCGAGGCCCTGCGCGCTGATCTTGTCTAGGATGCGATTGACCTCGGCCCGATTGACTTCATGAACGGTCGCTAGGTCGATTGCCTTATATCCCTCGACGCGGCGCGTCGCCGAAACGGGGACCGCGCTCGCTTTGCGTTTGAAGGCCGTGCGGGAGCGATCCAACCATATGAGGTAGAGGTAAGCGCCAAGGTAGCCGCCGAGGTGCGCGAAGTGCGCGATGCCGCTGCGCGCGCCGCCGAAGCCGCTCCACAACGCGAACACCGTGGTGATGATCACGAGGATGCGAGCCGGTACGGGGATGATGCCCCAGATGAGAATTGGCTCGTTAGGCCAGAAGCGCGCGAAGGCGAGCATGACACCGAAGACGCCGGCGGACGCTCCGATGATCGGTGCGTTCGGTGAGAAAAAAAACGAGAGGATCGCGCCGCTGATACCGCTCAGGAAGTAGAGGATCGTGAAGCGTTGGGAGCCAAGACGGTCTTCGACACGCGATCCGAAGAAGAAGAGCCCGAGCATGTTGAAGCCGATGTGCATCAGCCCACCGTGCAGAAACATGTACGTCACGATCGACCAGGGCCGCACGAGGATGAGTCGCGGCACAAAGACCATGGCATCAGCCAGTGCCGGCAGCGTCAGCTGCAGCAAGAACATTCCAAGGTTCGCGATCAGGAGGGTTCGAACGACCGGTGTCACGTAGTGCTCCCTAAGGTGTCAGACCGAACGTGTTTTGCAGCAGCCTCGTTTCGCGCCGAAACATAAGAGCGGCCCGGACAGGAGGCATCGGGACGATCGAACCACCCGGCGCGGTAGAAACGAACGCTTTATGTCGATGCACCGTCCAAGCTTCTAGACCCTTGGGAGCCTGGATGCTGCACTTCGCTGCTCGACTCGCCCTCACCACAACGTTGCTCGCCCAACCATCTGCTCACGGGTGGCGCGCGGACGTCGATTCGCTTGTGGCGCGGATCAAGCGCGTCCATCCGAGGCCGTGGGCCCACACGACGGAGACCGGGTTCGAGCGTCGCGCCTTCGCCTTACGAGCGGGCGCCTCAACGAGGAGCGTCGGCGAGCTGCTCGCGCAAATGATGCAATTGACTGCGTCGTTGGAAGACGGCCACACATACATCGAGGATCTGGGGCCAGCAGGAGGGAAGTGGTTCCCGGTTCGCTTCTATCTTTTCGACGATGGCCTCTGGATCACCGCGATAACTCCCGACCACGCCGAGCTCGCAGGCGCTAAGGTTACACAGCTAGGTAGCACACCCGCCGACGTTGCGGTCGCGAAGATGCTGCAGCTTTCGTCGGCCGACAATTATCTGGGAAGACGTGAAGGGGCGGCGTTCCTCGCCAACGCCGTGCTGCTCAAGGCACTCAAGATCATACCTAACGAGGAAGCGCTCGTTCTCACAACGAGCAAAGGCACGACCAAGCTGGCGGCGATCACGACGAGCAAAGGCGATCTCTCGTGGCCGCAGTATGGAGAGATCTACGGTCCGCCGGGAATCGGGCTGGTGACGGCGTTCAACAAACGAGAGGGAGCTGCCTATCGCGATCCGACGAAGAACGCTGACCTTCCGCTGCACTTGCGTGGCCGCCGGGCGTACTGGTGGACCTATCTGCCGAAGGATAGCACCGTCTATTTCGCACTGAACAACATCGCCGCGAAGAGCTCGTTCTCGCAGTACACACTGTTGCAAGAGCTGAAACAGGCCTTAGCACACGTGGATAGCGCGCCCGACGCGACGACTCGATTCATTCTCGATATGCGCTACAACTCTGGCGGCGACGGCTCGCTAACGCCAGCGATAGTGAACGAGTTCGTGAAGCGCGACGGCAGCATCGGACGGCGCGGACGGCTATTCGTCATCGTGGGGCGCAAGACGTTCAGTGCCGCCGCGGGTACAGTCATCGAGCTCGCAGAACACACTTCCGCCATCTTTGTCGGCGAACCGATGGGCGTGGCGTACAATTCGTCCGGGGACGCGGGCCACTCTGTTTTGCCTAACCAGCGCATCGCACTTAGCATCTCGACACGCAGCATCACCAACACCGCACTGGATGGTATTCGTGTCATTCCGGTGCAGATCCCTGCGGCCATGACTGGGGTCGACTACTTTGCCGGTCGTGATCCCGCCGTGGAGACCATTCTCTCAACGCGCGCTCCATATCCCGATGTGCTCACGACGCTGCAGGAGCATGGTGGTGCGGCGGCTCGCGCGCTTTGGAACGAGCAGCGAGATCGATACGGTGCCATCGACTGGTGGGAGCCTTTCCGTTGGGAACAGCTCAACGCGATCTCGTATCAACTGCTCGCTCAGAAGCGCAGTGACGATGCAATAGCAGGATTCGAGCTCAACACGGAGCGATTTCCAAAGCGCTGGGAGGCGTGGGATTCGTTAGGGGACGCCTATCGCGAGACTGGACGGCGCGCCGACGCGAAGGGGGCGTACCAGCGTGCGTTGGCCCTCGCGCCTGACAACTGGAATGCCGACTATCAGAAGCGAATGATCAAGGATCTGTCGGGTAGTGGCCCGCACTGATGCGGAGGACGTTGAAGTCGAGCTCCTGCGCCGAGCGACGCGAGGAGATCAAGCGGCTGCCGCTGAGTTCTATCGTCGTCAGGCACAGTATGTCTGGTCTGTCGTGCGGCGTTTCTCGCTTGATGATGACGAGGCGATGGACGCCTCACAGGAGGCGTTCTTGCGGATCTTCACAGGGTCGACGTTCAGTGGCAAGTCGTCGCTGCGCACCTGGATTTTCCGCGTGGCCACTTCGGCGGCGATCGATCTGCTTCGCTCCCCACGCGGCCAGCGGCACGACGCACTGCAGGCGACGCATGACCATCCGCGGACAGAACCAGAAGCCGACCCCGCGCTCAGAGCGCGAATCGCGACAGCCATCGCGGAACTTCCGGTCAATCAACGAGAAGTCTTCGTTCTCTGTGAGATCATGGACGTGCAGCACGAGGAGGCGGCCGCGATGCTAGGCGTACCCGTCGGCACGTCGCGTCGCCGGCTATTCGACGCCAAGGCTCGGCTGCGCGCGGCGCTTGCCAACGTGATGCAGGAGTGGAAGCGATGAGCGACGAGCTGACGCGCCGAGTTCGCGACGCGCTGGGTCCCGGGCGTACGTCTCAAACGCCGCCCGAGGAGTTATGGTCACGCATCGCGGCCGGTACGTCGTTGCTGCCGCGTAGGCGGTTCCTCGACTTGCGCTTCGCCACAACGGGTCTAGCAGCCGCCGCGCTGCTCGTCGCCGTGGGCATTTTCGTTAGGCGACGCAGCGTGGAGTCGCCTGCACCTCACGCCGTGCAGGTAGTTACGATCGCCAGCCTCGAATCCATCGACGCCGCGCTATCGGCGCTTCGGAGGGACTCGGCCAGCGTACCGCGCGTTGCAGATGAGATGCTGTTTCTCGCGCGAATGCGCGCGTCGCTGCAGAGCGACTTTCCTCAAAGAAGCCCGTAGATGATCGCTTTGCTAGTTGCCGCAGCGAGCGCCGCCTGCCCACAGAGCGGTAAAGATCTGCCGCCCTCCACTCGACTCGAGATCGCGGCTCTGGGTGGTTCCCTCGTCACCGTGCGTGGGGCCGCGGGCGCCAAACTCGCGCTCAAGCCGGAGCTCGACTGCAGCATGGTCGGCAACGTGCTACGCGTCGTTGTGCCTGACGGAACGCGCGACGTTACTGCGGATGTTCCGAGCGCGATTGCAGTGTCAGTCACTATTAAGCGCGGGAACATCGAGATCAGCGGCATCAACGGAAACGTGATGGCAGATGTTGGCGCTGGCGACGTGCAAATCTCGCACGTCAATGGCGATGTGACCGCGCGCTCCGCCGTTGGAACGCTACATCTCAGCGACATAACGGGACGCATTGACGCGGCCGCACAGAACAACGAGTTGCGCGTGACGCGCGCGCGCGGAGACGTGCGCGTGAGCAATGTGTCTGGAACGACGCTGCTCGAAGCCGTGCAAGCGTCGAACATCATGGCGACGACTGTCACGAGTGAGATCGTATGCACATGCTCGCCCGTCGGACCAGGGATCTGGGAGATGCGGACGCATACTGGCGCAGTGCGCGTCGCGGTCGGGCGCAACGTCGAGTTCGTCGCGACGCTCGACGCGCCACCTAACGCTTCCCGCGTGGACATGCCCGGTGTGTCACAGCAAACCGAGGGCAAGCGCAAAGTCACCGTCGTACGCGGAGAAGGCGGCACGCGGATGCTACTCTCGTCATTCTCGGGCGGCGTATTCCTGCAGGATCAGCGGTGACTCGTTAGGTCGGCGCGCGACTAGTCGCCCATTGGCGCGCCAGAGCCGTGAGGAGCTTAAAGCCGTGTCCGCCAGCTAGGGTTGCTCGTGACTATACGGCGACACAGGTTTGGGTTGGGTGCGCTGCCGCTCCCGCTGAAGCTGATACCATACCCGCTCGTGAGGGCGCCGGACGGGCAAACCAACGGATTCTTTATGACCACGAAACTCGATAAGGCGCTCAAGCGCGAGATCGAATTCAAGGGCGTCGCGTACACCGTGACGCTCGGACCGGAAGGGCTCAAAATCGTCGAAAAAGGGAAGCGAAAGGGCCAGGAACTGACTTGGGAAGAGCTTATCGGCGGGAGCGTGAGCTTGACGGCCAATCTGCAGGACTCGATCTCGGGCGGAGCTGCTGGAAACGAAACGAGTTGAACGTGGGACAGCGGCTCTGCGGCAGGCGCCGCGCTAGTTCGTTAGGCAGCGCCAGCTTGTGAGTCGCGGATGCCGGCTGCCAAGACTCCTACATTACTCTTTGTCATCGGTCCACCAGCGGTCGGTAAAATGACTGTCGGTGCGGAGATCGCGCGGCGCACCGGACTGAGGTTGCTGCACAACCACCAGACGGTCGATCCCGTTCTCCCATACTTCGAATTTGGCTCACTGCCATTTCTCGCGGCTTGTCGGCGAATTCCGCAGACGGCTTCTGGAAGAGCTCGCGGCGAGCGATCTCCCGGGCGTGTCTTCACGTTTGTGCAGGCCTTTGATCACGCGTCGGACGCGGTATCGCTCGCAGACTTCGCGAAATCTTTCACGACCGCGGCGGATCGGTGTTCTATCTCGAGTTGGAAGCGACGCGCGAAGAGCGACTCCGCCGGAACGAGACGTCCGAGCGATTGGCCGCGAAGCCATTCAAGCGCGATCTCGCCAAGTCGCGCGAGCTGCTCCTGGACCTGGACGCCAAGTATCAGCTCAACTCACGCGGTGAATTCGACGCGTCCAGACTATTTGCGGCGCGAAGGTTGCCCAACGTTTGAGCGTGACCACACGCAAAGCGAAGTCAACGACGAAGCGGGCTGTACACCGAGTGAAGGGCGCTCAGAGAGCCGTCCGCACACGTGAAAAAGGCGCGCTCGCCGAATACAGACGCAAGCGAGACTTCACCAAAACCGCTGAGCCTAAGGGTCGCAGCACGGCTCGGCGGAAGCACGCGCTCGCGTTTGTCATTCAGAAGCACGCGGCAACGCGGCTCCATTTCGACCTGCGCCTGGAGCTCGACGGCGTGATGAAGAGCTGGGCGGTACCCAAGGGCCCGAGCCTCGACCCCAGTGAGAAGCGTCTCGCGATGCAAGTGGAGGATCACCCTATCGAATACAACACGTTCGAGGGGATCATTCCGAAAGGTGAGTACGGCGGTGGCAGCGTGATGCTGTGGGATCGAGGCACCTACACGCATCCAGAAAAGACTGACGATCCCGTGCAGCGCCTGCGCGAAGGATACCAAAGAGGCGACTTCAAGTTCGAGCTGCATGGCAAGCGACTGCGCGGATCCTGGGTGCTCGTACGCCTACGTCGCGGCGACCCCGAGAAGCCGGCGTGGTTGCTGATCAAGCATCGCGACGCGTATGCACGCCCGGGTTATGACGTCGTAGCAAGCGAGCCAACGTCCGTACGATCGCGTCGAACAATGGAGCAAATAGCGAAGGGTCGATCGCGTGTATGGAACAGCAATCGCTGATGTTAGTTAGGTCGTTTCGCGTTAGGCACAGTCTGTCCGCCGTCGCCGGCGCATGCCTGTTGGCCGCGACGCCGTTGGCCTGCAAGGAATCCCGACCATCCGCGATGCAGCCCGACAGCGCGTTGCGTGCCGAGCTCATACAACTCGGCGCCGAAGATCAAGCGGTGCGCGAGGGATTTGGTCCGGCGCTGGCCCGGAACGACACCGAGTATGCCTTACGTGTGCTTACCGGCGACTCGCTGCGGACGAAGCGGTTGCGTGAAATCGTCGCCACGCACGGATGGCCGACCCCTCAGCTTGTCGGTAAGGATGGAGTGAACGCCGCGTGGCTCATTCTGCAGCACACTCCCGATACTGCGTTTCGTCGCCGATTGCTGCCGCAACTGGATTCGGCCGCGGCGCGCGGCGACCTGCCTGCGCACGATATGGCGACGATGATGGATCGGATTCTCATCGAATCGGGGAAACCGCAACGCTATGGCACGTCATTCGCGATCGTTGCCGGACGGCTCGTCGCGCACCCGCTAGAGGACACGCTTCACGTCGATGAGCGGCGCGCCGCTGTTGGGCTGCCGCCGATGGCCGAGTACGTGGTCCTTCTGAAAGACATGTACAAACTGCCAGTGGACTGGCAGCCCAAACGTTAGGCGTCGCTCAGTCAGCTCGCCTGCCGGCCGCGAACACTTCGCGCAGTCGGCGCGCGACGAGCAACTCTTCCCCGTCGCGCAACACGCGTGTGCGCGCGGTGGCGTGCCACGTTGTCGTACCGCGGTCCTGCGTGACGATCACTTCCAGCTCCACACGCGGAGAACCGTTCGCCAGCTGTCTGTGCAAGGAATCGCGATTGAGTGGGATATCCTTCTCATCCCACGTCAAATCCGCGTCGCCGTAGCCGGCGGTGTTCAGAGCATACGTTGCCTTGAGTCCTTGGATGCCCTGCAGACGCTCGACGATGCGTCGCGCGCGCATGTTCCAGCGCTCCATTTCAGCCGTGTGGTCGGTCTTCACAAAGCGCTCGAGCGCCACAATAAGACCGACGATCTCTTCCTTCCCGACCTTCATGCCGCGTCCGATATTGTCGTTAGGCGTCGAGTTGAGCCGCGCGGCGTCGATGAGGTCGCGTCGGCCAAGAAGGATGCCTGACGACTGCGGCCCTCCGATCGCTTTCCCGCCGCTCAAGACGAGCAAGTCGGCTCCGGCCTTGATGAAGCGATCGAGCTGCGGCCAGGGTGGGAGGTCCGAGGCCATATCCACGACAACGGGGACGCCCGCTCGCTTGCCCATAGCGATCAGCTCTTCGTGAGGGACGAGTTGCGGGCTTGGCGGCGGCGCTCGATGTGCGGCGAATGGCGGCGCGAATACTCCCTGTCGCTCGCTGGCACTCAGTATGGCAATGAACGCCGTCCGCGGGCCAAGGCGCGCCTCGAGGTCAGCCTTCGTGTCGGCGTAGACGATCGTCGCGCCCGCCGCTCGATAGGCGCGATCGTAATCGAACTTCTGCGCCGTTTGACTGAGGCATTCGCGTCGCTCCCAAGTAGGATGCGGCAGCGCGGCCGCCTTCTCTTCATCGGTTCCTGTTAGGCAAGCCGCGGCGCCAAGAATCATTCCCGAAAAGCCGCCAGCCGTGATCATGGCCGCCTCTGCGCCGAGCAGCTCGGCGGCACGGCGCCCAGCGGCGGCGTTGAGCTCCCGCATGTCGACGAAATAGTCGTTGGCCTCGGCCATTGCGTTCAGCACTTCGCGGGACATACGCCCGCCACCGAGTCGCGAGATGTGCTCGTGCGCACCGAGGTGCGGCCGTACGCCAAGGAGGCGCGTGTAGACGTTGTCGTCGAGCGAGGCGTCGCTGTTCGGCTGGTCCTGGTCGCGTGGCGCGACCGCATGGCCGGGCGGCGCCTCGGGCACGGTCGCGAGTGTGCACCCGAGCGCAGCAGAGGCAGCGAGAAAGTCGCGGCGGTTGAGAGAGGAGTCGACGGTCGCCATAGCGTGTCCCCGTTAGGCAGTGGCCGAGACAACGACGTCTCGGCGGCGCAGGGCCAGACGAATTAGGGCCAAAGTTGATGCCGGTGAGGTACTTAAACCACGTAGGAAAGCGTTCCTAAGTAACGGCCGGGCCGTAACCGGCAGAGCGTCTCACGCGTCTCTAGAGGCCTACCGGAGCACTGCCGAGCCAACACACGAACCAAGGACCCCCGCGTATGCCTTCGAACGCCAATAGCATGTTCGACGCGTTCCGAAAGCTCGAGGACGAGCCGAAGGACGAGAAAGACGCTCAGCCTGCACGCCAGGAGAAGAAAGAAGCGGAGCCCGAGAGCGGCCCAGCCGTCGTTCCGCCTGTACTGCGCTGTTCAGATTGTCGGACGACGTTGTACCAGACGTACTTCGCGATGGCCGGTCGGCCGGTCTGCGCGAAGTGTCGCGTACCATACGCGAAGGCGCTTGCGTTCGGACGTGGTCCGCAGACGAACACGCGTGCGCTCATGTGGGGAATGGGAGCCGCGTTAGGCTGCGCGCTCGTCTTTGGCCTTGTTTCGATGACGGTCCCGTTCATCAGGCACTTGCTGTCCATCGGGATCGCCTATGCTGTTGCCAAGTCCGTCATGGCGGCCACGGGGAATCTCGGCGGCCGGCGCTTTCAGTACATGGCCGTAGCGATGCTCTACGCCGCGATAGGCATTGGCAGCGTCTTTCCCGTCGCGATGGCCCTGAATGACAAGTCCGTGCTCGCCGCCGTCACTCAGCAGCGTGAGAACGACAAGACGCTGGGCCAGAATCCTCTCGGGAACTCAGCGGAGCTGGTTGGTGAGTCTGACAAGGGCGCCGATCTCGTGCTCGATGCGCGGCGCGATATCGGAGCGATCGCCGATCAACTGGAGAAGCAGGTCGGTGCGCGGCGGGCGCTGGCCGCGATTCACGTGAGCATGACGCCGGATCAAAAGCACGCGCAGAACCTCATCTACAGAGGGGAAGTTGGAATGGGGCTGCTGATGCAGCTGGCCTTCTCACCTTTCGTGGGTTTGCTCACGTACGGCGTGTACTCCGGCGGGATCGGGCTGCTGCTGCTCATCTTCTCGCTGCACAAGGCGTGGCGTTGGACGGAGATGCAGACGCAACTGGACTTGAGCGGACCACATAAAGTGGGGGGCGGGCCGATTCCGTGCCTGTATTGAGCATGCCTTGCTGGACGATGCCTAACGCCTAACATAAGGTCAATTGTGCCATGGATACAACGCGCATACTCCTGGGTGGCTTGATTGCCGGTGTCATCATCACGCTGGGCGAAGGGCTGCGCAGCGCTGTGCTCTCCGCGCAGATCAGCATGAGCATGCCGCTGCCCGTGGTCGTCGTCCGCTGCATCATGCTTGGCTTTGGCTGCGTGCTCCTGTATGCGGCGATGCTTCCACGCTTTGGCAGCGGCGTGAAAGCGGCGGCGCAATGTGGCATCATCGTATTCCTCATCGGCGCCGCATTTCCGCCGTTTGGAATGACGACCAGCGCGTTTCCAGCTCCACGCGAAGTTCTCGTAGCCATGATATGGAACGCGGTCGTCATTCCACTGGCGACGATCGCGGGCGCGTGGGCGTACCGCGAAAAGGAAAGCTCTTTCGTTAGGCGCACGGAGCGGTAAACCGCTCGATCGGCGCCGGCGGCAGAGGTACTTGCATCCGCTGACGTCGTCTGGCTTCGGAGTCGGAGAGGGGCGACGGGCATTGCCGCCTTGGGCACTCAGGCCTATAGTAAGGCCGCCTACCAGCCCCGGCCGAGGTCCCCATGAGGCGGCGTACCTTTATTCAATCCGCTGTCGCCACAGCGGCAGTCATCTCACTCCCACGGCGCGAAGTGTTCGGCGCCGTTTTGCGTTCTCGATCATCCCGCTTCGCCGATATCGAAGCTGTCACGGGAGATGGAGAACGCGTCGTGCTCAGCGAGAAGTCGATCGCCGACCTGCGGGCACAGTTGCGCGGCCGACTGCTACTCGCTGGGAACGACGGCTACGACCAGGCGCGCACGATTCTGAACCCGTCGTTCGACAAGCGACCCGCACTCATTGTACAGCCGACCGGTGTGGCAGACATTCGCACCGCCGTGAACTTCGCGCGTGAGAACAAGGGACTGTTGCTCGCGGTGAAGTGCGGCGGCCACAGTGCGTCGGGTCAATCGACGTGCGACAAAGGGTTGCAGATCGATCTCTCGCACTTCCGCGACGTGCGCGTAGATCCGGCGGCCCGACGAGCCTGGGTGACCGGCGGAAGCCTGCTCGGGCAAGTGGATCACGAGGCGATGGCGTTCGGTCTGGTTACCCCGTTAGGCACCGTCTCGCATACGGGCGTCGGTGGCCTGGTTACCGGCGGTGGCTTCGGCCGCGTCGCTCGGCGCTTCGGTCTCTCCGTCGACAATCTGGTGTCAGTGAACGTAGTGACGGCTGACGGCGAGCTGCGCCACGCGAACGCGAGCGAGAATCCGGACCTGTTCTGGGGAGTGCGCGGTGGCGGCGGCAACTTCGGTATCGTCACGTCGTTCGAGTTCAAGCTTCACCCGATGCAGCGCCAGGTCCTCGCCGGTGCCATCGTGTATCCGATCTCGAAAGCCAAAGAGGCGCTATCGGTTCTGGCCGAATACGGACCGCAGGTGCCTGACGAGTTGGACCTCGGACTCGTAATGAGTATCGATCGCGGCGGAAAGCCCGGCGTCGTCCTCTTCCCAGTGTGTTACTCCGGGCCGGTGAGCGCGGCAGACAAAGTGTTCGCGCCGCTACGGAAGCTGGGTACTCCTCTCAGCGATGAGATCAAGGCGATGGACTACGTCGCCGTGCAACGCTCGGGAGACATCAGTGATCCGCGCGCTCAAGGGCAGTACCTCAAGAGCGGCTTCGTCCCGAAGATTCCGGCCGATCTCATCTCCGCGATTGTCGATCGCTTCGAGGGGCATCCCGAGCGTGGGACGGCTGTGTTCTTCCAGCAAGGCGGCGGCGCGATTGCGCGGGTGCCGGCCGGTGACACGGCGTTCGCTCAGCGCGATGTGCAAGCGAACATGCTGTGTGCCGTCGACTGGAAGTTCGGCGAAGATCCGAGCGCGCACATCAAGTGGATCAAGGATTATTGGGCACCACTCGATCGTTTTACCACGGGCTTCTACGTGAACGATGTTGGCGATCGGACGAACAGCGAAGTCGTGGCGAATTACAGACGCAACCACGAGCGGCTCGTCGCTGCAAAAAACAAGTACGACCCGAAGAATCTGTTCCGGCTGAACGCCAATGTTAAGCCGTCTGGAGCCAAGGCCTAACGTCTTTCCACAAACTAAAGCGGTCAGACTACCGCTACCAGCAAAAAGAAGCCATCAGTTCAGCCAAAACTGACTGAGAGCTTCAAACTGATTCACCGTGAGCTGAAAACTTTAGTTATGTCGGTTCCCGAGGTGCTGCTCGGCGATGGATGAAGACTTAGATCGGCTGTCGCGCGATGCCCTGATCGCAGAGGTGAAGAAGCTGCGACGGGGCATCCGCACACATCGCGACAGCAGCGAGCACGAGCTGTGCTGGCATCATCCTGATCTGTGGGCCCTGCTGCCAGAAAAGACCGATCCGCTGCCGACTGTCCCCGACTGGCCGCAGTTTCTGCGCGGCTGCGTGCAGTATCGCGAGTCGCTCGACAAGTCACTGCCTAACGCGGCGAGAACGAGTAAGCCGTTCCAAGACGGTACATGAACTAAAGCGCTCAAACGACAGCTGCCAGCCAACAGTACAGCGAGCCTACTGACAGCTTATCACTGATCACCGTGAGCTCCGGGCTTTTCGATGCCGCCTCGGCGATCTGAATTGCACCCGCGTTAATCCTCTCGTAAGGACTCCGCTCTCAGCTTTAGTGCACAGTGGCCCGCGAATCGTCGCGGCCACGACCTGTAC
>DASYRX010000401.1:0-4088 GCA_036003845.1 Gemmatimonadaceae bacterium | reverse complement strand
AGTTTCGCGCGCCGCTCGTGCTGCGGCGTTGTCATGAGATTCTCCCCTTCCGCGGCCAGGACGTCGAAGGCGACGAACGACGACGGCATCTCCTTCGACAGCTTCGCCACACGCGACGCCGCGGGATGAAGCCGCATCTGCAGCGCCTCGAAGTCCAGACCATCGTCGGTCGTGATTACGATCTCGCCATCGATCACGCATCCACTAGGCAGCTGCCGCATGAGCGCGTCGTGCAGCTCGGGGAAATAGCGGTCCAGCGGTTTGAGGTCGCGGCTCTGGATATAGACGTCGGAGTCGCCGCGGAATACAATCGCTCGGAAGCCGTCCCATTTGGGCTCGAAGAGGGCGGTGCCCGCCCCCTCGTCGGGGATGCTTTCCGCCAATTTCGCGAGCATCGGCTCGATCGGAGGTGTCAGGGCGAACTTGGGAGCGCTGTGTTCCATGCGTGTTTAGTAGTAGCGAAGTCAAACCGAAAGTAAGAGAATGGGGTCTAATCGAATCCCAGGCGGCAAGGGCGCCTGTGAACCCCGACACCTTTACCCGGCATTGCGGTACCAATAGCGCGGCTCGAGACGGAGGCCGGCTAGCCTTCGCCCGAAGTTGCGCCGAAGTTGGCGCCCTAGTGAGGTAGTCCCTATGCGTGTGCGTTGCGATCGATGTGGGAACAAGGCGCTTATCGCCGCCTCGCAATGCCCACACTGCGGCCATCTGTTCGGTATTCGCGATGGATTCGGCGAGCTCCTTCCTATGGAGCACTGCACGACATGCGATACGCACTATCCCGCTCGTGAGGGTGCCTGTCGCTGGTGCGGAACGAAGCCGGAAGTCTTCCGCATAGCACCCTATGCTTGGAAGGGAGCCGGCGTGCTCGCGTGCATTGGACTCGGTTGGGGCGCCTGGGCCGCCAGTCGCGGGACGACCGAGACTGCAATCGCCGAGTCGTCAGTCAACGAGAGCCTCACGACAGTCGTCGACTCCGGAATCGCCGCTCGACGCCGCGCGCGCGTCGTCGCCGTCGCCGACACCGCGCTCGACTCACTGCTGGCGGCTGTCGCGACCATCGATAGCTCTCCGCCAGCGGATTCCTCGACGGACAGCGTCAGCGCGCAGCCATCTCCTGGTGTACAGCAGCCAGCGCCGAGCGTGTCCGAGCCTGTCGCCGCCGCTCCTGTGCCGGCGCCGGTCGCGATCGACAGCACGCCGATACATCGCGCACCGACAGCAGCCGCCCGCGTTCCCTCTTCATCCAGGCTCACCACCATTCGGCCATCGCGAACCGCGCGATGGATGCGAGCGACCGTGCGCAACTGGGTCATCGTCCGCGCGGCAGCCAGCCGGTCGTCTCGCGTCGTTGCCTCGATCGGTCCAGACACGCGCGTTCAGCTCGGCGAAGCCCGCGGCGATTGGATGCGGATCAGAATGAAAGGGATCACCGGCTGGGTTGAGCGGAGTCGTTTCTAGCTGAGCTGCGCCGTGAGCGCGCGACCACTAGAAAGATTTTTAGCGCAGAGGGCACGGAGACCCAACCGCACACCACCACAGAGAACGCGGAACTCTTCGCTTTAACTGCCCGCGGTTCGCGAACTTCAGCGAACGCAGTTAACAAAATGTGTCGCAGTTATCCGCGTCCTCTTCTTCTGTGAGGGCGTGGGGCCCACTGCCTCCTCTGCGGTAAAGCAGTTACGGCCTCCTCGACCAGTTGCGTTCGCTTGCTTGAGCGAAGCGATGGTCGCTGACTTGCGCCGCATGTCATTATGCCTCGCACGATGACACTGCCCGAGCGCGACACAAACGGCATCATCGCAGCGCTGCTGCGCGATTTTGCTTCGATTCAGAAGTCGAAGCCAAGCGAGTGGGGATACAAGCGCGCGGCGGCGACGATCTTTGCACTGGATGAGCCGATCGAAGCGCTCCTCGAGCCAGACGGGGCATTGCCGAAGATCGAAAACATCGGCCCCAAGTCAGCCCAGGTCATCCTCGAAGTTCTCGAAACCGGCGGCTCCGAGACTGTAGAGGACGCTGTTCGGAAAAGCGGCCAGGCAAGTGAGATCGAAAAGAAGCGCGCCTTGCGCGATCACTTTTTGAGCCGGGCACAGGTCGTGGCCGCCCTGCGTAACGAGCGCCTAACGGGGCCGTCCCTCGAGGATTATCGCGGCGACCTGCAGATGCACTCGATCTGGAGCGACGGCGATCAGACGCCGGACGACATCGCTGCTGCTGCACTCGCGCGCGATTACGAATACTGCGCCCTCACGGACCATTCGTACGGACTCAAGATCGCGCGCGGCGTTTCGATGGCTGACATCGTGACTCAGCAGCGTGACATCGATCGTGTGAACGAGAAGCACAGCGGCCGTTTTCGACTGATCAAAGGGATCGAAGCGAACATCCGCGCTGACGGATCGGTGGACCTAACGCCTGACGAGTTGACCCAGTTCGAGCTCGTCGTAGCCGCGGCGCATTCGGGGCTGCGTTCGGACGGCGATCAGACCTCGAGGATGCTGCAGGCAATCGTAACGCCAGGTGTGCACATCCTTGGGCATCCACGCGGGCGCCAGTACGGCTCACGTGCCGGCGTGCAAGCGGACTGGGACGTCGTCTTTGCGGGCGCGGCACGCTTCAATGTCGCGATCGAGATCGACGGCGACCCGGCGCGGCAGGATGTCGACTACACTCTTGCTCCGCGCGCAGTTGCTGCGGGATGCCTTATAGCACTCGACAGCGACGCACACGCGACCGTCGAGCTGCGATACGCGGAGACGGCCATCGCGCATGCGCGCCTAGGCGGCGTTCCAACTGATCGTGTTATTAATTGTTGGCCGCTCGATCGACTTCTCGCGTGGCTCGGAGATCGCCGTTAGGTAACTGCCCGTAAAAGCACTAACCACAGAGAGCACCGAGAACACAGAGGAAACCTCTAAACAACGTCCGTGGTCTCTGCGTTCTCTGTGGTTAAAGCTCTTTCGATGTCGGCCAGGAAAGGATGCGGCGGGTTTGACTGCCTGCAGCTAATCGCACAGCGTTGAGAAATGCGGTTCACAGTGCTGGTAGGTTGCATCGCGGTGGCGGCAGCTGCGTCGACAGTACAGGCGCAGTCTTTTGTACGTGGAGTGGTTCGCGCGGAATCCACGCTCCGGAGCGTCGGCGGCGCAGAGATTACGATTGCTGATTTGCGGCGCGTGGCTCGGTCGAATTCGACTGGTCGCTACTTCTTCGACTCCATACCACCAGGCTCACATCAGATCGCAGTTCGTGCGCTCGGATACGAACCGCTCGTTGCCTCACTTACGATCGATCCCGCCGAGGCACCGGATACAGCTGATGTTGACTTCCTTCTCAAGCCAAGCGCTATCGAGCTAAAAACAGTCACAGTTGAGGCTAAGTCCACTCCAATTCCTAACGGGAAAATGGCGGACTTTGAGCGGCGACGACGCGTGGGGGTCGGTCAGTTTCTGCAGCGTGAACAGCTGCAAAAGAATCAGGACACGCCGTTGAGCATCACGCTACGGACTTTGCTGGCGGTTCGACTTGTCGTGCGCCCGTGGCAGTGCGGTGGTGGATATGCGGCGGCATCTGGTCGCGGCGAGGGTGGATTCGGGGGAGGCGGCCAGCAGTTGGTCTGCGGCCAGCTCAGGTTTCCCCCGGCTTGCTACGTGGCCGTTTACATCGACGGAGCGAGGGTTTGGGCCTGGGACACTCCAGAACCGCCGAACGTGGACGACCTTCTTGCGGCGGAGCTCGAAGGGATTGAGCTGTACCGCGGAGCTTCAGAGCTTCCGCCTGAGCTTCTGGCCACCGGCAATCAGTGTGGCGCGTTGCTCTTATGGAGTAGAGTAGGGTAAGACCCTGCGTGCGGCCATCCTCGTTAGGCGATTCTCGCAAGAGCATTGAACCACGGAGGACACAGAGAACGCAGAGGAAACCTTTGATCAAAACCTCCGTGTTCTGTACGTTCTCTGTGGTTCAAGCTCTTTCGGTAGCCGTTATACGCCCAAAGTCTCCCGCGTTGGATGCGGCCAGCACGTTGTCGTGCCGTAGTTCCGATTCGTGAACGGATTCGAACCGGTTTTCCATGTGATCTTGTAGCG
>DASYRX010000400.1:0-12031 GCA_036003845.1 Gemmatimonadaceae bacterium | reverse complement strand
CGTGTTCTGACCGCCCGACCAGGACTCATAGCGATATTGGCCTAACGGCTTGTTGGGGTCCGGCGATTTCTCGTCGTAGTCCCACGTCGTGAAGCCTTCGTCCCACAGGTTCTGCGTCATGTTGGACAACTTTCCTCCGTGGCGGTAATCGGCCAACACGCCGACCGTCAGACTGCGCCAGGAGACGTCGTTCGAGAACGACATGATGTAGTGCGGGTTCGCGTCGGCGAGCGCAGTGTCGGCGCGCACCGTTCCATCTGGACGCTTGAAGTTGCCGTAGATCGTGGAGACGGAATAACCCGGACGGAAACGCAGCCGGCCGTAGTCGTTGCCGAAGCCGCCGCCTGTGACGCCAAATGGAAGCACTCCCGGCGGGAAGCTCGTGATCTTTGACGTATTCTGCTGCCACGACGTCCGCGAGGTCCACGTGAGCCGATCGGTCTGAACTGGCACGACGGTTACGCCCCACTCATAGCCCTTCACTTCCATCTCACCGCCGTTCAGCGTCGTCGTGTTGACGCCATTCGAGGCGGCGATGTTCGGCGTGACCAGTAGGTCAACGATGTCGCGCTTATAGTACGTGGCTTCTACGCTGACGCGCTGTTTCCAAAGCGTGGCGTCGAATCCGAGCTCAGTCTCTTTCAGTCGCTCTGGCTTGATGTTCGGATTACCAACTGTCGTCGGCTGGCCAAAGCCTGGCAGCGCGCCAATCAGCCCGTAGTTGTTGATCGTCAGGTAGCGCTGTCCGAAGACCGGCTGATTGCCTGATTCACCGCGGCTCGCGCGCAGCTTGAGCTCGTTGACATACTTCACCGGCTCCATGAAGCGATAAGACCCGGAGAAGCGCGGGAAGATGTAGAACTTTGTCGGATCGCCGTTGACGCTAGATCGCTCGAAGCGCACGGCACCGTTCAAATAGAGCTTGTCGCCGAACATGAGCAGCTCTTGCTGGCCGTAGTACGCTTGGTTGATGACCAGCTGACGGAACTGCTCAACAGTCTGGAGCCCGGAGCCTGTCGCATTCGTCTGCTGCGGCCCGAGTCCACGTCCGATGATGCTGTAGCTGTTGAATTGATTACCGGACTGCTGCACACCGGCGGAAGTGGTTCCCGTCAACCAGCTATAAAGATTGCTGTTGAGAACACCGCTCGCCTGGTAGTTCGTGTTCGTTTCGGAGCCCTGGCCCTGAATCGCAACGCCAGGAAGCGTGCCGCCTAACTGGGACCCCGGCTGCTGGAATTGGATCGTAGTCGGGAAGTAAGAGTAGCTCTCGTTGTTGTAGTGGTCCGTGCCGGCGTCGCCGGTGAAGTTCAGGTTGAACTTGTCGTTCGACCACGCGTTGTACGTTAGGCGCGCGGAAGCGATGAGTCGGTAGATGTCCTCGTCGTTCTGCATGTAGTCGAACGTCTGCCACGGGTTGGCGCCGCCTGCCTTGGTGCCGACCGGCCACGGATTCAATATCCACTTGCCGTTCGCGTCCTTCTGCTTGAGATCGATGATGCTCGGCGTGTAACCGAGTCCGTACATCGGCGACGCAAACGAGTTGTCGTTATTAGAAATGCCGCGCTCACCGTACGACTTGAACATGCCTGACGAGATTGCGAGCGAGAGTTTGTTACTGATCTGCTGATCGAGGTTGCCGCGCAGTGTTTGACGCTTGGCGCTCGTGTGCGGCGCGATGCCGCGCTCGTCACGCCAGAGGCCGGAGAAGAAGTAGCGCGTGTTCCCCGTTCCGCCGGTGAACGTCCCGACAGTTTCGTAGGACGGGTCGGTCTGGCTGTAGAACTCCTTCACGTGATTGAAATACGGGCAGTTCGGCGTGCAGACGCTGCGCGCGTAGGCCTCTTGCTCCGCCGTCGGGCCAGTCGACAGCACTTCGTCGAGATTCTCGAAGCGTCGCGAGCCGAGGTCGCGCGCGAGCTGGTAGGTGCCTACGCGCTGCGTGATGTTGAATCTCGGCGAACCAGACTTGCCGCGCTTCGTTGTGATGATGATGACGCCGTTCGTTGCCTGCGATCCGTAGATCGCCGAGGCCGCAGCTGCCTTCAGCACCTCGATGTTCTCGATGTCGTTTGGATTAATGTCCGCGAGGCGGTTGGTACCGTTCTCTTCACCGGCGTTGAGCTGGCCCGTAGCCACGCTCTGACGTGTCCCGCGCTGCGTGTTGGAGACGACGACGCCGTCCACGATGAACAGCGGGTCGATGCGTCCGATCAGCGACGAGGCGCCGCGGATCTGGATCTGACCGCCGCCTCCAGGAGCGCCGTTGTTCATGCTGAAGACGGCTCCGGTGACCTTTCCTTGCAGCGCGCTCTCGATGGACGGAGCCGGGACGCGCGCCAGGACGGTGTTGTCTACGACCGCCGTGGCCGTCGGGGCGTTTCGTTTCTCGATGGCTGTCGCCGCGCCGGTGATCGTCAGGGCCTCGAGCTGCAGAACGTCGCGCTCGAGCGCGAAGTCGGCTGTACTCTCGGTCTGGGGCAGGACTCGGCTCTGGCGCTTGTAGCCGATCGCCCGGACTTGGAGCGTGTGGGTGCCTGTCGCGGGGATGCGCAAGCGATAGACGCCCTGCTCATTCGTTCTGACTCCGGCGCCGACGAGGCCTACGAGCGCGTCCTGCAAGGGTTGGCCAGTACCCGCGATCGTCACTTTGCCCGTGACTTCTCGGGTCACCTGAGCAGGCAGCGAAAGCGCCGTGCCGGCGATCGCAACGAGCGCGAACGCATACACGAGGGGTTTTCTCACAAAACCTCCTATGGATTGTGTGGCCGGGGGGTTTGAGGGGTGCCCGACCTATGTAGAGCGCGACTACAGTCGGCTGAGTTGCGACACCTGTCAAGGTTGCGTTATGTCAGGCGCACAGCACCTTGACAATTCATCGCATAACGTCAGTTGCGGCGGTCGTCGCACTCACATCCGGAGATGAAATGACACGCAAGCGAGGCGTCCATTTTCGCATAGGCGTTGTTGCAGCACTGGCGCTCGTGCCCCTCTCCGGCTCGGCCCAGGTTGCGTCGACTTTTGCGGCGCGTGATGCGCTCGGCGTCACCGCGACATCCGTGGTCGACCTGTCTGATGATGGTCGTTGGGTGCTTGTCACGGCGTCGCTTCGGGGAGACGCGTTAGGCATCGACTTTCGGCGCGACGGCGATCCGACGTACCTCCGACCGGGCCGCACGAAGGTGCAGCTGATCGAGACAGCATCCGGTACTGCGCGTGACGTGCTTCCGGCGCCGCTCAACGTGCGTCAGGCGGCACTGTCGCGCGACGGCACCAAGGTCGCGCTACTCATCGAGCGCGCAGGTGTGCTAGAGGCTTCGGTTTGGGATCGCAGTACCGGCAAACGCTCGACCGTCGCTGTGCCCGCCGCACAAGGGATCGCCGAGAACAGTGACCTCCGCTTCACGCGCGATGGACGCGCGGTATACGTGATGTTGCGCTCCGCGGCGCAGAGCGCGGCGCTCAGGGCCGAGTTTGAACGGGTCACTAAGGGACCCGTTTTCGTACAGGACGGAAGCGATCCGTTCCTCGCGTGGGACGCGATGCGACGGCAAGGCAACATCCGCTCGATCGCGCGTGTCGACCTAACGAGCGGCAAGCTCACCGAGCTGGTTCCCGAGATGGGCATCAGCGCCTTCCAGGTGAGCGACGACGACTCGCTCGTCGTCTACCAGCAGGACGTTACGCCGAAAACAGACTACGACATCATCTTCGGCACGGAGAATAAGCTGCTGGCGCGCGCGACGAGCGGCGCCACGCCCGTGCCGCCGCGCACGCTGCTCGTGACGACCAAAGGCACAACGATTGTCTGGGCACCTGACGGGCGCCGCTTCGCGTACGCGAAAGACGGCAAGCTTTACGTGCAGACGGCGCTGAGCGGCGACGCGCCGGTGCTTCTGGCCGGCGGCGACTCGACCCGCACGGACGAGCGCTTCACGCCGCTGCGGTTCTCGCCTAACGCGGACGCCATCGTCCTGAGCAACCGTCAGGGCCTCTGGCTGCAGCCGCTCCCCAGCGGAACTCGCGAGCGCATCGTGGAGACCAGCGACTCGGCGGCGACGACGCCGCGCTACACGCTCGCAGCCTTTACGCCCGACGGCCGTTATGTGTACCTCACATACGCGTCGCGGCAACGCTGGGAGCGCGGGTACGTGCGCTATGATCGTCAGTCGCGCCAGCTCGAGGACGTCGTCAAGGACGCAAAGTTGTATTCAGGCCTGCGCATCGCGCGAGCAGCTGAGACCGCCGTGCTCATGATATCGGATGGCAACCGTCCGGCAGATGTCTATGCCGCCGTGCACGCGCCCTTTGGCGTGCGGCGCCTAACGAACGCTAATCCGCAGCTCGCGACGAAGGCGTTCGGCAAGACCGAGCTGGTCTCGTATCACGACATCGACGGCAAGTCGAGGTTCGCCGTCGTGCATTACCCGCCTAACTACGTCTCGGGACGCAAGTACCCGACCGTGTTCAACGTCTACGAAGACTTTTTCGACGACACGTTCGACGCGGCGGCCAACGTCCTGGCTGGAGCGGGCTATGTCGTCGTGAAACCGTCTGTGGGATTCGACATCGGATACCCGGGTGAAGCGTGGCTCAAGGGTGTCACGGCCGCGGCGAACAAGCTCGTGGAAATGGGCGTCGCGGACTCGGCGCGGCTCGGCGTGCACGGCACGAGCTACGGCGGATACGCGACAAACCTGCTCATCACGCAAACCCAGCGCTTCAAGGCCGCGATCAACATCTCCGGCAAGGTCGACATCATTTCGTTTTATACGGACTCACCGCGGTTAGGCGTGCGCAATATCCACGCGGCCGAGAAGAGCCAGGATCGACTCGGTGCCACGCTGTGGCAACAGCCGCAGAAGTATGTGGCGCATTCGGCGATCATGTTCGCGGATCGCATAACGACGCCGCTCTTGCTCATGACCGGCGAGCAGGACTCCAACGTGCCGGCCGGGAACACGCGCGAGATGTATTACGCGCTCAGACGGCTGGGGAAAGAGGTGGTTTGGGTCAACTATATGAATGGCGGGCACGGAACGCCGCTCACGTCGGCCAACGAGTTCGTGGATTTCCACGAGCGCATGGTGCAGTGGTACGACAAATACTTGAAGGGTGACGGGCCGCGCGGCCGCGTCGAAGCCGTTTCGCTGTTAGGCGATTCGCTCGTCTCGCCGCCGCCGTCGCCTGCGGCGCGTCCGACGCTGGAGCGCAACCTCGCTGCGGCGCGGAAGGCTTACGAGGCGGCTCCCGATAACGCGGATTCGATCGTCTGGTTAGGCAGGCGCACGGCGTACCTCGGCCGCTTCAACGACGCGATTCGCATCTATAGCGAGGGGATCGAAAAGTTCCCGAACGACGCGCGTATGTATCGCCATCGGGGCCACCGCTACATCTCGGTGCGTCGCTTCGATGACGCCATCTCCGACTTCGAGAAGGCAGTCACGTTGATCCGCGGGCAACCGGACGTTACCGAGCCGGACGGGCAGCCTAACGCGCGCAACACACCGACCAGCACGCTCCAGTCCAACATCTGGTATCACCTCGGTCTCGCGTACTATTTGAAGGGGGACCTGGAGAACGCCTTGCGCGCGTACCGCGAGGATCTCAAGGTCGCGAAGAATCCGGACATGCTCGTGGCTGTGTCGCACTGGCTGTACATGACGCTGCGGCGGCTGAATCGCGCCGACGAGGCTGCGACGGTGTTGACGGCGATCAATAAAGACATGGACATCATCGAGAATCAGTCGTACCACCGCTTGTTATTGCTATACAAAGGCGAGCTGACGCCGGACGACTTGCTCAAGCGCGAAGGAGCGAGCGATCTGGATCTCGTCTCTATGGGCTACGGCGTGGCCAATTGGCATCTGTACAACGGTCGTCGCGCTGAGGCGGAGTCCGTGCTGCGTCGTGTGTTAGGCGTGCGCAATCAGTGGGCGGCGTTCGGATTCATCGCGGCCGAAGCCGAATGGAAACGTCTGGGAGCGCCGAGGCCTAACGTGGCAGACGGTGCGCAATGACCCAAGCGGGAGCGCAGATAAACGCAGATCCTTAGAAACTACCGCAGATAAACGCAGGTGCAGCAGGTTGTAACTAACAAATCGCCGTATCGGCGTTCATCTGCGGCAGTTTAGCATCTGCGTGAATCTGCGCTCCTGCTTTTGGCTATTGCGGCGACGACTCTCGCTCCTGATCACGCACCCGCACTGATTCGGGCAACTGCTCCAGCAGCCCGCGTAGATCCGTCGCCTTTTCCAGCGTCGTAACGAACGTTAGGCCCGGCAGCGCTACGACGAGCAGGCCATCCACTCCATAAAGCACCGTGCACATGTCGTTACCCTCGGCGTGGGCAATATTGCTCTCGGCGTCGATGAACAGCGCGTGACCCACGCCGCCATTTCCCTCGTCGTCGAGCTCACGCGCGCGTCGCAGCGAGCCCCACGTCCCGACGTCATCCCAGCCGAACTCGCCGAGCAAGACGAGCAGGTGATCCGAGCGGGCGAGAAGTCCGTGTTCGACCGACACGCGCTCCACTAGCTCGGCGAACGTTGCGTGATCGCCGGCGTCGAGCGCCGTCATCGCTTCCGGTGAAAGCTCCGGCGTGTGGCGTTCCAGCGCGTCGAGGACGACGTGCGCGCGCCACATACATATGCCCGTGTTCCATAGCGCACCCTGCCCAATGAGCGCCTGCGCCGCGTCGGCCGACGGCTTCTCCACGAAACGCTGCACCCGCTGGGCACCGCCTAACGCGGAGCGCTCGCTCGCTGTTCCGGCAAACGGAATGATGTAGCCGAAGCCGGGCTCGGGGCGCGTCGCGCGCGCGCCAATCGCAACCAGAGCCTCCTCAGCAGTTGCGGCTCGGGCCGCGGCTTTGAGCGTGTGTCGGAACAGCTCCGGGAACGCGACCGCGAGATCAGCATGCAGCGTACAGAAGATCGTTTCCGGGCCTGCGCGTTTCGCAATTACTTTAGCAGCCCAGGCCAGCGCGGCCGCCGTGCCTAACGGGTTAGGCTCGACGAGCAGATTCTCTTGTGCGACCTCGGGAATCGCCGCTTCGATAGCCGGCGCGATATCTGCGCTCGTGACGACAAGCACGCGATCGACAGGGATCAGCGGCTGAAGCCGCTGCACGGTGTCGGCGATCAGCGGACGCTCGCCCGCGAGCGAGAGCACCTGCTTCGGCCGCTTGGACGACGAGAGCGGCCAGAAGCGCGAACCGATGCCTCCAGCCAGCACCACAGCCCAAAGCGCGGCGTCGGCCTCGAGCAGCGCTTCCCGCTGCAGTTTTTGCGCGGGCAGCGTTCCTACCGCAGTCGCCCCTCCACCTGTCAGAACAGGCGGCCGGGGTGTACCAGGAGGACGTAGCGGTGGAAGGTTCATGCGGGGATACCGCCGGACCGCAGCGGGCGGCGCGCAGTGGGGGCTAAACTATAACTCACCGTGTCCGAACACAGCGCACAATACTCTTCCGACAAGCCCGCGACGATCGTCACGCGAGCCAACCTGCGCACGTACATCGGCGACGCGACGCGGAAGCAGCAGCTCGTCACCCCCATCTTCGACCTCATCGCGCCGCGCTACGACCGCTTCACTCGCGCATTCTCTTATGGATTGGACGCGCGTTGGAAGGATGAGCTGATTCAATGGATCATGCGCGACATCGGCGGCAAGCACGTGGACGCCCTGGATGTCGCCTGCGGGACTGGTGATTTGGCGATCCGCACCGCGCGCGCCATCCCTTCGGCGCACGTGCGGGGAATAGACCTCTCCGACCAGATGCTCGCGCTCGCGCGATCGCGCCTTGGCCACGCGCTGCAAGGCCGGGTGACATTCTCACATGGCGACCTGGCTCGACTCGACGCATCACGCGCGAGCGTCGATATCGCGACGGCCGGGTACGCGATCCGGAATGCCCCCGATCCGCGCGTCGCGTTAGGCGAGCTTGCGCGCGTCCTGCGACCGGGCGGGCGGCTTTATGTTCTGGATTTCTTCCGCCCCGCCTCCGCGGCGTGGCGCGCGCTTTACTTGGGTTATTTGCGCGTTGCGGGGGCCACGGTCGGTTGGCTCTGGCACCGGGCCCCCGCCGCCTACGAGTACATCGCCGAATCCATCGCGCAATTCGTCTCGCACGACGAATTTGCCTCCTGGTTGTCGGAGGCCGGCTTTCAAGTGACCAGCGTGCGGCCGAAGCTCCTTGGCGGCGTCGCCCTGGTTTCGGCCGTGCGGCGTTAGGCGCCGCGCCCCTTCTCTGCCCCGCTCATCGCCATACGACCGACGGCATGAGTGTCGACAGCCACAACCGGGAAAGCGAACAGCGAACAATGCGCGCCGCGGATCACGCCGGTCGCGGTGCTGCCCACGAGCACGCGATCGAGGAAGCCAAGTCCCTTGCTGCCGACCACGATGACATCGGCGCCAACTTCGTCGACGGCGGCTAACAGTTCTTTCGTCGTCTTCCCTTCTCGGATCACGGTTTTCACGGTCACGTTCGGCGGAGCATCCAGCTCGCGTATGACGCGCTCGAACGCCGGGCCGACGCCGCGCTCATACTCGGCGCGCCATTCAGCATACGCGGTCGGCTGGAGGTCCCAGCGCGGCGCCACGTGGACCAGTGTTATGCTCGTTAGGGTTGGTACATAGACCAATGCCGCGTGCGCGGCCGCCATTCCTGCGCCGCTGAAATCCACGCCGCAGACCGCGTGGCGTGGCAAGTGCGAGTATGACTGCGGAACGGCGAAGATCGGCGTGCGCGCGGCGCGCAACGTGTGCAGCGTGGTCTCGCCGCCGAAGATTCGATCCATCAGTTGATGGTGCCCCAGGCCCATGACGATCACGGCAGCGTTGATGCTTTCGGCCACGCTCGCGATCATCGTCGCCGGTTCGCCGCTGCGAAGCTCGATCGGCCAGTTCGCGTCACGTCCGATGACGTCGGCCAATTGTTTCCGCACGCGATCGAGCAGCGCGTCGCGGCGCTCTTCAGCGAGGTCTTCGATCGGAACGACGAAACCGTATTCACTTGCCACCACCGGCGGTGGCTCGAGGACAGCGACGATGCGCACATCGCGGCCAGTCGCCTCGGACAGTTGCCCGGCCGCGCGAACGGCGGCGTCTGACTCCTTCATGCCGTGGGTTGCGAGCAGAATGGGCTCGCTGCCGCGCGACTCGTTAGGGTTCGCGGCGTATGCCATCATGAGACCTCCCGTGACCGTCTCGTCCGCAGAATGCGGCAAGGCGTGTACTCCCTAATACCGCAGGAGCTGGTCCAGCGTGCAATCGGAAAGTGCCGGACCCGAGTGTGGGGGCTTCGCTGAGCCTGCTAGTGGTTGGTGACATCAAGATCAGCTCGCGCGGGAAGCGCGGAGGCACATCGGCGTGCGGGAGATCGATGACATCACAGCGGCTATCGTTTCTCCGCGACTCCGCGTGAACCAAACGGAGTTCCAACTGCAAACGGCAATCACGCCCAGGCGAACACGCTTCCGACAAGCAAAAGGCACAGCAGGCAATCGTGTGGTGTGCGCAGCCATGGTCGAATGCATATCGTGACGTCGCGTCATCTCACGCGGAGGCGCGGAGGCGCATCGGTGTGCGAGAGATTGATGACATCACAGCGGCCATCGTAGATGCCTCCCTGAAAATCCATCGCGACTTGGGTCCGGGACTGCTTGAATCAGTCTACGAGGCCGTGTTAGCACAGGCGCTCGTCAAACGAGGATTCGAGGTGGAGCGCCAGATGCCGATCCGTTTCGAATACGATGGGCTCGTGTTCGAGGAGGCATTCCGCACGGATATCATGGTCGACAGCCAGGTCATCGTAGAACTCAAGTCTGTGGAACGACTGGCACCGGTCCACGGCAAGCAGCTCCTGACGTATCTCAAGCTGACGAACAAGTCGGTCGGCCTGCTTATCAACTTCGGAGCTGCCACTCTGAAGGAGGGTCTGCACCGCGTCGTCAATCGGCTTTCTCCTGCTTTGTCTCCGCGCCTCCGCGTGAATCACCCGCCGTCAGGCAGTAGCGCTCCTACAACCACAACTCAGCCAAGATTACGCACACTCGATCAGGAGTAGAACGGAACTATCGTGACATCGCGTCATCTCACACGGAGACGCGGAGGTGCATCGCGGTGTTCTGCACTGGATCGTCACCGTCTTCCTTCTTCCTTGTCTCCCCGCCTCCGCGTGAACCAACAAGTGCCCAGATAGCCTTTCGGTGGCTCTACGCTGCCTCGCGTGCCTCTTCCTTTGGCCGCCGCACCAGCGAGTGTCGCGCGCCGTAACTGAAATAGAGCACCAAGCCTAACGCGAGCCAGACGACGAGCCGGATCCACGTCGAGATCGGGAGCGCGAGCATCTGTACCATACACGAGAGCGCCCCGAGAATTGGAACGAGTGGAACCCACGGCGTGCGGAACGGACGTGGGAGATCGGGAGCGCTGCGCCTCAGGATAATGATCCCGATGCACACGAGGACGAACGCGAGCAGCGTCCCCATGCTGACGAGCTGGCCCAGCGTGGTGAGTGGCAGCAACCCGGCCGCGAGCGCCATCACGCTGCCGGTGATCATCGTGCTCAAGTGCGGGGTGCGGAATCTCGGATGCACGCGGCTGAACGTTTTCGGCAGGAGCCCGTCGCGGCTCATGGAGAAGAAAATTCGCGATTGTCCGAGCAGCTGAACGAGCATCGTACTGAAGAGACCGAAGAGCGCGCTGATTTTGATGATTGGACTCAGCCACGTTAGGCCGGTCGCGTCAATCCCAACGGCCAACGGATCGGGGACGTTGAGCTGCTTGTAGGACACAATGCCCATGAGCACAATTGCAACGGCGATGTACAGCACCGTGCAGATGCCAAGGGATGCCAGAATCCCTATCGGCAGGTCGCGTTGCGGACGTTTAGCCTCCTGCGCGGCCGTGGAGACGGCGTCGAATCCGATATAGGCGAAGAACATGATCGCGGCCGCCCGCAGCACCCCTGACCAGCCGAACGATCCGAACGTCCCAGTATTCGGTGGAATCAGCGGCGTCAGGTTGTCACGATTCATGTACGCGACGCCGGCGGCGACAAATAGAACGAGGACGAGCGACTTGATCAGGACGAGCGCGGTGTTCGTATTCGCTGACTCACGAATGCCAAGCGATAAGAGCAGCGAGACAACGACAATAATCCCCGCAGCGGGGAGATTGAAAATGCCGTGCACTGCCCCATCCATCGTCACCGTGCCGGGCGCCATCGCCAGCGCCTGAGGGAACTCGATGCCGATAGTCCGTAAGAACGAGACGAAGTAGCCGGACCATCCGATCGCGACTGTCGCGCCGCTCAGCGCGTACTCGAGAATGAGATCCCAGCCGATGATCCACGCGATCAATTCACCGAAGGTCGCGTAGGCGTACGTGTACGCGCTCCCCGACACGGGGATCATCGCTGCGAGCTCCGCATAGCACAGTCCCGCGAACACGCAGGCCGTTGCCGCGATGAGCATGGAGATGATGAGACCGGGACCGGCGTACTGCGACGCGGCCACGCCGGTGAAGACGAAGATGCCCGTGCCGATGATCGAGCCGATGCCTAACGCGGTCAGGTTCCATGGGCCGAGGGCGCGGCGCAGCACGCCGCGTTCGGATTCGACGTGAAGCTCAGCTAAGGACTTGGTCGCGAATAAGCCCACTGGGTCCTCGCATGACAGGGTGACGGCGCGCCCCAAATGGCGCACTCCGACCCTAAGGCGAGAACAGCGAACCGGTGTTCGGGCGATGTCCGACCGATGTTAGGCGGGGGCTGACAGGCACGTTCCCATTGCGGACGTCTACTGCCAAGAGCTATCCGCTGATTTGCGCTGAAAAACGCGGGTCGTTCTGTCACGGGCCAGAATCTGCTCTCACCCGCGGTCATCCGTGGTTTCATTTTTGGGGCTCTTCTCCGAATTTCGATTTACGATGACAGTGGGCGTTGGCACCTGGTGGCACTGCAGGGCCCGACGAACCGAATCCGCTTCTACCCGACATCGCCGCTAGGCCACACAGATTTGTTTGC
>DASYRX010000399.1:0-14961 GCA_036003845.1 Gemmatimonadaceae bacterium | reverse complement strand
GCAACCGCGAGGCGCTGAGCTCGCGCCAGTCGATTCGACGTTCCTCGCCGGATACAAGTGGCGGAACATCGGCCCGGATCGCGGCGGTCGGTCTATCGCGGCGAGCGGTGTGAAGGGTCAGCCGAATGTCGCTTATTTCGGCGCGACCGGCGGAGGACTCTGGAAGACGACGGACGGCGGCGAGACATGGGCTCCCATCACCGATGGCCACATACGGAGCGCGTCAGTGGGAGCCGTCGCTGTGAGCGAGACAAATCCCGATCTCGTCATCATCGGCACGGGTGAGACGTGCATCCGCGGCAACATCATGCCGGGCGACGGCGTGTATCGCAGCACAGACGCCGGCAAGACGTGGACGCACGTCGGCTTGGGAGAGTCGCACGGCATCTCCAAGATCCGCATTCATCCGTACAACGAGAGCATCGTTTTTGTCGCCGCCTTCGGCAAATACAGCGTGCCTAACGAAGAGCGCGGAGTGTACAAGAGCACCGACGGCGGCAAGACGTGGCGCAAAGTGCTCTACCGCAACCCGAGCACCGGCGCCATCGACATCGCCATCGACCGCACGAATCCGAACGTTGTCTACGCGTCGCTCTGGGAGGCGTACCGCAAAGAGTACCAGATGTCGAGCGGCGGGCCGGGGAGCGGTCTTTTCAAGAGCACGGACGGCGGCGAGACGTGGACGGAGATCACACGAAATCCGGGAATGCCTAACGGGATGGTCGGCCGCATCGGCGTCGCTGTCGCCGGCATCGACGGCAATCGTGTGTATGCGCTCGTCGAAAACGAAAAGGGTGGGTTGTTCCGCAGCAACGACGCCGGCGCGACGTGGACGCTGGTCAATGACAACCGCGCCATCCGTCAGCGTGCCTTCTACTACACGCACGTCTTCGCAGATACCAAGAACCCAGACGTGGTGTACATGCAGAACACGTCGCTCTTCCGTTCCACAAATGCTGGACGCACCACGCGAACGCTCGGCGGAACGCACGGCGACTTTCACGATTTGTGGATCGATCCAGACGACGCGTCGCACCTGGTTGTCGCGAACGACGGCGGCGGCGCTGTTTCAACGAACACCGGCGGTCGCTGGACCGCGCAGGACTATCCAACGGAACAGTTCTACCACGTCATAACGACAAAGCACATCCCGTTTCATGTCTGCGGCTCGCAGCAAGACAACAGCACGCTGTGCACGCCGTTCAATTGGAATGCCGGCGGTGGCGGATTCTTTGGCGGCGGAGGAGGCGGCGGCCAGCCTCCTGCAGATCCCACGTCGGGCGGAATGCGTGTGTCATATGTCGCTGGCGGCGGCGAGCCCGGATACATCGCACCTGACCCGCTCGACCCAGATCTCTTCTACTCCGGCACCAACAACGGCAACTACGTCGACAAGTACAACCGGCGGCTCGACGTCTCGCGCGAGGTGAATCCGTATCCGTGGTTCTACTCGGGTGAGCCGTCCAAAGAGATCAAGGAACGTTGGCAGTGGACATTCCCGATCATCTTTTCGCAAGTCGATCCGCGCACGATGTATGTCTCGTCGCAACGACTCTGGCGTACTCGAGACGGAGGAAAAACCTGGACAGCGCTGAGCGGTGACCTAACGAGGCACGCGCCGGAAACACAGGAGAAATCGGGCGGACCGATCACAGGCGACATGAACGGCCCTGAAGTGTACGGCGTGATATTCAGCGTCGGGCCAGGAAAGACGGACGTGAACGTCATCTGGACCGGCTCTGACGACGGCCTCGTGCACGTCACGCGTAATGGCGGCACGTCGTGGACGAACGTCACTCCGAAGGACATGCCGGACTTTGGCCGCGTGAGCCAGATCGACGCATCCAAGTTCTCGGCTGGTACTGCGTACATCTCCGTTAGGCGTCCGCTCCTCAACGATTTGGCGCCTTACATCTTCAAGACAAACGACTTCGGCCGCACGTGGACGAAGATCGTGAACGGCATCCGTGGTGACGCCTACGTGCACGCCGTGCGCGAGGACCCCACGCGTCGCGGACTCTTGTACGCGGCGACGCAGCACGGCGTCTACATCTCGTACGACGATGGCGAGTCATGGCAGTCGCTCATGCTCAACATGCCTGACGTGCCGGTGTCCGATCTCATCGTCGAGGGCAACGAGCTCGTCATCAGCGCACATGGGCGCGGTTTCTGGGTGCTCGACAACATCGCGCCGCTGCGTCAGTACAAGCCAGAGCTGCTCGCGTCCGAAACGCACATGTTCACGCCGCCTAACGGCGTTCGCTCGGGACCCACCGTCTCGATTTCGTACTGGCTCAAGAGCAAGCCGACGAATGCAAAGCTGGAGATCCTCGATTCCGCCGGCACCGTGCTGCGCACGTACGAACCCGACACGACGAAGGTCGACTCGCTGCCACGTAACGCCACGGCGGCCGACTCGGCGCGCATCGACTCGATGCGCACGGCGGCGGGGATCGCGCGCCAGGTGACCGGCGAGCCCTTACCGATCGCGGTGGGTCTCAATCGCTTGCAGTGGGATCTGCGTGCGCAGGGTATCGAACGATTCCCGCGCATGATTCTTTGGGGTGCGAGTACGAGCGGGCCTGCCGTTCCCCCTGGACGCTACAGCGTTCGCCTAACGGCCGACGGCAAAACCGCGACGACCGCACTCCGCGTCGTGCGCAACCCCTGGATCACCGATGTCACAGATGCCGATCTCCGGGCGCAGTACGTGTTCGGGCGCATGGTGCGCGACAAAGCGACCGAAGCGAATCGTTCCGTCATCGCCATCCGTCGCGTGAAAGCGCAGCTCGACGATCGCCTCAAGAGATCGACCGATGCGGCGCTCGCCAGCAGCGGCGCGACGCTCAAGACGAACACGTCCGCCGTCGAAGAGAACATCTATCAGGTGCGCAATCAGAGCGGCCAGGATCCGCTCAACTTTCCGATCAAGGTGAACAACCGGCTCGCGAATCTGCTGTCAATGAGCGAACAGGGAGATGGCCGGCCGACGACGAATATGCCGGAGATCTTTGGGATTCTGTCGCGCGAGCTGGCCGGCTATACGAAGCGGCTAGATGAGATATGGAAAACTGACCTCGTCGCTGTGAACAGAGAGCTCACTCGTCTGAATCTGCCGCGGCTGGATCCGACGTGCGTGAAGATCGAGGCGGCGTGCACGGTAATTCAGTGACGCCGCCGCCACTCCAGTGCGTCGGCAGCGTCATGAGTTAAGAAGTAGAAACGTTAAACAGCGCCGCCCGCGTTGGCGTTAAGGTCGTCAACGGGGTGAAACCTTCTAACGTCGTTGACGATCTTCACGCTCGCGCGGACGTACTGCTTAACGAGGTTATCGCTAACTCATGCCGCTGTCGACGCCGTTGTACCTAGTCCGCGCTCAGCGCGATTTTGGGGTCCACGCGTGTCGCTCTCCGCGCCGGCACCATACTCGCAATCAGCCCAACGGCCGCGAGCAGGGCGATCGAGACGATTGCAGCGAACGGGTCATGTGCCCCAACGCCGAAGAGCTGCGAGTCCATCGCGCCGTTCGCCGCGAAGGAGAGCGGCAGACCGACGCCGACGCCAATCGCGACGAGCGCTACGGTCTCTCTGGCCACCAGCCAGAGCACGGCCCGAGCCCGCGCACCTAACGCGAGTCGCACGCCGATTTCGCTCGTCCGCCTCGCGACGCTGTACGCGACAACCCCATACAAACCCACGGCAGACAGTACGAGCGCCATCGCGCTGACGAAAATCGCAAGCCGCGCGGCCAGTCGTTCCACGGTCATGACAGCCTCGCGCTGTGAGCGCATGTCGCGCACACGCCGAACCGTGATGCCTGGTGCGGCCGCATCGATAGCGCTTATGACGGCCCGCATGACGCTGGATGGTGCCACATTCGTGCGTACGACCAGCTGGCCGCCCTGCGCTTCCAGCGACTGTTCCAGCGGTAGATAGAGCATCGGTTCCGGCGGCGACTTGAGGTCCTGATACTTGGCGTCGGCGGCGATCCCAACGATGCGAGTTGGCACGCGTCCGCCGCGCAGCGCGAAGGACCTGCCTAACGCGTCCCTCGGGTCGTTGCCACGGATGTACTTGCGTGCGAATCCCTCGGTGGCGATCGCCACCGGTTCGCCCCGTGCATTGTCGACGTCCGAAAAGTCGCGTCCTGCGAGCAGGCGTATCCCCGTACCGCCGAGGTATCCGGGCGTCATGTAAACGACGCGGATCCAAGGTCCGCCATCCGACGTGCGTGCCTGCCCCGGCACGTCGATCTCGATCCACTGGTTGCTGCCGCCATAGAGCGGCACCATGGTCGCGATGCCAGCGCCCTGCACGCCGGGCACTGTGCCCACGTTTTGCAGAATCTGGCGATAAAAGGGTACGATGCCCTGCTGCTCGTAGCGCGTGCCGCGCGGCTCGATGCTCGCAAGCGCGATGTTCTCAGTGGCGAAGCCGCCGTCCACTCGCGCGAGGTTGCCTAACGAAACGGCCAGGAGGCTCGCCGAAGTAACGAGAACCACCGTGAAGGCGATCTGCCCGACGACGGCACCACGTGCCACATTCCCTTGCCTGCGCGAGCGCGACGCGCGCGAGTCCAACCGGAGCGCCTGCGCCAGCTGCTGCCGCGTAGCGCGCAGTGCGGGATAGACCGCGAACGCGATGGCGCAAGCGAGAGTGACGACCAGCGTAAAGACGAGCGTCGTTGGTCCATACTGAAAGCGAACAAAGTCGCTCAGGTCGTTCAAGTCGCTAGGAAGCGAACGAACGAGCGCCGACGTTGACCACGCCGCGACGACGAGGCCAAGCGCGCCACCGGCCAGCGCCAGTGGGACCGACTCGAGAACAAGCTGGCTGACGAGGCGCGCACGCGAGGCACCTAACGACAATCGCACGGCAATCTCGCGCCGACGCGCGGAAGAGCGCACGAGCAGCAGGCTCGCGATGTTGCAGCAGACGACGCCGAGGATCAACGCGATGCCGCTGAGCAGCATCGCGAATATCAAGCGCGCTTCTTTCCGGAAGTCGCCCTTACCGGAGAGGCCGTTGCGGATGCCGATGACCTCGAGGCGCTGCCGCGCGCCTGCGCTGTCTGTGGCGCAGCACCGCGGAAAAACGAGTGCGAGTGCAGCTCGCGCAGCCTCCGGCTGTACCGCCAACCGCACGAGGATACCGTACATGGGCTTATCACCCTGCCGATCATCGCCGACGCCGTACGGCATTCCGCTATTGTCATGCCCGGCGCCGAGCTGTTGACCCAGCATCGCGACTGTGCCGAGCGGGATCGCTGCCGAAAAACCTCCTGGGAAAGTGATTCCGCGAAACGAGCTCGGTGTCACTCCGACAACGGTGAACGGAACCCCACGAATCGTGATGCTGCGGCCGAGCACCGCCGTGTCGCCTGGGAAGAGCTGCTCGGCCAAAGCCGGCGAGATGACAGCCGCCGGTACGCGTCGCTCGTCGTCGTTAGGTGTCAGCAAACGACCACGCAGTGGACGAACTCCCAGCGTCGAAAAGAACGCGCCCTCGACAAAGTACATGTTGATGTGCGCGCTGTTCGCCCCAGCTGCGACGTTAATGGCGCTAGCCCCCCGCGTCGCGACCAGAGTCCCCACGCCGGGAGTCGCGCGCAAAGCGACGTACTCGTTCCAGCTGAACGCAACGTCGCGAACGCCCCGATCGTCGCGACCGAGTACCGCCAGCTCGTCCGGATGCGGCAGCGCGAGCGGCGCGAACAACACGTTGTACGTGAGGTTGAACGCGGCGTTGGCGACGCCAAGGCCCAACGCCAGTGAGAGAACCACGATCAGCGCGAAGCTCGGCTGCTTGCGCGCCACTCGAAATGAGTGCGCCAGATCGCGCAGCATGTGCTCGAGGACGCTCGTGCCGCGCGCGTCGCGCGTGGCCTCCTTCATCTGCTCGACGCCACCGAAGGTGAGGGCCGCTTGACGGCGCGCCTCTGTCGCCTGAATTCCGCTGCGCGTTAGGCGCTCAGCTTCACGCTCGATGTGAAAACGCAACTCGTCGTCCAGCTCCCGCTCGACAGTGCTCCTGCGGAAGATCGCACGCAGGCGATAACGCAGATCGCTCCAGAGATCGTGCAGCATACGACGCTACGTCGTTTTCATGACGAGTCCGACGGCGGCGACGAGACGATTCCACGCATCTTCCTCGGTCTCGAGCTGCGCGCGCCCACGCGGCGTCAGTGAGTAATACTTGGCGCGCCGGTTGTTGTCTGATGCGCCCCACTTGGCCTTGATCCAGCCGCGGCGCTCGAGTCGATGCAACGCGGGATAGAGAGATCCCTGCGGTACGGCGAGCGTCGCCTGGGAGATCTGATGGATGCGCTCGGAGACCGCCCAGCCGTGCTGCGGTCCAAGCGACAGCGACTTGAGGATGAGCAGGTCCAGCGTGCCTTGTGGGAGGTCGAGCCGTTCGTCCATGTTGTCCCCTTGCACTTCTACAGGACAACTTACTATCGTCTTGTAGAAGTGCAAGGGGAGCACGATAGATGTGCGCCGCGCACAGCGCCGCGTGGGTCCGTGCGCGCTCGTTAGGCGAGCAACGCCAAGCCGAAAAATGCTCGCGCCGTGGATTGGGCAGAATGGCTGAGGCCGCCACGCCGAGTTCCGGCTCAGCTCGCTAGCCAAGCGCTTGTTACGGCTGAGCTTGCCTAACGAGCGTGACGCAAATCACGGCGGCCAGAGCCTGGCTCATCCATCGTCTGGTAGCGGCCTCAGTTTTGCGGCTCCGCTGCTCTTGAAAGTGGGGCCGACTTGTTAGGCCGCAAACTGAAACACTTCACGCTGTGCCATGAACTGGCGAGGCGCAACAATGAAAATCCACAGGTCCGTGGGGGGCGCGATTGCTACTGCCGCCGCGCTCACGCTGTTGGTCACGGCGAAGACCAACGCGCAGGACACGACACGCCGCGTTACGTCCGAACAACGCATTCCAGTCCGCAAGGACGCGGCTACAACCACTGTACGAGAAGGAGACGTCACCCGCCGCACAGCCGCAGGCGAGGTACGGCTTCCTCCAACCAGGGAACGCATCGACTCACTCGAGGCACTCGCCGAGTCATATCGTTCCCGCATTGATTCGCTCGAGCGGGTCAATGTGTCGTTCGCTTCGCGTCTGGACGCGACAGATCGTCTCATCGCATCGCTCCGCGACTCGCTCAATATCGTTCGTGGCGAGCTCGCAACAGCGCGCGAGGAGCTGGCGTCGGTGAAGACCGAGCTCACCGCCACCACCGCACGGACCGGCCGCATCGCCGACTCCCTGCAGCGGCTCAACACCCGCTTCATCCTATTCCGAAACCGCTCGATGTTCGGCAACAGCGGGTTCTATGTCGGACTAGGGACAGGGCCAGCCTACACAATGGGCGCCCTTAACGACTTCGGCTACATCGAAGGGATGCAGATAACTGTGCCGATTGGTTGGCAGAAGACAGGAAACACGTTTGGGATCCGCAGCGAGCTGGCCTGGCAGAACTACGACGGCCGCTTTGTGGCGAGTCGCCCCAACGTGGATCCGAACGTCTATTCGGCCACGCTCATGGCGAACGCCAGCTTCCCGTTCAATTCCGCCAAGACGCACAGCATCTACCTCATGGCGGGCGGGGGCGTCTATCATTTCAGAGACTTCCGCGAGAACACCGCGTTAGGCGAGGCCTTCGGAGCTACGGGTGACAACGCAGAGACGAAGTTCGGCTTCACCGGAGGCGCCGGAGTCCAGTTCCACATCCTTGGCGCGACGTACCTCTTCTTGCAGTCCACGATCCACCAGGTGTCGGCGGATCAGGTCGTTGCTCCGGCGACGGGGAAAAGCCTGCGCTGGGTACCGGTTGTTCTCGGAGTCGCGATTCGCTAGCTAGAACAGTAGTTTGTCGTTCGAAAAAACAGCGTTAGGTGCCTTTGGCGCCTAACGCTGTTTTCGTTGCAGGCGTAGAGAGCGGCACGGGTTAAGAAGCAGAAACGCTAGACAGCACCCTATTCGCAGGCGCTAAGGTCGTCAACCGCGGGAAACTATTTAACGTCGTCGACGATCTTTACGCTAGCGCGTTAGGCTCCGTTTAACGATGTCATCGCTTGACTCGTGCCGCAGTCGACGCAGTTACGGGACTAACCAGTCCCCCGAAGCTCAGCTGCGCTTTTACTCACGGCGCTGTCGACGCTCGGGTGCGTAGGGTCAACCCTCGACGCGCAGTGCCTGCACAGGATCGATCCTGGTCGTTGAGCGTGCCGGGATGCCGCTGGCCAGCGCCGCAACACCAAGCAGCAACGTGGCTACACCTGCCAGCGTGAGCGCATCCGTGGGACTCACGTCATACAGGAGAGCCGCGATCAGGCGGTTGGTCATCAACGCTCCCGCGCCGCCCAGCACGAGGCCCACACCCGCGATCGACAGACCTCGCCGCAACACCATACGCTGGAGATCACGCGGCGTAGCGCCGAGCGCCAAGCGCACACCGATCTCGCGCGTGCGCTGCCGCACGGCCGTCATCATGATGCCGAAGAGGCCGATTGCGGCGAGCACGACGCCGGCGGCGGCAAAGACCACCAGCAAAAAGGCGTTGAGCCGTGGTTGTGCGAGCGGCCCTCGGAGGAGCGTCGCGAACGGCGCCGCGCTTGAGACCGCGATAGAGGGATCGACCTCTCTTATGGCGCGTCGAAGCGTTGGAACAAACTCGGAAGGCGCCGCGGTTGTTCGGATGGCCAGAGTTGTCGGCGCGAAGGGAAAGATGGTCTGATGGATCGGAAAGTAGATGCTGGCGCGCGCATCGCGCAGGTCGCGATAGCGCGCGTCGGGCACGACTCCGACGACTGTGAACGCCTCGTCCAGATTCCCCCCCATCATCAGCCGCTTGCCGATCGGATCGCCGTTAGGCCAGTAGTGCCGTGCCGCCGACGTGCTGATCACGACGACCTTGGGCGCATCCTCACGATCTTGATCCGTGAAGCCGCGGCCTCGGACCAGGGGCATGCCTAACGTGGCAAAATAGCCGGCCGAAACGACGTCCATGTTCAGCATCGGGTTCGCGGCGATCTCGTCAGGCGTTTGCCCATCTGTCGCTGGACGGCCGTCCCATCCTCCGCCGAACGGCACCGCGACGACATGTGACATGCTGCGCACTCCGGGGAGCGACTCCAGGCGGCGCATGAGTTTGTCGAGCAGCGCCAGCTGCTTCGCCTTCGTGTCGAATTGATCGGCGCGCATCGCCAGCTCGGCGATCAGGAGATTCGTCGGCTCGAGCGCCAGGTCGACGCGTTGCAGCTTGATGAGACTTTTCCCGACGAGCCCTGCAGCCGAAAGCACCACGAGGGCGAGCGCGACTTGCGCAGCAACGAGTCCCTCCGTCAGCAGCCGCGATCCGCGACCAGCCGTCTGTCTCGCGTCTGAGCGCAGCACATCCTGTAGCTGCACACGCGATGTGAGAATCGCCGGAGCGAGCGCGAACAGCAGCGTAGCAACCGCTGTTAGGCCAATGGCTCCCGCCAGCACGGTTCCGTTCACTCCGATCTCACCGATGCGCGGAACACCTTCCGGCGCAAACGCGACGAAACCGCGCACAGCCGCCGTCGCCACTGTTGCGCCGAGCGCGCCGCCGGCGAGCGCCAGCAGGCTGTTTTCGACCAGGAGCTGTCCGATCACGCGCGCACGGCTCGCCCCAAGCGCGGAGCGAACGGCGATCTCCCGCATCCGCGTTAGGCCTCGCACCATCAGCAAGTTGGCCACGTTGATGCAGGTGATGAGCAGCAGCAGCGCCGAGGCGATCGCGAATGCAAGGAGCGCTGGCTTGGTGTCCCCCACGATGAGCTGCGGCAGAGTGTGCACAACCCCGTTCAACGTGCGCTCCCACACCGTCGCTTCAGGACGTTGGAAAAAGGCGGTGATCTCGGCTCGTGCGTGCTCAGGCGTCACGCCCCGTGCGAGCCGTCCGATGACGTACAGTCCCAGGTACTGCATGCTGCCTTCAGGCGTCGCGGGGACGACCGGCGCCCAGAACTCAGCGCCTTTCGGAAAATCGATCCCTTGCGGCATGACGCCGACGATTGTGTAAGCGACGCCGCTGAAATGCATTGTTACCTGGCGACCGATCACCGCAGGATCGCCACCGAACTTCCGTTGCCAAAGATCGTGACTCAGCACGATCACAGGCGCGCTGCCGCGCAGATTGTCTTCCGGGCTCAGCGAGCGGCCTAACGAAGGCGTCACACCGAGGACATCAAAAAACTCGCCCGACACCAGTGCCCCGCGCACTCGAGTAAGCTCGTTGCCGTCGCGAATCAGTGATGGAGTCGCACCTTCGTACATGGAAAAGCCGACGCTGCCGAGCGCGCGCGTGCGCTGTGCGAAGAGCCGCGCGTGATCGATTCCAAATGGATAGTTGGTGTTGTCGCCTTTCAGTTTCCCCCAAAGCACAACGATTCGGTCTTGATCGCGCACCGGGAGCCGGCGGATCAGCATCGCTTCCGCGACTGTAAAAACCGCGGTGGCGAGACCGACTCCCACGGCGAGAGTGAGAACGGCAGTACCTGCAAATCCCGGAGTTCGGCGATGGCTTCGTAGCGCTACGAGAAGTTTGTGCAGCACGGTGCTCACCTTTTGGAGACTCCGGGTGTCGTAACCAGAACCCACCTTCGTCCATAACATCCCCGCGATTATGAACAGCGACAACCCTACATCCGGCGTTTCGCGTCGTTCTGCTCTCAGTCGATTTGGCGCGGCTGCCGTGAGCGCGATAGCGCTTCCGCCGAACCTCCGGCTTCTATCAACAGAGTCGCTGCAGAATCGCGATGACGACTTCGAGCGACTGCTACGCCTATCGAGTGTGCCGTCCTGTAGCTACGCGATTGTCGATGGTGACAAGATCACGTCGCGCTCACTCGGCGTGCGCCGCGCGGGCGAAGCTGAACGCGCGACGCCAGATACGGTGTACGCCGCAGCTTCTCTCACAAAGGCTGTGTTCTCGTATGTCTTTCTCGGGCTCGTGAACGAAGGCGTGATCTCACTCGATAAGCCCGTGCGTGAGTATTTGTCGCTGCCGAATCCGGAAGACGTAAGATCGAACACGATCACTGCCCGGCACCTGTTGAGTCACTCCGGAGGTTGGCGCAACTGGCGCAACAACACGTCGACGGCGCTCACGGCTGATTTTGACCCAGGTTCACGCTGGTCGTACTCGGGTGAAGGCTTCTTCTTCTTGCAGCGAATCGTCGAGAAGCTGACGGGCAAGAGCGTGCCGCTTCTTGCGCGCGAGCGCGTCTTCGAGCCACTCGGCATGAAGCGATCGAGCATGGTAGGGCTGGCGGAGCTGGAGCCGTTTCAAGCAACGGGACACAGCGGCCGCGGCGAGGTCACGCAGCCGTTCGGCAGACCGACGCTACTGGAGTTGCGGCGCATGATGTCGGCGAAGGGCGCGTCGCTCGAGTCGGCGAAGGTGGAGGATTCCGAGCAGGCAATCAAAACAGCGGAGCCGACGCTTCCAGTCCTGCCGAATTTCCTGTCGCCTAACGCCGCAGCGAGCTTGCTGACGACGGCGCACGATTTCGCGCTCTTTCTGCGGCACTTGGTGACGGCGCGCCGCGCGGGCGGAGCGCCAGCAGCAATCGTGAATCTGATGATGTCGCCGCAAATCAAATGCAACGATGCAGTGCAGTGGGGATTAGGTGTGGGCTTGGAGGATCTCGGCGCGCGCCGTTTCGCCTGGCAGTGGGGTGACAATCCCGGGTTCAAGAATTTCTTCTACGCGGATCCACGCGAGATGAAGGCGATGGCTGTGTTCACGAACGGCGATCGCGGCGCACGGGTGTACGAACGCGTGATCCGCGCGCTGACCGGCGAGGATCATCCTGCGTTCTTGTGGCTGTAACGGGGGCCGCTATTCAGCGCGCAGCGCCTTGACGGGATCGATCAGCGTTGCGCGGCGGGCCGGCAGGTAAGCGGCCAAGATAGCGACGCCGATAAGCAGCACGGATACGCCGAGGAGAGTCACTGGGTCAGTGGGGGATACCTCGTACAGCAACTTGGTGAGCAGGCGGGACGTAGCGAGCGCGCCGGCGAGACCGACAACGCCGCCCGCCGCTGTAACGATGAGCGCGCGGCGCAGCACGGCGCCAAGCACACGTTGCTGCGTAGCGCCTAACGCCATACGGATGCCGAGCTCGCGCGTCTGCTCGCGTACCAGCGACGCCATCACGCCGTATAGTCCGATCGCCGCGAGCAGCAGCGCCACCAGTCCGAACGCCGATAGCAGCGTCGCGCTCATGCGTGGCTGCGCGAGTGGTGCGTCGAGCAGCTGGTCCATTGTGCGCACGTACCAAAGGTTTAGCTGCGGATCGACTGCCGCGAGCTCCCGCTTCACGGCGGGGAGTACCGAGGCCAGCTCCCCAGCCGTGCGCAATGCGAACATCGCCTGCCAGTAGGATTGGCGCCAAGGTAGATACACCGTCGGGCTTGCGTCGCGAAGCGCCCGGAAGTGGATGTCTCCAGCGACGCCAATCACCGTGCGCCACGTGAGGGTATCAGGGCCCCAGAACTTGATGCGTTTGCCGATCGGGTCCTCGTTAGGCCACCAGCGTTGCGCGATTGCCTCGCTCAGGACCGCCACTTGAGGCGCATTCTCGTCGTCGCTGTCGAGGAAGCCGCGCCCGCGGCGCAGCGGTATACCTAGAGTGCGAAAGTACTCTGAGCCTCCGAGCTCCATTGCGACGAGCGGGTTTGTCGCGGCATCGGTTGCTGATTGTCCTTCGACGTCCAACCTCGCGATGAACACGTTGGCCCCAGAAAAGGGCGGAGCCACCAGCGGCGTGACCGATCGCACGCCCGGAATGGCGCGCAGTCGCGGCATGAGTTGTTCTCCGACCGGCACCAGCTTTTTGATCGAGTCGTAGCGCGTGACGGGCCAGGAGAACGCGAAGATGGAGAGGTGGTCGGCCGCAAACCCAAGCTCCAGTCGTTCGAGGCGTGCGAGACTACGAATGACGAGACCGGCGGCCGCAAGGAGAACGAGTGCGAGCGCAACCTGTGATGCTACAAGAACGTGCCTAACGCGACGCCGCCGGGTGCTCTCACCGCCGGAGCGCGCGTCGAGGCGCAGCGGCGATGCCACGTTCCCGCGTGCGGCAATGAGTGCGGGCAGGACGCCAAAGATGAGGACGGCGATGACTGTGGTTGCGACGGCGACAACGACCGGCGCGCCAGCTAGCTGAATAACGTCCGCGCGCGGGAGCTTGGATGGTGCGATCGCGAGTAGCGCCCGCAAAAGGGCCTCAGCGCAGACAAAGCCGACAACACCGCCGATCGCGGCGAGGAGCCCGCTTTCCACGAGCAGCTGCTTAACGACGTCCGCATAGCTAGCGCCAAGCGCACGGCGGATTGCGAGCTCGCGGACGCGGGATGCGGCGCGCAGAAGCAGCAGGTTTCCGACGTTGACGCACGCGATAAGCAGGAGAAGTGCTACTGCCGCTGTGAGCACGATCAGAACGGGGCGCACGTTGCCCAGGACGGCTTGCGCGAACGTCGCGATGTGCGCTCCGGTCAGTTGACGTTCCGGCGCTAGGCGCTGCATTGTCGCGAGGTACTCGGCGCGTGCCATGTCCACCGTCGCGTTAGGCTCCAAGCGCGCGATGGCGCTGACCGCCATGACGCCAGAGTTGGCCCACGAGAGCCAGTAGCCTGCACCGGCCGGGTAGTCGAGCCCTGCCGGAGCGACACCGATGATTTCGTAGTTCCGTTGCGAGTACGGCTCGATGAGCCGGTGGCCAACGATCGCGGGGTCGCCGCCGAACTCGCGCTGCCACGACGCATAGCTGAGCACGAGGACGGGCGCGGCGCCGGCCAGCTCATCGTCCGCGCGGAGCAAGCGACCGACGGCCGCGCGAGCCCCCAGCACGTCGAAGAAGTTGCCCGACACCACGGATCGGTTGAGCACCACTGGACGATCACCATCAACCAACGGACCGGGAGTGCTGCCCCAGTGCGCGACGGCGGCAACATCGCGCATCGTGCTGCTCGCTCGGCGCACTTCGTCCACATCGCTACGCCGTGTCCCAAACTCGACGGCGGGATCACGATACGTCCACATCACAACAACTCTGTCCTGATCTTGCACTGGCAATCGGCGCAGCAGCACTGCATTGAAGACTGTGACCATCGCGACAGCCATGCCGATGCCGAGACCGAGGATGAGAACCGCGGTCACAGCGAACGTTGGTGCGCGGCGCAGCCCGCGCAGTGCAAGTCGGAAGTCGTTGCTGATGCGATTCATGCGCATAAGAACATCCGCGTTGACGCTGCTGTGACGCTCACAGCGCAGACTGGAGCATGACCCAGGCTCGGTACTACATTGATCGCATGCCCGCGCAGGCGCTACTCACCGCGGAAGAGCTGCTTCGCTTGAACCTTCCTAACAAGCGCACCGAGCTTGTGCGTGGAATGCTGGTCATTCGCGAACCCGCGGGTTATCAGCACGGCGACGTCGCCGCACGGCTCATGCTCGCGATTGGGAATCACGTGCAACTGAATGGCCTTGGCAGAGTATTCGCGGCGGAGACGGGGTTTACACTTGCGCGCAAGCCGGACACGGTCCGCGCGCCGGACGTGGCATTCATCAGCAACGCGAGGCTCCCGGAGCCGCCGCCGCGTGGATTCGCCGAGATGGCGCCGGATCTCGCGGTTGAAGTGTTGTCGCCGGACGACTATGCGCCAGAGGTGCTGGAGAAAGTCGCCGATTGGCTCAAGGCCGGCGCACAACTGATCTGGGTCATCGACCCGATCCGCCTGAACGCGCGAGTCTACCGCGCGGATGGAACCGAATCGCTACTCGGGGAGAACGATACGCTCGATGGTGAGTACGTGCTGCCGCAGTTCGCGTGCGCGATCGGTCCGCTGTTGCGGCAGGGACGTGCCTAACGCCTAGGAGAGCCACGATGCGAGTTCGGATTCCGTCGTTCTCGAGTCGTTTGGCCGCCACAC
>DASYRX010000398.1:0-10913 GCA_036003845.1 Gemmatimonadaceae bacterium | reverse complement strand
GCGAGGCGCGGTTTGGCGACCTGATGGAGCGAGTGCGACGCGCGTGGGAAGCGTTCGAGGCGTGAAGCCCCGGGATTCTTCAGCGGCATCGATCGAGTCGCTGACGAGTGCGACGATAACCCCGCCCCCACGGTATTCAGTCGCTTGCTTGGCTAGCTCGCGGAAGGACACGGAGTCCTACCGTTTTGCATTAGTTATGAACGGCGGGTTGTCGCTGTTCTTATAGCCATCATGGAGGTCGCACATTGTTACGCCTCGCTATCGCGCTGATGCTTCCGTTGGTCGTCTTTCTTCGCGTGAAGCGCTCACTTAGACCTACAGCGCTTCTCGGGTAGGTCTTGAGATGCAATCGTTCAGGGCGAAGACATCGCGTGTCGGGCGGCATACCCTTATTCTCAGTGTATGCCTAACGGCCGTTCTGCTCAGTGCATCGACGGCTAGCGCACAGTGCCGGCCCCCGGACGGTGAAGGGATGGGCCTGATCGTCCATCTGAAGCGTCTATCGAGCGCAACCGACGAGCAATCTGGTTATCACCGTCGAGACTTAAAGATTCCTGTTGTCGATACGTCGACAATCACGCTGGTAAGCTCGCTCGAGGTCTGCGCAAAAGTCTTGCGCGCCTTCGTGGCTTCATTCCTACCGGGTTTTTCCAAGCCGCTCCCTACAAGCCTGTACGTCGCGAAAGTGGGCTCGGTGTACGTGGGGATGCACTACTTCCCAGAGCCACTCCCACCGCCTGGTGTCGTTAGGGTCGACGGAGGCGCTAAAGTGCATATCGTAGTCGATTCGAACTACAACTTCTTGTCGAGGTTCGGGTACTAGATGGCGGACATCTAACGCTCGCGAATCCGCACCGCGCCGTTCGTCGTCACGGCCCGCACCAAAGGCCCGCCCTTACCTAACGTGGTCGTGATGCGCCGGCTGATGCGTCCCTGAATAGTCACCGGGAAGTCGAATTCCATCCCGCCGTTCACCGTCCCCGTCTCGAGCTCCGCATTGTACCCGCGCGGAATTTCGAGGACGACGCCGCCGTTCGTGGTGCTGAGGTCGAGACGCTCACCTTTCCATGACGTACCAGTCAATCGGGCGCTCACACCGCCGTTTGTCGTGTGCGCATTGACGCTGCCACCGGCGCTTCGCACGGAGATGCCGCCGTTCTCCGCGTCGAAATCCATGCGACCTTCGACGTCTTCGACCGAGATGCCGCCGTTATGCGTTCGTGCTGAGAGATCGATGCGTCGCGGCACCATCACTTCATAGCTTACTGACCAATCCGACTCATATCGGCGGCGTGACGTCGGACCATTCGCGTGGATGGTTTCGCCGTTTGCGTCGATCTCGATTTGGCGCGCTAGATCCCGCGCATCATCTCTCGACTCTGCGCTCGTGCGGATCAGGGCGCGCACCAGGATCTCGTTTCGGTCCCAGCCATAAAAGGAGACGCCGCCGTTTTCGCGCCCGTCGACGCGTAGCGCACGCTGCGGCACTCGCACGCTCATCTCGCGCACTTCGCAGAAACGCTCGCGACGCCTGTCGTAGTCGGAGTCTTCACAGTCGCGCATGAAGCGTTCGGCCCGTTGAGCAATCGCGGGAGAGGCGACGACGCACAGTGCAAACACAGCGAGCTTGGCTCTCATGGCTATCACCCGGAAGGCAGGAAGCGGCCGCTTGGTCGCGGTCGCCACGATAGGACGTCTCGAGGTTCTCGGAAAGCTTAGATGCAGCGATTTGAAGAACGGTTTCGCTCCCTAAGTGCCGCTGTACATTGTGCTTGGATTCCCTGACAAAGAGGCTTGAGCCCATGCTTCGCGTCGTGCGCGCCGCCGCGTTCTGTTTTGTCCCCGCTCTTCTCGCGGCGCAGACCAAACAACCCGTCGCTCCCAAGGACTACGGCAAGTGGGAGAGCCTCGGCGCCGCGACGGTGTCGCCTAACGGGCAGTGGCTGGCCTACGCTGTCAATCGCGTCAACGAAGAGAACGAGCTGCGGCTCGGCAATGGTTCCAGCGACAGCACGATCGTCGTGCTGCATGGATCGGGGCCCGTCTTCACGGCCGACTCGAAGTGGATTGCCTACGCGATCGGCGCCGGTCCCGCTGAGCGCGACCGCCTGACGAGAGAGAAGAAGCCAATCCGAGATTCCGCCGGCGTTCGAAATCTCATGAGCGGGAAGACGGAGCTGTTTCCGGAAGTGCAGTCCTTCCGCTGCAGCGCCGACGGGCGCTTCCTCGCTATGCGCCGTTACCGCGTGGAGGGAAAGCGCATGGCTGAGATGATCGTGCTGGATTTGGGGCAGGGGACGCGACTCACGTTCGGCAACGTCTCCGAGTTCGCGTGGGCCGACGCTCGGCCGCTGCTAGCGTTCGCTGTGGAAACGGAGGGCGGCACCGGAAACGCCACGCAGCTCTGGGACGGAAGCAGCGGTGCGCTCAGAGTTCTCGATGCGTCGCCGTCGCTCTATCGCGCCTTCGCATGGCGCAGCAAAGGGGAAGACCTCGCCGTCCTGCGCACGCGCGTGGACGCTGCGTTCCGCGACACCGCCCACGTTGTAATCGCATGGCTGCGAGTCAGTACGCCGACGCAGCAACGCAAGGAGCTGGATCCGATCGCCGCCGGCATCTCGAAGGACATGCGCATCGCCGAGCACCGGCGCCCGGAGTGGGCAAAGGATGGATCTGTAGTGTTTGTCGGGCTGCGGCCGCGCGACCGCGCGCGTGGCCGAACCGATTCTACGCTCGCCGCGAGTAGCGGCAACGGCGCACCTAACGGCGCGTCGTCAGGCAGCCAGCCTAACGCGCGAGCAGGCGCAGACTCGATCAAGCCGTCGGACGTGCAGGTGTGGCACGTGAACGACGTGCGCATGATGGCGATGCAGAAACAGCAGGAACAGCAGGACCTGCAGCGCACGTTGCTCACGGCTTGGCATTTGGGCGACGGAAAGGTCGTGCAAATCGGCACAGATCTCCTCGAGACGACGCGGGTGCTCGAAGGCGCGAAGTACGCCACCGAGACCGATCGCCGCGCGTACGCATGGGGGACCAAGTTCGGCCGACCATATAGCGACGTCTGGCTCATCGACGTAAAGAGCGGCGAGCGGAAGAAGGCGCTCGAGAAGGTGCGCTACTTCGGTGGCGGCAGCGCGACCGGAAAGCGGCTCTTCTGGTATGACGGCAAGGACTACTGGTCGTATGACGTCGCGACGGGAACGCGCACAAATCTCTCGGGCAAGGTGCAGGCGAGCTTCGCGAACGCCGACTGGGACACGCCAGGCGACATGGTTCCACCGTCTGGGTACGCAGGGTGGACGAAAGGGGACGCTGCCCTGCTCGTATACGACGAGCATGATGTGTGGAGCCTCGCTCCGGACGGATCAGGTGGACGAAAGCTCAGCGATGGCGCGGCCGAACGTGTCGTGCATCGCTACGTGCGAACGGGGGACGACGCCGAAGGGATCGACGCCTCGAAGCCGCTCTACTTCTCGCTCTACGCAAAGGGTCTCAAGAAGTACGGCTTCGCGCGGCTCGCGGCAGGACGTTCTGTGGAGCGCCTAACGCTGGAGGACGCGAGGCTCGGTCGCCTAACGAAGGCCGACAGCGTCGAGGCGTACGCCTTCACGCGCGAGCGCTTCGACGATTCTCCCGATTGGTTCGTCGGCCCCGGCCCGCGTGCCGCCAAGCAGATCTCGAAGACGAATCCATTCCAGAGCGACTACGCTTGGGGGCGCTCGGAGCTCGTCGATTTCAAGAGCAGCACGGGACGCGCGCTTCAGGCGGCGCTTTCTATCCGGCCAACTACGACGCGTCGCGCAAGTATCCAATGATCGTTTATCCGTACGAGCTGCGATCACAGACTGTGCACGATTACGTGACGCCATCGGATCGCAGCTATTACAACATCAGCGTCTGGACGGCGAACGGATACTTCGTCCTCTTGCCTGACATCGTCTTTCGCGCGCGCGACCCTGGCATAGCCACGCTCGAAGCGCTGGAGCCGGCGGTCCGTGCGATTACGGCGCGCGGCATCGTCGACTCAGCGAAGGTCGGCCTGGTGGGACATTCCTGGGGCGGATACGAAGCCGCATTCGTACCGACGCGCACGCACATCTTCGCCGCATCGGTTGCAGGAGCGGCGATCACGAACTTCCTCTCGTTTCCTGGAGCGATTCACTGGACGCCAGGGATCGCCGAGTTCGATCACTGGGAAACGGGACAGGGCCGCATGGAGGTGCCGCCTTGGGAAGATCCCGAAGCGTATCTCCGCAATTCACCCATCGCGAAGGTGCAAGAACTTCGCACGCCGATGCTGCTGGAGTTCGGTGACGCCGACGGCACGGTCGATTGGCATCAGGGCATCGAGTTCTACAACTTCGCGCGCCGCGCGGGGCGTGAGAACGTCGTTATGCTCGTGTATCCGGGCGAGGATCACGGTCTGCGGAAAAAGGAGAACCAGATCGACTACCACCGGCGCATCAACCAGTGGTTCGGTCACTGGCTCAAAGGTGAGCCGGCCGAGAAGTGGATGCGCGAAGGGCAGACGTGGCTCGAGAGGAAGGAGGTACTCCAGCCAGCGAAGTAGCTCGAGTGCGATGACGCGACTATCACGCACGATGCCAGTGAAGTCGCGCAGAACCGTGTACATCTGTACACGCAGTTAACTGACCGCGAGGACTGACGTCTCGTGTTGCTTCCCCAGCGCAACCTAAGTAGGCCGTGCCGCTCCTTTGCCCGCGACCACGCTGTCAATCAATGCCTTGGTGCGAGGCCCGGCATTAGTAGCCAGCGCACGCAACCGGCGATCGACGGTGACCCGCTGTACTCTCGTTAGGGCCGGCCGCGCTCCGGCGATGACAAGAATCAGATTGTACCGGCCATTGTCATCTGTCCTGGGAATCTTCACGAAGGCCGGATCGATCACACGCCCGTCGCCGAGATCATACAGAAACTCGCTGGCGTAAATCCGAATTGTGCGATCGCGATCGGACGCTGCGTCAAGGAGTCGCGCCAGATCTTGCGGCGACGTCATCCCGCCGATTGTCGACCGACTTGCCTTGTTATTGCGCATGATCTCCGTCAAAGCGACAATGATGCCGAGCCTGGTTCGATACGAGATGGGTTGAACGGCGAGCCGGCGCAGCAACGGTGAGACGCCATTGACACCTAACGCGGCAAGCCGAAGCCGCGCATCGCGTCTGACAGCGCTTGAGTTCGACTCCAGATTCCTGAACAACGAATCGACGATCGCAAGCTGCGCTGCATAGGCGACATTCACCGGCCATAACGAACGGAACGCTCTTCCAGCGCGACTGTCAGCCCTATCACACCCTCCCACGCGTGCGATCACTTTGTTACCGCGACTCAGCTCGCCCTTCTCAGAATCCAGCCTCCACTGCATGACAGAACCTGAACCGAAGTGCGGTTCAATTTCAGCCTTGCTGATGCAGTCGAAGAGCAGCTCGGCACTTTCTCCCGACAGTGTGTCTCGTGGCAGTGTTACGCTGAGTCCGAGGTGGTCCACGTCGAGTTTTGGTCCGAGGAAAACAAACTCCTGCAGAAGTCCGCTCTCTTTGCCATACGTTTTCCCATTGTCGAATTGAAGAGTTGCGCCGCTCACGTTGCTACGGATTTGTATTGTCGCAAAGCTCTGGCGCATGATGCGATCTACAATCATCAATAGCACGATCGCAATGGCCGCAACGCCTGCCACAACGACGCCTTTATAGCGGATTGTGGCGCTCGTTCCGAAAGCACCGAACACGAGGCCGAGTCCACTGCAGATGAGCAGACGAGCCGAAACAGAACCAACTCGTGAGTCACCTAGAAACCCTGCGGCAGCGATCAGCAGCCCAACGATGAGGCCCGCCCAGAAGTACACACCTTTGAACTGCAAACCGCTGGGCGAGCGATTCCTCTTGTTCTTATGGGCCGTCTTCACTCCCCCCGTTTCGTTCGCGCGCTCCATCTCCATGGGGGCCTCCCCAGTTGTGCCGCACCGAAGGCTCGCCGCCACCCGGGGCCAGTTGTCGTTCGGCAGGAGAGTTAATCTGCGGGCTCAGTGGCACTCGTGGATTACACTAAGTAACGCGCAGGGTACGCCACGGCACATTTTGGCTGCCGGCGCAACCGCCGTGCGAAGCGGATCACGAATGTGTTTTCCGGTTAGGCACGAGCGCTCGAAACGCGGCGTTTAGTCGTTAGGCCGCACTCGCACTGCTCGCGACGCCTTTCCGCGCAGGCTATTCCTTCATCGGCTGCGTCGTCACACCATCCATGTACCAGAAGAACTTCTTGAACGGCTTCTGCTGCGGCCAGACCTGATCCAGGGTCTCGCCATCGTACACCACGCCGCTCTTCACCACATAACGAATGTCCGTCGAGTTGCGGATGTTCGTGAGCGGATCGCTGTTGAGTACTACCAAATCGGCGACCTTGCCCGTGGAAATAGAACCGACGTCTTTGTCGATACCGATGAACATCGCCGGGAAAATCGTCGCCGTGCGCAGCGCCTGCATCGGCGTCATCGCACTCGCCATCTGCCACAGCTCGAAGTGTGAATCGATGCCCTGCAGCTGACCGTGCGCGCCAATCGTCCCATAACCGCCTGCGGCGACGATGTCAGCAACGCCCTGAGCTGTTATCGGGAACGGATAGGCCCACACCGGCCGCAGCGTACGACGCTCCGTGTGCGGAAAGAGCCAACGCCACGGAATGAAGCGCTGCAGCTTCGCGTTCTTCCACAGATCCGATTCCTGATAATAGAAGTCCTCGCCCCACGGTCCTGCGCCTCCGACGTTGAGCGTCGGCGAATAGAAAAACTCAGCCTTGCCGAGGAACTGTGTGACGTCGCGGTAAAGCGGCAGCGTTAGGATCGGATGCTCGCATCCCGTGTGTCCGTCCATCGCGATCGCGATGTACTCCAAGTGGTCGGCGTCGCCTTCGCAGGTGACGTTAAGACCAGCTTCGCGCGACGCTTCCACTGTCTTTTGTCGCTGATCTCGGCGGCGCTGTTGGTACTCTTTGATTGCGGTCGCGCCGTATGTCTTCAAACGATTCACTTCGTGGCGCGCATCCTCGTACGTGTCGATGTTCCCGCGTCGCGCGGCGGCTCCGCTCGAGATCGATGGGCCCGTGCTGTACATACGCGGCCCGAGTTGCAGCCCGGCTTCCACATTCTCCGCCATAACGAAAATGCCTTCGGGGGTACCCGATGGCTCGAGCGCACTCGTTACGCCGTGCGCCAGATTCGAAGCCATCTCCCAACTTTGCTGCGAGAGGATGTCACGCGCCTCGCGCGTCGTGTGTTTGTGCGCGTCGATGAGTCCCGGGATGATCGTCTTGCCGCTCACATCGACTCGGCGCGCACCAGCCGGAATCTGCAGCGAACCGCTCGCCCCGATCGCAGTGATGCGGCCGTCCGTAACGACGATGTCGCCGGACGGGATTACCCGATCTCCGTCCATCGTTATGATGCGCGCACCTGTAAGTGCGACCGTGCCGTTTGCACGAGCGCGCGGAACCTGCAGGCTGATTCGGACCGTGTCAGTCTCGCGCGTTGCTACGCGATAGCGGTAGAAGCGGTTCGCACTGCCGTACTCCAAGACGTTATTCGCCCGCCAATTCGGGAAGTTGCCGCCTTCGAGACTGAGGCGCCGAGAGACGACGGGCGGGTTGTTCACCGTTAGGCGAATGGGCTCGCCGGTCATGCCCGGCAATGCGAGCGGCGCGATGTACATGTTGTCGCCGCGCGAGTACGCGAGCCACTGACCGTCCGGCGACGGCGCCGCTTCGTCACTCGCGTCGATCGTCATATGCGTCCTCACATCGAAGCCGTCGGGACGCACAGACTTGAGCTGCATACCACCGCCGCCGAAGCCTCCGCCGCCCGGACCGCTCTCGAGATAGAAGATACGTCCGTCCGGTCCAAACTTCGGCGCGACGATCTTTCCGCCGCGACTGTTCACGTCCACGATCGGCTGAGCGGCGCCACCAGCGGCCGGCACCGATTCCAGCGTGAAGGCGATCTCGTCCGACGGCATGCGCCCGCGCAGCATCTCGCCCGATCCGCGCGCGACGACGATGCGTTGCGCATCATTGGACCAGGCCGGGTTGAGATACATCCCAGGAACTTGCGTTAGGCGCTGCGGCGCACCTCCCGACTTCGCCACCTTCCAGAGCTGACCGAACTCGCTGTCGGACCAGCTCGTGAACGCCAGCGAGTTCCCGTCAGGCGACCAGGCCGGCGAATACTCCTGCGCCGTAAACTCACTGCCCGTTAGGCGCCGAGGTTTGCCGTTAGGCAGATCCATGAGCCAGATCTTATCCACGGCGACGAACGCCAGCGTTTTCGAGTCGGGCGATGCCGTGTGGTAGCGGATCATGTGCACGTCGAGCGGGCCGTCGCTGATTCGAGACGTCGCGTAAACGCGCTCGGAGATCGTCTTCTCCACCTTCGCTGTGAACGGAATCGTCGCGACTCTCCCGCTCGCGACATCGAGGCGACGCAGCTTGCCGCCTTCTTCGATCACGATTGACTTGCCGTCAGGCATCCAGCTGTAGCGCGGGAGAGCGCCGTTGTTGTTGCGCTCCATGACGTCCGTGTTGATCGGATCCATGACGATCCGCTCGGCACCCGACTGCAGATCCCGCAGCCACAGCGCTGTACGCGGGCCGTACTCGTGACCCTTGACCATCTGCGTGCCGTCGGCGAGGCGCCGAGCGAACGCGAGCCAACGCCCATCGGGTGAAATCGCTGGTGCGATGCTACCGCCGCTGGACCGCCGACCGCCGCCGCCGTCCTGCAACGGACCGACGCCGCTCGTGACTTCGAGAATCGTTCCGGTCTTTCGATCCAGGCGACGAAGCTGGTACAACCCGCGCGCGGGATTACGGTCGCCAGGAACGGCGACGATCTCCTCGTAGTAGATGTATTTCCCGTCGGGAGAAACTTCGGGCCACGATACGTTCACCGTGGTGTCCCGAAGGACTCGCACGCCCGCTCCGCCGTCGATGTGCCACATCCATAGCTCGCCGCGCCCGTCGTTGTTCGAATCCCCGCCGGTTCGCGCGACGATGTAATTGCCGTCCGGCGTCCATGCGGGGAGCGCCATCCGCTTCTCTCGCTGGCTCGAGATTCTTTTCGGACTGGAGCCGTCCGCGTTCATGACCCAGATGTTCTCCTGGCCGTCGCGGTCGGAGATGAACGCGATCTTCGAACCGTCCGGCGAGAAGGCAGCGTGGAAGTTGAGCGCGATCCCGCTCTGTTTGGTTAGGGCGCGCGCTTCACCTCCGTCGATGGGCACTACCCAGATATCGCCGACCATGTCGAAGGCGATCGTGCGACCGTCGGGCGACACGTCGGGAGAGAGCCATGTCCCCTCGTCAGTCGTGAAGCTGATCGTGCGAGGCTTGCCACGCGGTTGGGTAATGTCCCAGGCAGCCGGCCGCGCCGCCGTGGTATCTCGCTGGGCCTGAGCCTGTGCGGGAGTCGATACGACGGCGATCAGTGTGATCGCGACGCCCAAAACCGATTGCCGATGCGGCATGCGCATTGAGGTGCTCCTCACAGGCGGTTCACTGCGTGTGTCCGCTCGCGCCGCGTTAGGCAACCCCAGGTGCGCCCCGCCCGCGCGATGCGAGCGTCCGCTGAGTCTCACGGCTCCACTCGGAGCCCGTGGCCGCCGACAATACAGCCACGACCGGCGTAGTCAAGGCAAGCGTCAAATCACTCGGCTTCCGCGCAGCCGACCGTAGCGGTCCTCTGGCAGCGAGCGCTGACACCCGTCTCAACTATTGACAAGTGTCATTCCCTGCCACTCATTGGCTCTGACCCTGGGCGAAACGGCGATTCGACGCGCGGATGTGACCCTGGGACGTGTGAGTGTCCGAGTCCGATTCGGGCGCGGCTCGCCTAACGCCATTGGCTCTCCACCCCCCCCTGTTGCAGGAGAGGCCTATGAGTGTACGTGCGTTTCCTAGTCGCTCGTTTCTGTCTGCAGTCGCCTTGATGACGACCCTCTCTTCCGAGCTGCTGGCGCAGACCGGAACCATTACCGGCAAGGTGACAGACGCCGCGAACCAGCGGCCGCTTGGCGAGGTTCGTGTCACCGTTATCGGTACTGCGCTCTCGACGCAGACAAGCGCGGACGGCGACTATCGCCTAACGAACCTCCGCCCCGGCAAATTCACGATCCAGGTCTTCCGCCTTGGTTACAGAGCCGGAGGAGACACCGTGCGGGTGGTCGCGGGTCAAACGGCCACGTTGAACATCAGTCTCGCGCAATCGCTCGTCACGCTATCCGAGCTCGTCATCACCGGAACAGCCGGCAACCAGGAGCGCAAAGCGCAATCGGCGCAAGTGGCTTCGATCAGCGCTCCGCAGCTCATTAAGGACGCGCCGGTCAAGACAATCGGCGAGCTGCTGCAGTCGCGGGCGCCCAGTGTCGCGATCAACTCGAATTCCGGTGTGGTCGGTTCGGCCAAGACGATCCGTATACGCGGTGCATCATCGGTGAACCTCTCGAACCAGCCGCTTCTCTTTGTCGACGGCGTGCGCATCAACGAAGGGCACATCAACGGCAACGTACAGGGGCAGGCCTATGACAGAATGAACGATCTCAATCCCGACGAGATCGAGAGCATCGAAGTCGTGAAGGGACCCGCTGCGGCAACGCTGTATGGCGCAGACGCGTCGGCGGGTGTTATTCAAATCATTACGAAGAAGGGTCGCCCTGGAGCGAACCGCTTCCAGCAGACCGTGCGACTGGAGTCCGGCCGCTCGAATCAGGACTACGATCCCCCAGACAATTGGGGCCTCTGCACGGCAGCGCTCGTTGCGCCGACGAGCCTCAATCCACTCTGCCGCGGCAAGGCGGTCGGCACGCTCGTGAACGACGATCCACTGTTGCGCAACAGCGTGTTCC
>DASYRX010000397.1:0-8072 GCA_036003845.1 Gemmatimonadaceae bacterium | reverse complement strand
GCCGCGCTCGCCATGCTGACGACGATTCCAGTCAGCGCGCAGCAGCGCAACGACGAAGAGTACACGAAGAAGATCAAGGAGTATTTGCGCGATCCGCGCATAACGACGGAGCTCGTCGATCACCTTCCGGCGTCGAGCACTGTCCCGACGCCGCTCAAGTTCCACGGGCGCATCATCGGCACGCCGGGCGAGCTCACATACGCGAAAGACATCCAGCGCTACTTCGAGGCCCTCGACAAAGCATCCGACCGCATCAAAGTCTGGACGCTGGGTAAGTCGGAAGAAGGGCGCGACATGATCGTACTGGCCGTCGCCGACGAGATGACCATACGAACGTTGGACCGGTACAAGAGTATGCTTGCGGCGCTAACAGATCCGCGCAAAACAACGGAAGAGCAGGCGCGGCATCTCATCAAGACCGGAAAGCCCATCTATTGGATTACGAGCGGCATGCATTCGCCCGAGACAGGCGGGCCGGAAATGTTGCAGGAGCTTGCCTATCGATTGGCCGTGGAAGAAACGCCGTTCATTCAGGCAATCCGCAACAACATGATCACCTTCATCACACCGGTGATCGAAGTCGACGGTCGCGAGAAGCAAGTCGACACGTACTACTTCAACAAGAAGTTGCCACGCGGTCAGCAGCGCCTGCCGCTGATGTATTGGGGGAAATATGTCGCGCACGACAACAACCGCGACAACATCGGACAGATGCTCAAGCTGTCGCAGCACGTGAACAAGTTTTTTCTCGAGTGGCACCCGCCGATCATGCACGACCTGCACGAGGCGCAGAGCTATCTCTACGCGTCAACGGGCACGGGTCCTTATAACGAGTCGCTCGATCCCATCACGATTGATGAGTGGTGGTTGATGGCCAAGACGGAAGTGATGGAGATGACGAAGCGCGGCGTTCCGGGTGTGTGGACGTACGGCTTCTACGACGGTTGGGTGCCTAACTACATGTTCTTCGCCGCCCATGCGCATAATGCGACCGGGCGTTTCTACGAGGTGCAGAGCTACGGGCCGGACACCACCACCGTTAGGCTAGGCGCCACGGTCACGAGCCGAGAATGGTTCCGTCCCAACCCGCCGCTTCCCTCGATCGCCTGGGGTCCGCGCAACAACACCAACATCCAGGAGTCGGCGATCCTCATCGCGCTGAACCATGTGGCGAAGAACAACGAGCTGTACCTCGAGAACTACTGGCTCAAGAACAAACGCGCGGTCGAGAAGGGAAAGACCGGCCCGACGTTCGCCTGGGTGATCCCCGCGCTGCAGCGACGCAAAGCCGAGGTGGCGGACGCTGTGAATTCGTTGCGCACGCAAGGCCTGGAGTTCCACACCGCCAACGCGCCATTCAAAGCGGGCAACTTCGACGTTCAGGCGGGCGATTATATCGTTAGGGCGGATCAGCCGTACCGCACGTTCGCCGAGATGTACTTCTCGGTGCAGAACTATCCCGTCGGCAATCCGCGGCCATACGACGACACCGGGTGGACGTACCAGCTGCTGCGCAATATCAAGGTGGTCGCCGTAACCGACAAAGCGATTCAGACGCAAGCGATGACGGCGGTGAATTCGGATGTGAAAGCGCCGGGCGGCGTCGAAGGCACAGGCCCCGTTCTCGTCGTGGAGCATGCCGCAGACAATCCGCTCGTGACGTTCCGTTTCCGCCACAAGGACGTGGCGATGCAGGCGGCCGAAGAAGACTTCGAAGTGAACGGGAAAAAGTTCACAGCCGGCGCGTTCATCATACCTAACGCGGATCGCGCGAAGCTCGAGCCCTCGCTCAAGGAACTTGGCTTGTCGGCGTGGGCCGTCGCACAGGCGCCAACCGTGAAGACACACGAGCTGGACGTTCCGCGCATCGGCTACGTGCACAGCTGGCAACGGACGCAGGATGAAGGCTGGGTTCGCGGCGCGTTCGACATCTTCGGCGTGCCGTACACCTACTTTGCCGATCAGAAGCTCCGCGAAGGCAATCTGCGCGCGAAGTATGACGTGATCATCTTCCCGCATATCGGCGGCAACGCGCAGTCGCAGGTGAACGGGATTACCTTGAACCCCGCTCAGCCCGCGCTGCCGTACAAGAAAGCGGAGGCTACTCCAAACCTTGGCGCGCTCGATCAGAGTGACGACATCCGCGGTGGGATGGGGATCGAGGGACTGACTGAGCTCGCGAAATTCGTGAAGGAAGGCGGCACGCTGCTCGTGGAGGGCTCCACGAGCATCATCTTCCCGGAATACGGCCTAACGAGCGGCATCACGATCGAGGAGCCGGCCACGCTGTTCGCGCGCGGCTCCGTGTTCCGCGGCATGATTACCGACAAGAAGAGCCCGATTGCCTACGGGTACGACGGTACGCAGCTCCCCGTCTACTTCAACCAGGCACCCGTCCTCAACGCCGGTGGGAGCGGTGTCCCCAGCGAGTTCGCAGCTTTCTTGGGTGGACAGCAGGGGCCGAGTCAGAACATTACGCCCATGGCGCAGCGCCTGCGCTTGTCGCCGTGGGAAGCGGATTCGGCGGCCGGACGCGCGGCAGGCGCAGGCAGCGGCGCCGGCGGCGCGGATACGTCACAGGCCGCGCAAGTCCGTCAGATGGCTCAGCAGTTCGGAATCAACGTCGATGAAGGCCGGCCGCGCGTCGTTATGCAGTTCCCGGCCAATCCTAACGACATGCTGTTGTCTGGGACTTTGCAGAACGGTCAATTCTTATCGAATCGGGCCCAAGTACTAGATGCGAAAGTCGGGAACGGCCACGTCGTGATGTTCGGAATCCGACCATTCTGGAGATGGCAGACCCAGGGGACGTACTTCCTGGGGTTCAACACCATTCTGAACTGGAACGATTTGGATGCGGGGAAGGCGGCGCCACGGCCGGCGACGACGTCGAACATGGAAGGACAGCGCTAACCACGAACGAAAGTTGTCAGACGCCAGATGACAGTTACAAGTTCACAGCAAGCGTGAACAACTCTGCGTTGCCAACGCCTGCTGAAAACTTCAAACTGTGGCCTGGCGTCTGACAGCTTTATTTGGCGGTTGAGGCCTAACGCGCCGTCGTTTGATTCTTCGCCGCGGCTGCTGATTTGAGCGACGCGGCGACTAATCCAATTCCCGCCGCCATCATTCCCAGCATCATCAGCGTGTCGAACAGCGACGTCCCGCGGAAGTAGATCTGCAGGTTGCCGATGATCCCCGCGAGGATGATCACGGCGCCGGCGCCCGTCAGCAGCCAGCCGAAGAGCGAGCGCCCGTTGAAGAAGAGCATCCCGACGCCGGTCAAGAGCGGGATCATCGACAGCCCGAAGGCGTTGTAACCCCAGAGATGCCAGCCGCCGCTCGCTACAGTCACGCGCGTCAGCAATAAGTAGCAGCCTGCGACTATCAACGCGGCACCGAGGAAGAACTTCCCCAATCCACCCGGTGTTCCGCCGGCTCCTGTCATCTGATGTCTCCTGGAGTTTGGCGCGAACTTGCGACACTGTATTCGTACCGTCAACGGTCGCGAACCCAAAGCGCCGGGATTCGAGTATAACGACGATCCACAGGCAGCGAGGTTGCCGATGATTCGCCGGCTCGTTGGACATTTCGGGGCCATTGCGGCGCTCATAGCATGCGCGCCGTCGGCGGTGCCTAACGCGAGCGACGCCATCGCGCTCGTAGGCGCCACGGTAATCAACGTCGACGGCCGCCCGCCCATCGCGAACGCGACCGTGCTGATCAGTGGCCGCCGCATCGCCAATGTCGGCGCAGCGGGCGACATACGCATCCCCGAACGCGCGACGCGCATCGACGTGTCGGGCGCGTACATCATCCCCGGCCTGTGGGACATGCACACGCATCTCTCCAAGACGCGCGGATCGGCGCTGTCCGTCCTGGTTGCAAACGGTGTGACTTCAGTGCGCGATATGGGCGGCGAGATGGACGAGCTTCTGCGCTGGCGCGATGAGATCCGCGCGGGAGAGCGCGTTGGGCCGCGCATGCTGATCGCCGGCCCGTACCTCGAATCGCCGACCAACGCGCAGCGTCAACGACGCACGCCGGTCTCAGAGATGGCCGAGCCCGTAGAGCGCACGCGCATTCCCATAGGGAGCCGCGCGGACGCCGAGCGCGTGATCGACTCGATCAAGCTGCGTGGTGTGAATCACGTAAAGATCCGCACCGTCGCGTCGCTTCCTGTTTATCGAGACATCGCCGCGGTGGCCAAGGAACGAGGTCTAGCCCTGGTCGGTCACGCCGACAGACTGCCATTCCGAGACGTGGTTGCCAGCGGGCAGCGCAGCATCGAGCACGCAACGCTGCCGCGCATGGACAGCCTCACGCCTAACGAGCGGGCAGCGCTGTTCGCGCAGTATGCGCGACAGGGCTCCGGGCTCGTGCCCACGCTCGTCACGGCGTACGGCTCACTGCTGCTCGAGGACTCCCTGCAACAACGGTTATTCGCCGCTGGGACGTCCACAGGCAATCCGCGCCGGCCGCGCATCTCTCGCTTCCTCGAAATCGACTGGCGAGAACAATTGAGCGAACGCGACTCGGCGACGCGCACGTTGCTCTTGCGCATGGTTCCGCCGCTCCTGGCCGCGCTGCGCGACATGCGTGCGGCTGGCGTTCCAATCATGGCGGGCAGCGACGTCGGGGTCATGCCGCTGTATCCCGGCGAATCGCTGCACGACGAGCTTGAGTTGCTCGTCAGGCACCTTGGAATGACGCCGCTCGAGGCGATCACGGCGGCGACTCGCGTTCCGGCGACGTTCGTCGGTGTCGGCGACTCGGTGGGTACGATCGCGCCGGGGAAGGTCGCGGATCTTGTGGTGCTGGAAGCCGATCCGCGCGCCGACATCGGCAACGTGCGCCGGATTCGCGGTGTAATGCTAGCCGGCCGCTGGTTTGACCGCGGCGCGCTCGACGCTTTGTTGAACGCCGCGGCGCGGGCCGAGGACGTACAGCGCAACGACTGGGTACGCTGACCGATCAATAGGCCTTGTTCTTGCCACCTCCCCCAGTGCTGGTTGAAAGGGCAGGGTGGTGGAGATGGGACTCACATTAATCGTCACAGAACGGCTCGATCGGCACGCAGACCGCATAGAGAAAGAGCTGGAGCGCCGCGGATACACGTTCCTACGATTCGATCTCGAGGACTTTGAGCGGCAGAGCTCGGGAACGTACAGCGTCGACGGCGATGGCTTGGAAACGCTGGAGATCAACGGTCATCGCATTGCCATCGATGACGTCGACGCGGTCTGGTATCGGCGCACGGGCCAATGCGATCTGGCAGAGTCGTACGCAACGTCCGAGCGGCGCATCGCCCGCCCGGAGTGTGGCGTCTTCGTGCAGGGGTTGTGGCAACGACTAAGCCACGCGAGGTGGGTATCGTCCCCGGCGGCGATTCGCGCAGCGTCCGACAAGTTCGATCAGGTGCTTCGCGCGAAGCAGTGCGGCTTTTCGATCGCCGACATCCGTGCTCCAGCCGGAATACTTCAACCTCTCGCACCCGAAGCCTATGAGCTCAGGATCAGCGTGTTCGGCGAGCAGGTCTTCGCCTGCCGGATCCTGCGGCAAGAGCGGGACGGGACGAGCATCGACCGGCGCGCCCACAACTGGGACGATCCCGCGAGCTTTCCACCGCACGAGGCGACAGCGATCCCGGACCACCTCGCGGAATCGTGCCGACTATTGGTGCGCGACTATGGCCTCGCGTACGGAGCGATCGATCTCGTCGTGACGCCGGAAGGAGAGCATGTCTTCCTCGAGCTCAACCCCAACGGGCAGTGGGCGTGGATCGAGGAGCGCACCGGTTTGCCGTTAGGCAGCGCATTGATCGACGTGCTTCAACGGGCATCCTGAACGAAGCGATCGTTTCAAAAGAACTAGCTTTGAGCAGGCAGTCTTGACGTCAGAGTCCTGAGAATGCCCAATTCTCGAAATGCATGTCTCGGTTGCACGCCGAGAACATTTCATTCCGAAAACTCTGACGTCAGGACTGGCCACTCAGAGCTAATTGTTTTGAGCTGGCTGACCCTATTGGATCGTGACGAAGCGCTCAAACCGTGCCACTTCTTTCGCGTTCACGTATTTCCCGATTTCGCGCCGGAACTTCTCGATCGCCGGATACGGCCGGTACTCCTTGAACTCGTGCAACATACGCTGACCCATCCCGGGAATCGTTAGGATGTCGGCGTCGCTTGCGCTGTTCAAATTGATCGGCACGAACACGTATTGCTCCAACCGCGCCAGCTCGGCGTCATCGACGTACTTGTCGATCTCGCGATGGAACTTCGCCAGGTGGTTGTAGGGCCGATACTCCTCGAATTCGTGCAGCATCCGGTTGCCGACACCGGGGATCAGCAGGATCTCATCCTTCGACGCCGTGTTCAGGTTGATGTGCACGAAGGTCTTCTTGTAGACCTCCGTCCGCTGCTCCTTCGTGAGCGGTGCCAGCACCGCATCGAGCGCCGTGATGCTCGCGAACGGCCGCTTGGCCACGATCTCTTTCACGAGCGCGTCGCTGAGCCCCGGGATCGCCTTGAGCTCGGCATCAGTGGCCAGGTTTGCGTCGACGATCGTCACCGGCTTGCCGACCTGCGCCGTGACTGTAGTGCCTAACAACATGAAGGACATGCAGAAGGCAGCGGCCCTTGCGCTGACACACATCATGATTTCACTCCAACGGGGAATTGTTCTGTCGGAAGGTAAGGAGCCAACCAAGAAGCCCAAAGAGGCTCATCGTACCCGGGGCGAGGGCGGGAGTTGCGCCCGTAATTGCCTGTTTGAACAGCTGCCATCCGGCCAGCGCAGGGTACATCTCGCGCTCGAATTCGACGTTGCCCTTGTAGTGCAGCGCCAGTCCCACGACCCCGCTTACCACGAATAGCGCCATCAGCGCACGTAGTACCTGGAGACTCAGCGAACTTGGCCTAACGAGCTCCCAAGCCATCGCGAGAGCCCCGCATGCGAGCAGCACGACGGGTATCCACTGCCATGCACCGTCTATGTGGCCAAGCAGGAGAAGCTCCACGAACAGGCCCGCGGTGCCGAAGAGCAGCACCACGAGCAGAGCTCTCCGTCGCTTGGCGAGCATCGTCCCGGCACGATCGACGCTCGGCGACGCACCGTCGCGCGGGCCCGTCAGTTAGCTCGCGCGGACGTAATGGCAGCCGGCCTGCTGCGCTTTGACCGCTGCGAATACGCCGCTCGGCTGCAGGATCACGCCGGGGACGAGGAACGCGATCGCCCGCTTGCGCGCTTCATCTTCGGCAACTCCATCCTTGGTCTTGATCAGCTCGACGCAGTCTGCGAGCGCCAGGTTGCAAGCAAGTGCGATGTTCCCGCGGGCGATGAAGCGATCGAGCGCCGCGGCATCGAATTGCTCCGGTACCTCGCCACGCGCCGACGACAACAGCGCCGGATTGCGATCCGTCTGCTGCTGCGTGATGGGGTGCAGCACCTTCTTCGTCTCGCCGATCTTGTACTTGTCCCAGAACGGCTGCTGCATGGCGAGGACGATGCCGTTGTGGCGCAGAATGAGCGCCGTCGACACTTCGTTAGGCTTGGCGCCGAGGACCTCGACGTATTGCCGCGCCCAGATCGAGGCGCGCCAGACGCCATAGCCGCTTTCGACTTCCGGCACGTCGAAGACGGCCTTGTGCTTGCCCGTTAGGCGGTTGCCCCATGTGACGTCCCACTCGTCGCTCGTCCTTGTGGGCTCGGCCAGCGCGGACGCAGTAGGACTGAGGGCAAAGGGGATAGCGCCGAGCAACGTGGCGCCGGCGGTGCGTTCGAGAAACTCTCGGCGATTGGTCGACATGTGTACGGCCAGTGTGGGGGTTGAAAACGCGCCAAATGAGACACCAAATGTAGTCGCCGGTGGAAGCCCACGGGCTATGGTGCGCGCATCTTGCGCAGCGGACGACAGGACGCCATTCAAATACCGCGGGCTGGCAGCTGCTGTTAGCTGTCCGCTGCCGGCTGTCAGCTGACAGCTTTGGTTCGCCTACTTCGGAGCAGCTGATGCTTCAGTTGCCGTCGCTTGCAGACGTACGCGTTAGGTTTGCCCTCGTGGCCCTGTGCGC
>DASYRX010000396.1:0-7894 GCA_036003845.1 Gemmatimonadaceae bacterium | reverse complement strand
ATGTGGGGCCGTCCTTCGGGGCGGCCCCGCTTTATTTTTGGCGACCAGATGAGCGCTGCAGCGCGTCCGGAAGTCTCTTATGCAGTGGACCTACTCCGCGAGGAGGAGGAGCCTGCGTGGGAAGCCTTCGTCGAATCACACCCGGATGCGACGATCTACCACACGCTCGCCTGGCGTCGAGCGACCGTCGAGAGCCTCGGCCACCGGGCCAGGTACCTGCGAGCTATTTCGTCGAGCGGCATCGTCGGTGTCCTTCCGCTTTTCGAAGTACGAGCAATTGGAGGCAAGGCGCTTGTCTCCGTGCCGCTTCGCGACAAAGGCGGTCCGCTTGTCCACGATTCTTCTGTCGCGCATCACCTCGCGCTGGCCGCTGCCGAATTGGCTCGGAAGTCGAAGGCGAAGGTGGCTCTCAAATTTCCGCCTCCTGGCCTCGACGACGCCCTGACGTCGGCCGGCTATTCGGTTGAGAAACACTGGATCACCACTGTCGTGCCAGTGGCAATGGGCGAGGACCAGCTCTGGAACGACGTCTTTCGCTCTCCCACTCGGCGCGCTGTGAACAAGGCGCGCAACTCCGGGATGATCCCGCGCTGGAGCGGCGACGAGTCCGACCTCGCCACGTTCTATCGGGTCTTTTTGATGACGCGCAAAAGGCAAGGCGTGCCGGCATATCCATTTGCTTTCTTTCAAGCGATCTGGCGGCATTTGCTTCCTAGCGGTCGCGTCCGCCTGCTGTTGGTCGAAAAGGATGGAGTCGCGCAAGGCGCCCTTCTGGTGTTGCCTTACAAGCGCGAGGTCGTTTCCGCGTACATGGGCTCCAACCCAGACGCGAAGGATGCCCGGGTGAACGATCTCCTTTTCTGGGAGGCGATTCGCTGGTCGGCCGTCTCGGGCTTTCAGTCGTTCTACTTTGGTGCGGACTCACCGCTGCAGGAAGGGCTGCTCGCGTATAAGCGCAAATGGGGTGGGGAGCAGTTTACGATTCCCAACTACTTCTACTCACCGAATGGCGTGGCGCATCAGTCCGCGGACAGCAGCAGCCCACGTTATGTACGCATTCGTAAGGCAATCTCTTTGCTCCCTCTGCCATTGTTCAAGGTCTTCAGCGCTTGGGCCTCGCGGAGACTCTGGTAGTCCTCAGACCTCAGACCTCAGACCTCCATGGTTGAAACTCGCCACCGAATGATCACGCCACAGCTGATGGCATGGACTGTCGTGTGCCTCGCAGCCGCGTTAGGTCCTATCGCGACCGGCATGTCGGCCGAGCTCCTGCGGCCACTCGTTTGGCTCGCGGTCGTACTCGGATACCGCTGGTTCGAGCAGCGGGTCTTCTGTCCGCGCGAGGTTCACGGCACGCGTAAGGCAGAGTGGTTGTTTTACTCCATTTGGACGAGTCTCGCGGGAAGCATTGTGCTGCCACCAATCGAATTCGCGTTGCATCCGCGGCCGCTCTCGGTCCCGTGGATGGTGATCGGCATCGCGCTCGCGATCACAGGGACATGGCTCCGCTACTTGAGCGTGAAGACGATCGGCGAGCATTTCTCTACGCACGTTGAGGTGCGCCCCGGCCACGAGCTCGTCGACACCGGCGTTATGCGCGTGATCAGGCATCCGGGATATGCGGGCGTCATGATGTTCACGATGGGTGCCGCGCTCATCCTGCAGAGCTTCTACAGCCTTTTCTTCATCTGCTTTGTGTTCTGGACGACGCAGCTCATCCGCATCTATTACGAGGAGGCCGAGCTGGGCCGCAACCTCCAGGGTTACCGCGACTACATGAAGCGCACGAAGCGGCTGATCCCGTTTGTTTTCTAGTTCGCTCGGCGGTTGCCTAACGTGACAACATCGGCCGCGCCACGACGCTTCTTCACGCTGCAGCTGCTGCTGTTTACGGCGGTCTGTTCGGCGGCAGCGTTGGGGCCCGTCCTGCTGGACCTCAGGCGCGAATGGACGCGGCCACTCATCTGGCTGGCGGTCGTCCTCTTCTACCGCTGGCTGGAACAGTCAGTGTTTCGTCCCAGCCCCGTCGTCGGTCAGCGCACGGGTGAGTGGCTCTTCCTGCCGATCTATCTTGGCGTCACGGGGAGCTTTCTGCTGCCGCCGATCGAGTTCTTCCTTGTCCCGCGGCCGATCTCCTGGTCGGTAGTCACGATCGGCGTGGTACTCGCGGCTGCCGGCACGATGATCCGTTATTCGGCGATCGACACGTTAGGCGAGCAGCTTTCGACGCACGTTGAGGTGCGCCCCGACCACAAGCTTGTCGATACAGGTCTTTTTCGCTACGTGCGGCATCCCGGAACGACTGGTGCCGTCATCCTTTTCATCGGCGCCGCGCTCATTCTGCAGGCGTACTACAGCATCATTTACATCGTGGGATTCCTGGGGGCGTTTCTCGTCACGCGCATGTTCGTGGAGGAGCGCCATTCGGCGGCGCTGCTTCCCGGCTACCGCGAGTACATGACGCGAACCAAGCGGCTCATCCCCTTCGTCTTCTAGTCGTTCGACCCCCCCCGGCGAGGAATGGCCGCGGATTCCGCGTACGCTTAGTCTGGCGGCGCCGATCCGGGATATGAAATCGTTAGGAATCTCCTACCTCGGCCACTGCTGGCTCGCAACGCGCGATTGCAACGTTGTAACACCGCTACCACGGATACGCATAATCTCATTCCGCTCGTCGCGTCGTATCTGGAGGCGTCGCTCGCTGACCTTGGAGACACGCTTCAGCGAGTTGCATCAGTTGCTGGCGACGCCCGCCAACTATCTCGTGCTTCGGATACTGACGCTCACTCTGTTCCGTAGCGTGGCCCTTGGGGCCTGGATCCGCGACCGCATCGTCAGGCGCTTGGTCGCCGCAGCACGTCCAGGGCCGCTCATTCTGCGGCGGCGCATTGCCTTCGAGCCTGACGCGATCACGCGATAAGCGACGAGCTGCGCCTGCTTCGCAAGGAACGAGTCGACGCGTTGGCGCTCATGCGCGCGCACACAGGCATGCACATGGGATCCGCCAAGTACTACTACCAGTCCGACGAGCAGGCGCCTCTCGATGCCGACTGGAGGCGAGTGGCAGCGGACCTCTCGGCCACCGGAAGAGCGCAGTTCGAGATCAGGATCGATATGGGAGCAGCAAAGATCGGCGGCTCTCCGTAAGCACCACACTCTCACGCAGCCAAGCGCGCGCCCCCGCACTAGCTTGTCGCACGCTGGTTTTCGGGATTCGGATGATACTCCAAGGTCTTCTGCTTCTTCAGCTTGCGATCGCGCAGGATGGCGCGTCGCGGGTATTTGTGGGTCGAGCCTCTCGACTCGACATCGCCGCGCGCCGTATCGACACCGTTATTACCGTCGACGGATCGCTGACGGAGCCCGTGTGGGCAGCGGCATCGCTGCTCACTGGCTTCTCGCAGTTCTCTCCTGTGGATGGTCGGCCGGCCGCGGACTCCACCGAAGTTTTGGTCTGGTACTCGCCGACGGCGATCTATTTCGGCATCCGTGCCTTCGCACCGCCGGGGTCAGTGAACGCGAACCTCGCCGACCGGGACAAGATCACGGCCGACGATCACGTGCAGATCATGCTGGGCACGTTCAATGACCAGCGGCAGGCCTTCGTGTTCGCCGTCAATCCGTTAGGCGTTCAGGCCGACGGCACTCTGAACGAAGGGCAGGGCACGCAGCGCGGGAGCGGGACGCTCGGCAGCGGCGCGGGAGCGCGCGATCCGGCTGACTTGAGCGCCAATTTCGTCTTCGAGTCGAAAGGGCACTTGACGGAGTTCGGCTATGAAGTGGAGGTCCGCATTCCATTCAAGAGCCTGCGCTATCAATCGCAGGAGGTGCAGGACTGGGGGCTTCATGTCGTTAGGCAGGTGCAGCGCCTCGGCGCTGAGGATAGCTGGGCGCCGGCGCGCCGCGGCGCCGCGTCCTTCCTCGCGCAGGGTGGACGCCTCAGGGGCCTGCGCGGTCTCTCCCGCGGCGTGGTGTTGGAAACGATTCCCAGCGTCGTGTACAAAACCGGACGAGAGTGCGCCGCGGGTCCCTGTGATCGCGTAACGGACGGTCCTGACTACGGCCTCAATCTCAAGTGGGGTGTGACGAACAACCTCACGCTGAACGGCACCGTCAATCCCGACTTCTCGCAGGTCGAAGCCGACGTCGGCGCGCTGCAATTCGATCCGCGAGCCGCCGTCTTCTTTCCGGAGCGACGTCCGTTCTTCCTGGATGGCATCGAGAACTTCCAGGTCACGAACAACCTGGTCTACACACGGCGCATCGCCCAGCCCGACGTTTCATTCAAGCTCACGGGAAAAGCGTTAGGCACCAACCTCGCCGTTCTCTCTGCTGTCGACGACAAGTTGCAGTCGCGCACTCCGGACCCTAACGATCATCCGATCTACAACATCCTGCGACTCTCACGCGACCTTGGTTCGCAGTCGCGCTTGGGCATGGTCTACACGGATCGCATGGATGGAAACGATTACAACCGCGTAGCGGGACTCGACGGGCGTCTTGTGTTCCAGAAGATGTATTCGGCGAATTTCCAGTACGCGCACAGCTGGACCGAAGCGAACGGCCGAGCGTTCAACGCTCCGATCTGGAACGCCGTCGTGCAGCGCCGCGGGCGCCGTTTCAACCTCACCTACCGATTGAACGGAATCGACTCGGCATTTCGCGCCGACGCGGGCTTCATCGGACGACGCGGAATCGTCGGCGGTCGCTTCGATCACAACTTCAGTTGGTTCGGAGCTAAGGAGAAAACGATACAGGCCTTCACGAGTGGCTTCGCGCTCGATGGAACGTGGGTATATGACGCTTTTGTCGACGGTCGAGCGGCGCAGGACCGCAAGCTCCACTTCAACGAGAACCTGCTGTTCAAGGGCGGATGGTCCGCGGGCATGTCGGTCTTTCTCGAGTCGTTCGGCTACGACGCGGGGCTGTACCCTAACTACTACGTCGAACGTCGAACGCCTGCGCGCATAGATACGATTCCGTTCACTGGCACACCGCGACTGTACAACGTCGACTGGGTGTTCCGACTCGATACGCCGCAGTTCGAGCGTTTCAGCGCGAACCTGTTCTACATCTTTGGCCGCGACGAGAATTTCTTCGAGTGGGCGACAGCGGATATCGCGATAGGCACCGCGCAAGTCGTCTGGCGTCCGACGGACCAGCTGCGCGTCGACGCGCAGTATCAGCATCAGGAGTACAATCGGCGCGACCGCACGACTGTCGGGCTGCGTCGCATCCCGCGACTCAAGGTAGAGTATCAAGCGACGCGGGCGATCTTCCTGCGAGTCGTTGGTCAGTACGACTCGGATTGGGTCGACGATCTGCGCGATGACACGCGCACAGGTGGCGCGCTGCTCCAGCGGCGAAGCGACGGAACATTCGCGCGCCTAACGGGAGAGTCGAACAACTCCTTGCGCGTCGACTGGCTCTTTTCCTGGCAGCCGACGCCCGGCACGGTCTTCTTCGCCGGCTACGGCGCAACGGATGTGGGTGCCGAGCCAATGAGCCTGCGCAACCTAACGCGGCGAAACGACGCCGTTTTCGTCAAGCTCTCGTATCTCTACCGGCTCTAGCTCGCCGCGCTGCGACGCAAGATCCAAAGCTTGACCACAGAGAACACAACGAACACAGAGAACAGCAGCTGCCACGGAGGCATGGACAATTTTGTTTCCACGCAGCCCAACGCCAAACGCGCCCTGCGCGACAATACTCCCGTAGCGGCGCGTCTAAAGAGTTCCCCTGTGGTCTCCGTGTTCTCTGTGGTTCAGCTCTACAATCGTTAGAGACTGAGCCTTTCAGACGCTTGGCGATACGCATTCAGAACGGCTGATCCAAAGCAAACATGATAGATCTTTTCGATCGCCGGCTCAGTGCTGAGAAACGTGTTGACAGTCGTTAGGGCGATTCGAGCGGCTTGGTCGATAGGATAGCCGTAGACGCCGCAGCTGATCGCAGGGAAGGCGATCGTCTTGAGGTTGTGATCTCGCGCCAGTTCCAAGGAAGTCCGATATGCCGACGCGAGCAGTTCGGCTTCATGAGACGATCCACCGCGCCACACCGGTCCGACCGCATGAATCACGTGGCGCGCCTTGAGGTGATATCCGCGCGTAATCTTCGCACTCCCTGTCGCACAGCCGCCTAACGTGCGACACTCGGCAAGCAGTTCGGGTCCCGCGGCCCGATGAATCGCCCCGTCAACGCCCCCGCCCCCCAGCAACGTCGTGTTGGCGGCATTGACGATGGCGTCCACGTCGAACGTGGTGATGTCCCCCTCCACGATCGCGATCCGCTGCATGGCTCTGCTCAGTTGCCGTAATGCGTGAGAGCGGATAAGGTAGGACGCACGCGTCAGGATCGGGATATGGTACTCAGGTCCGCTTCTCTTCGGTCAATAATCGTCAGCGCCGCCGTCGCCATGATCGCGGCGGCATGCAAGGTCGAGCGTCACGATCAGCGCCTCGTCGCGGACACCTCGCGCGCCGCCAACGAAGTAGATGCGGCCACCCTTCCAACGCCGAGTCTGGTGCGCCGCGTCGCCTTCCGCGTGCCGTTGGAAGCGGAGATCGCGGACACCGTGATGCTCCGCTCAGTGCGCCGAGGCCGCGCTCTGCTGCGAAACACGCGTGACTCTCTCAGATCGTACGTCGGGAACAGATTGAACTGCGTCAGCTGCCACGCGCAGGATGGCACTCAGCAAAATGCGATGCCGTGGGTGGGAGTCTACGCGCGCTTTCCGCAGTATCGCGCGCGCAACGGCTACGTGCAGATCATCGAGGATCGCGTCAACGATTGCTTCAAGCGCAGCATGAATGGGCGGCCGCTCATTCCCGAGAGTCGCGAGATGCGCGATATCGTCAATTACTTCGCCTTTCTTTCGTTAGGCTACCCGCAGGGCGCCGAGGTCGTGGGGCAGGGAATCCCACCAGTTCCCCCGGTTCCAGGAAACGAAGCACGCGGACGCGCGATATTCGCCAGCAAGTGCGCGGTGTGTCACGGCGGGAATGGACAAGGGACGCAGGCAGCGCCGCCAGTGTGGGGGCCGCAGTCATACAACATCGGCGCCGGCATGTCGCGGGTGCGAACTGCCGCGGCGTTTGTGAAAGAGCTGATGCCGCAGAACGCGCCGCGCACGCTGTCCGCTCAGGAGGCGTACGACGTCGCCACGTTCATCAACAGAAGGCCACGCCCCGACTTCAAGACGAAGGAACGCGATTGGCCTCGTGGGGATCCACCACCGGACGTTGCCTATCCAACGACGGCCGTGCGCGCCAAGAAGGGCGGCGGGGCCGGCGGGCCGAAATAGCCTAACGAACCGTTCGGCGCTTGGCGCGGCTGCGACCGCCGCTGCGTTGGGTCGCACGCACCACTGCGCCTAGCTGCCCAATCAGCCCAAACTGCTCGTCCGGCAACCAGTCCGAAACGACGCGAACGATGGCGCCCAATTCGTCGGTGGTGATCGTCTCGCCGTTGCTTGCCCGCGTGCGTAAGGCGCGCAGCTGCTCCAGCAACGCCGTGAAATGCTCAGCGTTCGCCGCGGCGTTGGGTTGTGCCGCTAGACGCTCGGCGGCCGCGATGACGCGGTCCAACGCTTTGACGACGGGCTGGGGGCTCGCCGGTCTCTGGCTGATTTCGCTCACATGAGCGAATCTGGGCGGGCACCGAAGGCGAATCAACTCTAGAAAAACGCGCCTATGAGAGCTCACAGAATGTTGATGATCGCCGCAGCGGTCGCGCTTGCCAGTTCTCAAGATATTGCTGCACAAAGCGATACGGCGTTTCCGCGTGAGGTTTATTCTGGCAGACGTGCCAAACTCATCCGTGAGACAGGCGACGCAGTCGTCGTTGTTCCGGGGCGTCTACTCGGTGGCACCGACGACAACAGCAAACAGGATCC
>DASYRX010000395.1:0-11558 GCA_036003845.1 Gemmatimonadaceae bacterium | reverse complement strand
GCTGTGCGGCGTCTGTGTCGCGCGTCTTTCGCTGCTCGGATCCCCGCGCTGCGAGCGCTGCGGACATCCAGGCATACGGTCCTCGTGCAACTGGTGCCACAACCTCGACGATCGCGTTGGCCTCGCGCGGTCACTGTGTTGGATGACGGGCGGCAGCGGCGGCGAAATCGTGCACGCGCTCAAGTACAGGGGATGGCCAGCGCTGGCGACGCCGATGGCTGAACGAGTATCGAGACTCGACGGTCTCCTGCGGCCCGGTGCTCGTAACGCGCTGCTCTCTGTTCCGCTCGCCCGAGCGCGCGAGCGCGAGCGTGGTTACAACCAGAGCGCCGTTCTCGCGTCGGAGCTGGCAGCGCACTGGCAAATCCCCGTGTGGAATACCGCGCTCGAGCGCATCCGTGATACGCCGTCGCAAACGGCGTTGACACCGCAGCAGCGTTTAGTCAACGTTGCGGACGCTTTCTATCTCGTGGCGGCATACCGGGCGCGCTGTCGTGGCGCGCACCTGATCCTCGTCGACGACGTGATCACGACGGGTGCCACCATGAACGCGTGCGCGGCGGCAATGTTTGCCGCTGGCGCCCGCTCCGTTGCATACGTGACATTTGGCCGCGCCCGCGCACCGGGCGACGTGCCAACCTAACGAGGATCCATTACACCATGGCTTACAAAGTTGGCATCAACGGCTTCGGTCGCATCGGCCGCCAAGTCGTGCGAGCTGCCAAGGAACTGAATCTCGGCGACATCGACTTCATCGCCGTCAACGACCTCACTGACACCAAGACGCTCGCGCACCTGTTCATGTACGACTCCGTGCACGGGCACTTCGACGGATCCTGCACCGCATCTGCCGATTCGCTTACGATCAACGGCGACGAGATCAGAGTGCTGTCGCAGAAGGACCCGGCGAAGCTTCCCTGGCGCGATCTCGGCGTCGACATCGTGCTCGAATCCACGGGACGCTTCACGAGCGCGTCCGACGCGCAAAAGCACATCGATTGCGGCGCAAAGAAAGTCATCATCTCCGCGCCGGCCAAAGGTGAGCACATCACCATCGTGATGGGCGTGAACGACCAGAAGTACGATCCCGCGTCGCATCACATCGTCTCCAACGCTTCGTGCACGACGAACTGCCTCGTGCCGATGGTGAAGGTGATCCGTGACGCGTTCGGTTTCGTCCACGGGACGATGGTCACGATCCACTCGTACACGAACGATCAACAGATCCTCGACCTGCCGCACAAAGATCTTCGCCGTGCCCGCGCAGCGGCGCTCTCGATCATTCCAACGACGACCGGTGCGGCGAAGGCAACCTCGCTCGTGATTCCCGAAGTGAAGGGAAAGATCGACGGCATTGCCATCCGCGTTCCCACGCCCGACGTCTCGCTGACCGAGCTCACAGTCGAGGTCGAGCGACCCGTTACAATCGCCGACGTGAACGGTGCGATGCAGGCAGCGGCAGCGGGCGATCTGCTGGGAATCCTAGCCTACACGGAGGAAGAGCTGGTTTCCGTCGACTACATCGGCAACCCGCACTCCTGCATCATCGACGGCAAGAACACCAACGTCGTCGACAACACGTTGGTCAAAGTCTCCGGCTGGTACGACAACGAGTGGGGTTACGCCAATCGCTGTCTGGATCTCATCCGCTTCATCGGATCCAAACTGTAGATGAACAAGCTCACGATCCGCGATCTCGCGCCGGGGCAGATACGCGGTAAGCGCGCGCTCGTTAGGGTCGATTTCAACGTTCCGATCGAGAATGGCAAGGTCACCGACGACACGCGCATTCGTGCCGCGCTGCTCACCCTGGAGGCCCTCGCGGCCGCGGGTGCGCGCGTGGTACTGCTGTCGCACCTTGGACGGCCGAAAGGGGGCCCTGATCCCAAGTACTCGCTCGAACCCGTCGCTGATCGATTGGCTTACTTGATCCCTCGCCCAGTGAAGTTTCACCGCGAGTCGACTGGACCCGCTGCCGTCGCCGCGACAAAAGCGTTAGGCGAGGGCGAGATCCTTCTCCTGGAGAACACGCGCTTTCACCCTGGCGAGGAAAAGAACGACGCCGAGCTGTCTCGCGCGTTCGCCGAGCTGGGAGACTTCTTCGTCAACGATGCGTTCGGCTCGGCGCATCGAGCCCATAGCTCCACGGCTGGTGTTGCAGCGCATCTCAAGCCGGCGGTTGCCGGACTCCTCATGGAGCGCGAGCTCGAGTACCTCGGCCGAGCGCTGTCAGATCCCAAGCGGCCGTTTGTCGCGATCCTCGGAGGAGCGAAGATCTCAGGGAAGATCGACGTCATTGAAGCCTTGCTACCAAAGGTCGACGGCTTGCTCATCGGTGGCGCGATGGCCTGCACGTTCTACAAGGCCATGGGCCTGGAGACCGGGAAGTCGCTGGTGGAGCCCGATCGCGTGGAATTAGCGCGCGAGCTGTTGGAGCGCGCTCGCATGCGTCTAACGCTGCCGCACGACTGCGTTGTAGCGCCCTCTTTGGAACAGCCTAACGCGGCGCACGTCGTCAAGCGCGACGCAATCCCCGCTGATAAAGCGATGTACGACATCGGTCCCGACTCCATGGCGTCCTACGCGCGCGCGATTCAAACAGCCAAGACAGTCGTGTGGAACGGACCGATGGGCGTCTTCGAAACGCCGCCGTTCGACCACGGCACGCGCGCTGTCGCCGAGGCGATGGCGCAGGCAACCGCAAACGGCTGCATAACGATTGTCGGCGGTGGCGATTCGGCGGCTGCCGTCGAGCAAGCTGGGCTCGCCGACAAGATGAGCCATGTGTCGACCGGTGGTGGCGCGTCGCTCGAATTCCTCGAGGGAAAGACGCTTCCTGGCGTCGAGGTTCTAACAGACAAATGAGACGCGTCCGCAGGCCCGTTTTCGCGGCGAACTGGAAGATGCATCACGGCCCCACCGATGCTCGTGAGTATCTGCACACGTTCCTCGGCGCTTTCGCGCGCCACTCAGATCGCACGGTGGTCTTCTTTCCACCGGCGGCAACGCTCTCGGCGTGTGCCGAAGCGCTGAAGCATCGCAGCGAGATCTTGCTGGGCGTGCAGAACATTCACTGGGAAGACAAGGGCGCCTTCACCGGCGAGACCTCAGCCTCTATCGCGCGCGACGCCGGTGCTCACGTCGCGCTCGTTGGACATTCCGAGCGGCGCCACGTCTTCGGCGAAACGGATGAAGAGACGGCGCGCAAAGTCGCCGCTGCTGTGCGCGCTGGCCTAACGCCGATGCTTTGCGTAGGTGAGACGCTCGCCGAGCGCGAGCGCGGTGTGACCGAGGAAGTTGTCGTACGGCAACTCACAGCGGGCCTCGCACAGCTTGACACGGCGCATGCACCCGAGCTCGCGATCGCGTACGAGCCTGTGTGGGCAATTGGAACCGGCAAGAACTCGACGCCGGAGGACGCGAGCGCTGTGCACGCCACGATCCGTCGCTTCCTGTCTGAACGCCTCGGAGAGCGCGCTAAGCACACCGCGATTCTGTACGGCGGGAGCGTTAGTCGCGCCAACGCTGCGGCTCTGCTCGCGGCGAGCGACGTCGATGGTCTGCTCGTGGGTGGCGCGAGCCTCGACGCGGTGGGCTGGTCCAAGATAGCCAGCACTTGATTCCAGCTCGTAAGTCCGCGATTTTATTGCACTTGCCAACAGTCACGGGATGGGCTGGGAAGGGTAACGCCTCAACGCGGTTCCTATCCGCTAACCCTATCCTCTAACAACCAGTTTTGATGTTCACGTTTCTTCTCATCCTGCTCATCATCGACAGCATCGTGCTGATCGCTGCCATCCTGCTTCAAGCAGGCAAAGGCGGTGGCTTGGCTGCGAGCTTTGGCGGTGTCACAACCGCTGCCGACGCATTCATCGGTTCTCGTCAGGCGGGCAACCTGCTGACGAAGTCGAGCTGGTGGGCCGGCGGTATCTTCCTCGGCCTGGCATTCCTGCTCCAGGTGCTTTCGTCGCACCGCGCCGCGCCCCGCTCAGTGCTCGATCAACTGCCTGGGCCTGCGTCAACGGCTCCCGCGGTCCCGAAGGGGACGCAGCCCGCTGTTCCGCTCACCACGCCTAACAAGCAGGACGCAGCACCGCCGCCGAACACGGGTGGTGCGAAGGGTCCGGTGGAGAAGCCCAAGTAGAAATGGTGCGCGCGCCAGATCGCGTTCCGGGGTTCCTCCTCCTCGAGGATGGAACCCTTTTTCGTGGCTCCCTCACAACTGGACGTGACGCCGCACCGTCTGTCGCCGAGGTCGTCTTCACGACGAACCTAACGGGATACCAGGAGGTCTTTACGGATCCCTCGTATCGCGGGCAGATAGTCGTTATGACGGCGCCGATGATCGGCAATTACGGCGTCAACTCCGAAGACGGTGAGTCGGAACGACCGCAGATCGCAGGCGTCGTCGTGCGCGAGTTGTCGCGCGGCTACTCCAACTGGCGCGCTGACGGCGATCTCGGAGCGTGGCTCGCTCGCGCCAACGTTCCAATCCTCGAGGGCATCGACACACGGCAGCTCACTCGGCGCCTTCGCAGCGAAGGCGTTGTGAATGGAGTGATCGCGCCGGGCGAGAGCATCACAGATGAGGCACGCGCGGCCCTCGAAGCCTGTCCCAGCATGGAAGGGCTGGACCTCGCGTCAGTCGTGACGACGAAGGAGCCTTACGAGTGGGGATCGCCTAACGCGAAGTCCCACATCGTCGCCTACGATTTCGGCATCAAGCGCAACATCCTGCGCCTCTTCGAGGAGAACGACTGCCGCGTGACCGTCGTGCCAGCAACGACCTCTGCTGAGGAAACGCTGGAGCTCAGGCCGGACGGGGTCTTCTTTTCAAATGGGCCGGGGGATCCCGCTGCTGTCAGCTACGCACCCGGAACGATGCGAAAGATCGCGGATGCGAAGGTCCCGATCTTCGGCATCTGCCTGGGCCATCAGATCCTCGGCCTCACGTTCGGCGGCAGGACCGAGAAGCTCCCGTACGGGCACAGGGGAGGGAATCACCCCGTGCGCGACGTAGAGACTGGCCGCGTGCTCATCACGTCCCAGAACCACGGCTTCGCCGTCTCAGGGAACGAGAGCGGCGTCCCCGGCGCCCCAGAGCTCGAGGTGACCCACGTCAACCTCAACGACGGGACGATCGAAGGGATAAAGCACCGCGAGCTGCCCGTTTTTGGCGTCCAATACCACCCAGAAGCGGCCCCAGGCCCCCACGACGCCCGGCCCTTGTTCAGGCAGTTCATGGCTGCTGTCCGCGCATCAGAACGGAATGCCTCACCCGCGGACCAACGCGGACTCGACAGATCCCACGCCTGAAAGAGCGGCTCTTTTTCTAACAAACGAAGTCTCCGCGTGCGTCCGGCTCGGTCCGCGTTCGTCCGCGATGTTGCCTTTTCGAGCCCCAGCGCGTTAAGCGTCGGCGTCGCAAACGCTTGACACACAACACTTAACGGTCTATGTTCGACGAGCCAGCCACCCCTGGGAGCGGCGCTCCCACCTCTCGCTCCAATGACTAAAGCCGACCTAGTCGAACACGTAACGGCTCAGATTGCCCAAACGGCTGGGCCCATGATTTCCAAAAAAGACTGCGCGCGCGTCGTTGATGCGTTTCTCGACGCAATCAAGGAAGCGCTTCAGCAGCAGCGGAACATCGAGGTGCGTGGCTTCGGCACATTCAAGATTCGTCATCGAAAAACGCGCATGGCGCGCAATCCTCGTACAGGATCTCCAGTAGAGGTCTCTGCGCGACCGGTTCCAGTTTTCAAGCCGTCGAAAGAACTGCGTGCGATGGTCGCCGATCTCGAGCCGCTCCCTGAAGGCCCCAACGACTGAGCGATTCATCGCGTGCAAGTCGCCCTGCTCTGATGAGCGGGGCTTCTTTTTTTGGCCGCGGATTTACGCGGGTTTAGGCAGATTGACTTTGGATGAGCTTCGCAAAGGATCCGCGAGAACTCGCGGCAAAAAGGGAGCGGTGGGGTACTTAAGTCGTGTCGGTATGCTGCGTTCTGTCGATATTATGTGTTCATGCGCGTAGGACTTCGTCTCTTCGCTTCATACGCTGACGCGCTCGGCACGCGCTCGCTTGACGTCACGCTCGCGGACGGCGCTACTGTGCGCGACGCGCTGGCATATGTGCGTGCATTACCGGGAGCTGACGGGCTTCCACCCGCACCACTCGTGGCAGTGAACGCTGAATATGCGCCGCTCGATCGAACGCTGACCGCGGGCGACGAAGTCGCGCTCATCCCACCGGTTGCCGGCGGATGAGTCACGTCGCGCTTGTGACCGAGCCAATCGACGTCGCGGCGCTGCTCGCGCGCGTGTCGTCTCCAACGGTCGGCGCCGTCGCGTCGTTCTTGGGAACGGTGCGCAACGTGAATGACAATCGCGCGGTAACCGGCATCGAGTATTCCGCCTACGAGGAGATGGCCGAGCGTGAAATGCACGCGATCGTCGCGGAAGCAGCGGGAAAATTCGACAGCGTCGCGCCGACGATCGCGATCGAGCACAGGCTCGGCGAGCTTTCGTTAGGCGACGTCAGCGTCGCGATCGCCGTCTCGCACCCGCGTCGGGCCCCGGCGCTCGACGCCTGCCGATACGTGATCGAGGAGCTCAAGAAGCGTGTCCCGATCTGGAAGCGCGAGCACTACGCGGACGGAACGCGCGCGTGGGTCGACAATCGCAACACCGTCGCGGTGCAAGAGGTCACTCGCTAATGGCCGCTCCGACGACGCTCACCGACCAGTTCGGGAGACGCATCGAGTATCTGCGCATCTCGGTCACGGACCGCTGCAACTTCCGTTGCGTGTATTGCATGCCTCTGGACGGGCTGCCGTGGCTTCCCAAGGCCGAGATCCTCACGTACGAAGAGATCACTGAAATAGTTAGGCAGCTCGCGCCGCTCGGGCTGCGCAGGCTCCGCATAACGGGAGGGGAACCGACGATCCGTCCGGACCTCGTCACGCTCGTGCGCATGCTCCGGTCCGTTCCAGGGATCGAGGACATCTCGCTCTCGACGAACGGCGTGAAGCTCCCGGACCTCGCCAAGCCGCTGCACGCCGCTGGACTCGATCGCGTGAACATGAGCGCCGACTCTCTTCGCCCGGAGCGCATCTCGGCGATCGCGCGCCGTAGCCTCGGCTTCGAGCCACGACTCGCAGCACGCGCCGCACAGGATGCGGGCCTCGATCCGATCAAGCTCAACATGGTCGTTCTGCGCGGAATCAACGACGACGAGGTGGAAGATTTCGCACGCCTGACAGTGGATAATCCCTGGCACGTGCGCTTCATCGAGCTGATGCCCGTCGGCGACATGCGTGAGCTCACATGGGACCATGTCGTGCCAAGTGACGAGGTGCTCGCGCGCATTGGCGCACTTGGCGCGCTGGCGCCGGACGGCGGTCCCGCGCGCGGCAACGGACCCGCAAAGTACTTCCGTCTCCCTAACGCGGCAGGGACTGTCGGCATCATCACGCCGATGACGCACACGTACTGTGGCTCGTGCAACCGCGTGCGCCTAACGGCGGACGGCCGGCTGCGTACGTGTCTCTACGGCGATCACGAGGTCAACCTGCGCGATCCGCTGCGCGGCGGCCACGCGCTGGAGCCGCTTTTCCGCCAGGCGTTGGCCGACAAGCCGAAGGAGCATCACCTGCTGCAGATGCAGGTCGGCGGCCTGCGCGCGCTTTCTCAAGTCGGCGGCTAAGCGTTTGCGAACGCCTCACTCGGGCGAGAGCCGCGCGTGAGAATTGTCATGTTCGTCATCGGTGTAGCCGCTGTGCTGCTGAGCCAGATTGTGCTCGCCGCCGCATTCACTGGCATTGGCCTGATCGTTCGCCGCGCATTCGGCCTAACGAAACTCAGGCTGAACGAATGCTTCGATGCGTTTTGGATCGGGCTGAGTGTGGTGATCCTCGCCGTGATGCTCTGGAACTTCGCCTTGGCAATCAACGGTGTGCTGCTCGTCCTGGCGCTGGCCGCCGGCGCCGTCGGACTCTTGCTCTGGCGCCGCTCGTTAGGCGGCATTCTCGAGGGTGAAAACTGGCGCGGCAACCGATGGTGGTTGGCGGCCATTGTCGTCGCAGCGCTCTGGGTCGCGAATCAGGGACTCGGCGAGATGACGTACTACGACTCGGCGCTGTACCACATGCAAGCCGTACAATGGGCCGAGCGCTATCCCGTGGTGCCGGGGCTCGTGAACCTCTCGGCACCGCTCGCCTACAACAACGCGAGCCTGCTCTACAGCGCAATGCTCGATCAGGGACCATGGGCTGGCATCGGTTTCCGCATCGCCAATGGTCTGCTCCTACAGATCTTCCTGCTGCGTATGGTGGTCGCGGCCGCATGGCTGACGACCGATCCCCTCAAAGCAGGCGCGCGCGAGATGTTCGCGGCGCTGCTCATTCCCGCCGCGATCAGTTTCTCGTTCTTCAGCCGCCTCTCGAGCTATGCGACTGCCGCCCCGAATGCGATCGTGCTGCTCGTTGTCGCCGAGCGTGTATTCGCGCTCCTGGCAGCACCGCGCGCGGATTCGCGTGAGGAAGCGTATGACGTCGTGAGCATAACGATCCTCAGCGCGGCCTGCGTGGCGATCAAGTTATCGGCCATCGTCTTTTGCGCGCTGGCGGTCGCTCTCGCACTCGTCGTGTGGCTGCGGCGCGCTGAGACCAGGGGTGAGGTGCCGCGCGTTCTGACATGGGCGTTAGGCAGCGCGCTCCTCATCGGTGGCGCCTGGACGGCGCGCGGCATAGTGCTGAGCGGTTACCCAGCCTTCCCCAGCCGGGTCGTGAGCGTCCCTGTCGACTGGCGAGCGCCGGCAGAACACGCTGATGCCGAATACGCGCTCGTGGAGCATTCCAGCAAGGCGTCCACGATGCTCAACGATGTTATCGCCGGCCGAGACCGTTGGGGATGGCTTCCGCGATGGACGCGAGTGCAGCTGCGCGAACCGTTCTATGTCTTCATCCCGCTCGCGCTCGGCTTGCTCGCTGCGCTTTGGCTTGCGCTGGAAAAGGCACGTGCTGCCGCGGCCGCGGCCGGCGTTAGGGATCAAACGCTCTGGATGCTCGTGCCGATCTTCGCGGCGCTCCTCGCGTGGTTCTGGCTCGCGCCTGAGGGCCGCTACGCTGCAGGGTTTGCCTGGGCGCTTCCCGCGCTTTTGGGAGCGCGTGCATGGAAGCTTCGTATTGCACGTGGCGCCACCGTGCGGTCACGCTTCATTCCAATTAGCGCTGCGGTTCTAGCCGCAATCACTTTGATCGACGTGCCGCTTACAGTCGCGCAAAATGAGAGTCCCGGCGCCGTCGTAAAGACGATCATCAAGCAGAACGTGAAGCTGTGGGAGTCGGGAACCTGGACGGCGCGACTGCCGGTCCCGCCACTCGACACTTTCACGACGCAAAGCGGCCTCGTGCTCAGTGTGCCGAGGGATCGCTGCTTCGATGCGCCACCGCCGTGCACGCCGAATCCCGCGCCTAACCTCGAGCTTCGTTCGCCACCTGATCTTCGCTCTGGCTTCCGCGTGAACGGAGCGTGGGCCATGCAGAATTGGCCATCTACAGCACGTCCGAAGTTCCTTGAATCTTGGCGTCAATCGCGCGCGAAATAGGGCCGCGTTAGTTTTCGCCGCGCCAATACACATCTCACAGAAGGGAAACGACTCCGATGGTGGATCTGATCACCGTAGTCGGCGCCGGAAACGTCGGCGCGACCGCCGCTCAACGTCTCGCAGAAAAACAGCTCGCGAAGACCGTTGTGCTCGTTGACGTCCTCGAGGGAGTGCCGCAGGGGAAAGGATTGGATCAATGGCAATCGGCGCCGATCGAGAGCTACGACACGCGCGTCATTGGAACCAATAGCTACGATGAAACAGCGGGATCCGACATCGTCGTCATTACCGCGGGCATCGCGCGCAAACCAGGCATGTCGCGCGACGACCTTCTGAATACAAACGCCGGCATCGTGAAGTCGGTGTCCGAGCAGATCGCGCGCTCCTCACCGCACGCGATCATCATCGTCGTATCGAATCCTCTGGACGTGATGTGCTATGTCGCAAAACACGTGACGGGTTTCCCGCGCGAGCGTGTGCTAGGCATGGCGGGTGTTCTCGATACGGCACGATACCGTGCGTTCCTTGCCGAAGCGCTCGACATTTCCGTGCGCGATATCCAGGCGATGGTGTTAGGCGGGCACGGGGATACGATGGTCCCGCTCATCTCGTATACGACGGTCAGCGGCATTCCGGTCACACAGTTGCTCGAGAAGTCCAAGCTCGACGCAATCGTCGATCGCGCGCGCAATGGTGGCGCCGAGATCGTGAAGTATCTCAAGACAGGTTCGGCGTACTACGCACCGTCGGCGGCTGCCGTGCAAATGGTCGAGGCGATCGTGCTCGATCAGCGTCGCATCCTTCCGTGTTCAGCGTGGCTCGAAGGCGAATACGGAATGTCTGGCCTCTACCTCGGCGTTCCCTGCAAGCTCGGCGAGGGCGGACTCAACCAGATCGTAGAAGTCGAGCTTACTGCCGAGGAACGTGCGGCCCTGGAGAAGAGCGCGGATGCGGTCCGCGAGCCAATGAAAGTGCTCGCGCTCTAGCGTGCCTAGCGAGTGACCGCCAGCGTGCAGCCAGCCGCGTGTCGGCTTTCGCTCGAGCGGATCGAACGCGCCGCCACTGTTATTGATCCGGTCTTTCTTTCGTCGCCACAGTTCCATGCGGCGCCACTGGACGTTCCGACAGGTGCACGCGTTGTCGTGAAGGTCGAGACGATCAATCCGATCCGATGCTTCAAGGGCCGCGGCGCAGAGAACTTTGTTGCGAACGATGCGCGGCCGGGTGAGGCGCTGGTTTGCGCATCGGCGGGCAACTTCGGTCAAGCGATGGCGTTCGCCGCTCGCAAGCGCGGCATCTCCATCACAGTCTTCGCGGCGGAGAATGCAAATCCGCTCAAGATCCAACGCATGATTGACCTCGGCGCGGTCGTCAAGCTCGATGGTGCTGACTTCGATGCTGCGAAGGACGCCGCGCGTTCGTTTGCCGAGTCGAGCGGCGGTCGTTTCGTCGAAGATGGCCGTGAAGTCGCGATCGCCGAAGGGGCAGGCACGATCGCCGTCGAGCTGCAGCGCGACAACCCTGCCTTCGATGCACTGCTCGTGCCGTTAGGCAACGGGGCGCTGATCACCGGAGTCGGCGCGTGGAGCAAGCACAAATCGCCAGCGACACGGGTTGTTGGCGTCGTCGCTCGCACGGCTCCATCGATGGAACGGTCCTGGCGCGCCGCGGCGCCGATCGCGACCGACACGGCTGCCACGATCGCCGACGGTATCGCCGTGCGCGAGCCCGTTCCGGAAGTGCTGGACGATCTGCGCGCCACAGTCGATGAGATTCTGCTCGTCGACGACGAAACGCTTATCCGCGCGATGCGGCTCGTCTTCGAATCGTTAGGCCTGATCGTGGAGCCGGCCGGAGTGGCCGGCCTCGCCGCGCTGCTGGAGTTTCCCGATCGCTTTCGCGGCGCCTACGTCGCTACGCCGTTCTGCGGCGCCAATGTCACCGCGGAGCA
>DASYRX010000394.1:0-7471 GCA_036003845.1 Gemmatimonadaceae bacterium | reverse complement strand
AGTCAGATGGCGCTCGTTCGGATTGGACGACTTTCGGTCACGCCTGTGACTGCTGCTGAATGGAAAACGATCTGCGGCATGGGCGGCGCGCCAGCATCCCTCTCCACGTGAGGCCGTTTTTGAAAGAGCAACTGCTCTTCGGATGGAACGAATCGAGCGGAGCGAACGGAGCGAGCGCCTGAAGCAAGACTGAGCTCAGCACATGTGCTGCGCAGCTACGTTTTTGCTTTTGTAAAAGAACAAAGCGCTTCGGAAGTCGTGGGCCACAGCCGATGAACTGCGCTGGCAGTGACGAGTCGAATCTGGTCCCATCCGACAAGACCGCTTGATCCGAATAGGTCGTTGCCGTTCACGCTTTTGAAAACAGACATCTTCAGGGAATTCCCCGGAGCAACCCTCCGATCATTCCTCTGTCATTGGCATTCCGAAATTCCCGGAATTCCGTGAGGATCCCAAAGAACAAAGGAAGGCCGGGTCCCGAAGGCTGACGTTGGCGCGACTGTCGGACGCCCTTTACCTTGGTTTGTCCGCTGTAAACCCCACCAGCACAACCTCATAAGGGGTGCCTCGGAAATGTCCCTTGCACGCTCGAGAGGAATAGCGCTCGCTGCCGTTTGTGGTCTGAGCGTCGGTGTCAGTGCGGAGACGCGCGGACAGTCGCCCGCGAAGCCAAACAACGACCTCCCCAACCCTTATTCGACCGTCGAGGGGTGGGCCAAGCTGCCCGAAGGGCGAACGTGGGGTTCGACGAGCGCGGTCGCCGTCGACAAGGATGGCACGAGCATTTGGGTCTTCGAGCGCTGCGGACAGAATACGTGCGCCACGTCGAACCTGCCCGCGATCCTCAAGTTCGACTCGTCAGGCAAGCTCGTGCTCTCGTTCGGCGCCGGGATGTTCATCTCGCCGCACGGCATCGATGTCGATCGCGAAGGCAACGTCTGGGTCACGGACTGCGCCTGCACCGGTGGCCGGCCCCCGGCCGACGTGGCGGCGACCAAGGGCCATCAGGTCTTCAAATTCAGTCCGCAAGGTCAGCTGCTCATGACGCTGGGGAAGCCGGCGGGCGGCCGCGGCACGGAGTACTTCTGGCAGCCTAACGATGTGCTGGTCGCGCCTAACGGGGATATCTTCGTCGCCGAAGGACACTCCGACGCCGACACCGCCAACGCGCGCATTCTCAAGTTCTCCAAGGACGGGAAGTTCATCAAAGCCTTCGGCAAGAAGGGGTCGGGTCCTGGTGAATTCGCCCAACCCCATGCGCTCGCGATGGACTCCAAGGGTCGTCTCTTCGTCGGCGATCGCAGCAACAACCGCATTCAGATCCTCGATCAGGACGGCAAATACATCACCGAATGGACGCAGTTCAGCAGGCCGAGTGGGCTCTACATCGATAAGAATGACGTGATTTACGTGGCGGACTCGGAGTCAGGCTCTGTCGATCCCCCGCATGGCGCGTGGAAGCGCGGTATTCGTGTCGGCAGCGCCAAGGACGGCTCCGTGACAGCGTTCATCCCCGACCCGGCCGCGAATCCGCCAAGTACTAGCGCGGCGGAAGGCGTTGCTGCGGACGCCAATGGAAACATTTATGGAGCGGAAGTAGGCCCCCGTGCGTTAAAACGGTACGTCAAACGGTAGACGAAGCAGCCCCACCGATTCGGGAGCGGTAACGCCTATGAAGGTGTCCTTCGAGCTGAACGGGAAAGCCACGAGCGTCGACGTCGTCCCCGACATGCCCCTGCTCTGGGTGCTGCGGGATGTGCTCGACATGAAGGGAACGAAGTACGGCTGCGGCGTTTCGCAATGCGGCGCCTGCACCGTCCACGTCGGTGGCGTCGCGACGCGCAGCTGCCAGGTTAAGGCGTCAGACGCACAAGGCGCGAAGATCACGACGATCGAAGGGTTGTCGCCTAACGGCGTGCATGCCGTGCAGCGCGCGTGGGAAGAGCTCGACGTGCCGCAATGCGGTTACTGTCAGGCCGGCCAGATCATGTCGGCGGTCGCGCTTCTCACGAAGAATCCAAAGCCGAGCGACGCTGACATCGATGCGGCGATGGACCGCAATATTTGCCGCTGTGCGACGTACACCCGCATCCGTCAGGCTATTCATCGCGCCGCGGCGCTCACGGCAGCGGACAGCTCACCTCCGGGCCGCGCGGGCTCACCCGCCGGTCTCGGGGCTTAGGGAGGCGATATGGACACCAAACAGCGCGTCAATCGCCGGCAGTTCCTGGGTGTGAGTGCCGTAGCAGGCGGCGGTATCCTGATATCGACCTATCTCGAGCCGCTGAGCGCGGCGGAATCCTGGGCGGCCAAGCCGGCCGGCGACTTCACGCCTAACGCGTACGTCCGGATCACGCCCGATGGCGTGGTGACGATCATCGCGAAGAATCCGGAAATCGGCCAAGGCGTCAAGACCATGCTCCCGATGCTGATCGCCGAAGAGCTGGATGTCGATTGGAAGAACGTTCGCATCGAGCAGGGCGACCTCGACACGGACAAGTATCAGGCGCAAACCGCGGGCGGCAGCACAGCCACGCCAACCAACTGGCTCCCGATGCGCCGCGTCGGCGCCGCCGCGCGCGCGATGCTCGTGATGGCTGCCGCACAGACGTGGAGCGTGCCCGAGAGTGAATGTGAGACTTCGTTAGGCACCGTCACGCACCGTGGCAGCGGCCGCAAGCTCTCCTATGGAGAGCTGACGACAAAGGCAGCGACGCTCACGGCACCGGCCCTTGAAAACGTCCCGCTCAAGGACCCCAAGAACTTCAAGATCATCGGCCAGCGCATCTCCGGCGTCGACAACCACTCGATCGTCACCGGCAAGCCGCTCTACGGTATCGACGTCACGCTGCCTGGAATGCTATACGCGACGTTCGTGAAGTCGCCGGTCTTTGGCGCCAAAGTGGCGAGCGCAAACCTCGAGGAGATCCTCAAGGAGCCAGGTGTCCGCCGCGCGTTTACAGTGGAAGGCGGGACTGACCTCATGGGCTTGTTAGGCGGCGTCGCCATCGTTGCCGACAACTGGTGGGCCGCGGTCAGCGCGCGCAAGAAGCTGAGCGTGAAATGGGCCGACCATCCAACCTCGGCGCAGAGCAGCGCCAGCTTCGAGCAACAATCGTTGGCGCTGTCGAAGCAGACGCCGCAACGCTCCTTGCGAAAGGACGGCGACGTCGACGCCGCGCTCAAGGCGCCGGGCGCGAAAGTCGTGAGCGCCGCGTACTACTATCCGTTCATCTCGCACTCGCCGCTCGAACCGCAGAACGCCACCGCGCATTTCAAGGACGGTAAGCTCGAGATCTGGGTGCCGTCGCAACTGCCGGCCAATGGCCGTCAGCTCGTCTCGCGCACGTTAGGCATCCCCGAAAAAGACATCACGATCCACCTGACGCGCATGGGCGGCGGCTTCGGACGCAGACTCTACAACGACTACATGGTCGAGGCGGCCTGGATTGCCAAGGAAGTCGGCGTTCCGGTCAAGCTGCTGTGGATGCGGGAAGACGACGTGCAGCACGACTTCTATCGCCCGGCTGGATGGCACTACCTAACGGGCGCTGTCGACGCGCAGGGCAAGCTGGTCGCCTGGCGCAACCACTTCGTGTCGTTCGGCGAAGGCGAGCGTTTCGCGCCGAGCGCCGGGTTGGGCGCCACAGAGTTCCCCGCCCGGTTCATTGCGAATCTGGCGATCGATGCGTCCGTAATGCCGTTAGGCGTGCCGACGGGTGCACTGCGCGCCCCTGGCAGCAATGGCATTGCCTTCGCCACGCAAACCTTTATCGACGAGCTGGCGCTCGCCGCCGGAAAGGATCCCGCGCAGTTCCGCATCGATCTCCTTTCCAATGCGCCGATCGTCGATCCGCCACCGGCGAACGCTCAGGGACAGGGACAGCAGCCGATCCTGTTCGATGGTGCGCGCATGCGCGGCGTCGTCGAACTGGTTGTCGAGAAATCGGGCTGGGGGAAGACGCCGCTGCCCAAGGGAACGGGCATGGGCATCGCCTTCCACTTCAGTCATCGCGGCTACTTCGCGGAGGTCGTGCAGGCCACAGTGAGCAAAGCCGGGATCCTCAAGGTCGATAAAGTCTGGGTCGCCGGCGACGTTGGCAGCCAAATCATCAATCCGAGCAACGCCGAAAACCAGGTGCAAGGCGCCGTGCTCGACGGAATTGCCGAAGCGCTGTCGCAGGAAATCACAATCGAAGGCGGGCGCACGACGCAGACGAACTTCAACAACTTCCGTCTGCTGCGCATGCGTCAGGCCCCGCCAATCGAGGTTCACTGGAAACTGAGTGATATCGCGCCGACTGGAATCGGTGAGCCTGCCTTGCCCCCGCTTCCGCCGGCCCTGTGCGGTGCCATCTTCGCCGCAACGGGAAAACGCATTCGTTCGTTGCCGATATCCAAGCACGATCTGAAATGGACGTAAAGGCTGGAAGCTGCCGTCGGCCGGCAGCTGCCGGCCGACGGCTGACAGCTGCTGTACCTAACGAGTTTTCGGAGAAACTATGAACGTCAAGCGCGCCGTTTCTCGCCGCGGTTTCGTTGGCGGTGTTACCACCGCGTTAGGTTACCTCACGCTCAAGCCCGATGCCCCACTGTGGGCCCAGATCGTGCAAGATCCCGCGCCCCGCCAGCAACGGACCGCCGACGAGTACGACACGTTCGCCAAGCTAGCCAACAACGAGAACCCGTACGGACCCAGCGACGCCGTGCTGAATGCGATGACCAAGGCGTTCAAGTACGCCAACCGCTACGGCTACCCGGACGGCGGCATCGTCGAGGAGATCGCCAAGCATCACGGCGTCAAGCCGGAAAACGTGATGTTAGGCGCCGGCTCGGGCGAGATACTCGACGTCACCTGCAACGCGCTCCTACGCGACGACAAGAAGGTCGTCGGCTCCGATCCGTCGTACAACATCCTGTACTCACACGCAACGGGAATCAAAGCGGACGTCATCAAGGTTCCCCTGCTCGCGAATTACGACCAGGACATCGACGGGCTCGTTAGGGCGACGCGCATGAATCATCGCGACGTCGGCTTCCTGTACCTCTGCACGCCGAACAACCCAACCGGCCGCGTGCTCACGAAAGCGCAGATCAAGCAAGTCCTCGACGGTATCCCCGAAGACGTCCCGGTGCTGATCGACGAGGCATATCATCACTTCGTGGAAGATCCGGCGTACGCGACGTCGATCCCGTACGTGCTCGAAGGACGTCGAGTCATTGTTGCGCGCACATTCTCCAAGATCGCCGGCCTCGCCGGCATGCGACTCGGCTACGCGATCGCGCCGCGCGATCTCTTGCAGCAGATGCGCCCGTATGGCACGGGGAGCGTGAACGCGGTCGTCAAGTGGGGCGGCGTCGCGGCGCTCAAGGACATCGAGTCGCAGGAGAAGGTGAAACGAGTGACGCTGGAGCTGAGAAAGAAAACGACGTCCGAGCTCAACTCGTTAGGATTCCCCTGCATTCCGTCCGACGCCAACTTCTTCATGGTGCACGTGAAACGGCCGGTGGTGCCAGTGATCGAGGAGTTCCGCAAAAGACAAGTGCTCGTCGGCCGCCCATTCCCGCCAATGAACGAGCATCTGCGTGTGTCGATCGGGACACCGGACGAGATGTCGCGATTCATGGTCGCGTTCAAGGAGATCGTCGCGGCGCCCAAAACGGCGGCGAAGACTGGCTGACACTCGCCGTTGGCGTTGACGATTTGGAAAGAGCAAGAGCTGTTCGGATACCACGGACCAACCGGATTGGTGCGGAGCTGGATGCCGGAACGTAGCTTGGCTCCTCGCATGCGCTTCGCCCAGTTACGCCGTTGCTTTTGATGTAAAAAGGAAAAACAACGCTTTTTGTGGTCGCGCGCCAAAGTCCATGAACCTTTGGCGGTGAAGAAGCGAGTCCGTTCTATCCGCCCTTCAGCTTGATCCGAATGGCTCTTGCTTTTGACTTTTTCAGGAAACGAGTTTGGTGAGCCGCGTGGCCAAGCCTAACGCACGCTAGAGTGCGAAGTGCGCGCCGACTCCGATTAACTGGATCTTCTGCCTGAAGAACTGACCGTAGGGCGACGGGCCCCGATAACTCTCGAAGAGAATGCTCCAGCTGCGCGCCGGCAGCTCGCCACTGAACGGCCGATTGATCTCGAATCCGGCGCGCACGCTCACGCTCGGGTCATAGTCCTGCTGCTGTGACGCCTTGAGATCGACCGCGGCGATGAATCGCAAGAATCCGATCCGTCCCCAGCGCAGCAGCTCCGTAGCCGGCCGCAGCTCGGCGCCGCCGTGCGCGATGTAGTGCTCGAGATCCTTCGGCGCGCGATTGAAGATGTACTCGCCACCGCCGTACAACCGCAGCGCGGCCGCATCGATCGAGAGAATGAAATCCGCCGCTTCGAAGGAGATGTTCTCGCGCTCGAGACTCTCGCCACGATTTATCAGCAGCTCATCGCCCAAATGCGAGCTCTGATGGTAAGCCCGCAAGCGCGCCGATACGTGACCGCGCCGCATCGTTAGGGGGACGGCGACCAGATAATCGGCGTTTATGAGATCGTACGATGAGGAGCCGAGGTCGAATTGCGCGAATATCGCGCCCTCGAGACTCAGCTGCACGCCGTCGTCACGCGCCGTCGCGCCCCAGCGCGCAAGGCCGAACGAGTCGCTGATTCCAACTGACCCGACGTTGTCTATGGAGTCGACTGACTTGTCTTCTACGAGGTACGACAGGAAGGAGCGCATCGCCTTGGGATCCGCGACGAGCGGACAGAAGACATTTCCACTCGGCAGCCCGACGTACGCGCGCACTTCGCTCGCGGGGATGCCGGTCCCGCAGCGCTCCGGCCCACTAGGTCGCTGCGCGCCAAGCCCCGTCGACAACGCAAGTGCAACGACAAGCGCGACGTGATTACGCATAGGGCCAACCCCTATCCCCTCTCCCCTAGCCCCTAAGGCTTATTCCCGTTAGGCAGCTTCAGCGCGACGAGTGACGTATTCGCCCCCGCTCCAGTAGCAAAAACGATGTACTGCTTACCCCTGTGCATGAATGTCATTGGCACTGCAGTCGTTCGTGATGGGATCCTGACCGCGCCGACTTGCTTTCCCGTCGCCTTGTCCAGCGCGAAGAGCTGCGGCGGATTCTCTTGCCCGTTTCTTCCGGTCCCATGAATGACGAGCGATTTAGTGGTGATGACCTGCGCCTGACCGCGCCCGCCCACTTCCGGCAGTGTGACACCGGCAAAGAGCGGTGAGCTACTGTTCACTTTTAGCATCGTGCCGTTAGGCGCCCACCACACTTTGTCGCCGGAGTTCATGTTGTACGCCGTAATGCCGCCGAGCTGCTTTGGTTTGAGGATCGACACACCGCCGATCTGCGACATCCGCGCGCGCTCCGAGAATCCATCGCCCTGCGTTCCGGACTGCCGTACGTATCCGGCGGGCGCGGGGAGCGCCGCGATCAAACCGCAGCTGTCGTGAGGCGAGCT
>DASYRX010000393.1:0-4874 GCA_036003845.1 Gemmatimonadaceae bacterium | reverse complement strand
CTACTTCCTCTGCCAGCTTCCGGTTTACCAACGGCGGTATCCTCACCGTATTCCCGCTATCCGGCGCAGCCGAAGCGTCGCTCACCGAGGCATGGCGTGATGGGCCTATTGCGCCTGACGAGCGAAAGGCGGATCGCAAGGGGCTGCGACCTTACCTGGACCGGATGGCCACAGCGCTTGCGGCTACGGAACTGCTGCCTGACGAGGAGCTGCGGTCCGAATCGATCTGGGAGATCAGAGGCGATTCGGTCACGCTGAAAGGAGAGCGTGGGCCCACTGCGCTGCTTTCCGTGGTCGGCGCATATCGTCGCTACATTCACGGATTACCGGTCCTCGGTCGAGCATCCGTACACGTGAAATTCGGCGCGAATAGTCGGCCGACTGGATGGGGAGTGGACTGGCGCCGACGCAGCGGCAGAGCCGTGGCAAGCGCGAAGCTTGTCGAGGCGGACGAAGCCGCGAGAAGAATATCGACCGAACTATCGCGTGTCCGTATCGAACGACCTGTTGACCTGGACGAGATTCGAGTAGAGAGCTTTCAGCTCGGATACTTCTCCGCAGGTCGCTTGTCGCCACAGCGCCTGTTCCAGCCCGCGTGGGTCGCCGTGCTTGGTCCGCGGCCCGGAACGTCGATGGGCAAAGTGGTCGCCGTACCGGCATCGACAGCGCCCATAGGCACACTCGCTGAAACGGCGCGGACCTGATGTGCCCAGGGAGGAGGAGTTCGCGTCCTGCATAACGAGCGCGTCAGGGGCAACGGATTCCTATGGACTCGCACGTGAAAAGACCGCGCATCTATGTGCAGATGCCGGCCTACCGCGACACAGAGCTGGGCACGACGCTGAGTGATCTTTTTGCTAAAGCGGAAGCACCGGCGTCATTGCGAGTCGCGGTCGCGTGGCAACGGAGTGAGAACGAACACATAGGGCCGCGCGTTAGGCGCCTTCCAGGTCTCGAGCTCCTCGAGATTCCAGCGACAAAAAGTCGCGGCGTCAACTGGGCGCGCGCGCTTCTGCAACGACGCTGGCGCGGCGAAAAGTACACGCTCTTTCTCGACTCGCATCACCGATTCGCTCGCGGCTGGGACACGATGGCCATCGACATGTTCGAGCGCGTTCGCTCGTCAGGCGTGCGGAAACCAATCCTCACGGCGCATTTGCCGGCCTACGTGCCTGATCTGGAACCAGCTGGGCGCCGAATGCAGCCGTACAAGATCTACCCGCACTCGCGCGAGCAGGGACTGCTGACAAAGCTCACGAGCTCCCCGATCCACGCATGGCGCTCGCTCAATCAGCCCGTCGAAGCAGTCTTCATATCGCTTCACTTTCTCTTTGCGTCGGGCACGTTCAACAAAGAGATGCCATTCGACCCGTCGATCTATTTCTCTGGTGACGAAGTCGCGACGAGCCTGCGCGCGTTCTGCGCCGGATACGACGCCTATCATCCGCACCGCATCCTCGGCTGGCACAGCTACGACCGCACAACGCGACGATCACACTGGACCGATCATATAGAAGCGCCGTGGCAGAACAGCCGATCGTTTGCAACGCTCGCCCGACTTTTCACCGGCCGTCTCAAGGGTCAATTCGCTCTCAAGCGGCGACGAAGTCTCCGCCAATACGAGGAGCGGATCATGTGCCCATTGGTCAGCACGTAGTATGGCGCCGCGACCAGCATCGATCCCACGCCGCCTAACGGCGCCACACTTTGTTGACGGGTTTCTCAAACCCGCGACATGCCAGCGTTTACTCGCGGAGCTCGACCACGCATTTTGGCAACCGAGTACCGTCGTCAATCGCAATAACGTGGGCGAGGTCGTGGCCCAGCGCAGCACGATGCGAATCAGTGAGACGGCAAAGGAGGCGCTCTTTCCGCCGGCTGCAGCACGAATTGCACAGCGGACTCGAGAACGCGTAAGGCACATGCTCAACATCTCGGCCGCACGGTTTGAGGATTGGCAGGCCGTGCGCTACCGTTGCGGCGGTAAGTTCGATTACCACTTGGATGCCGGCCTGTGGTCTTCGGAACCAGCCGGGGAGCGCGTCTGGAGCGTGATTGTCTATCTCGACACACCACTCGCCGGCGGCGCCACCACGTTCAAGCAGCTTGGTCTAAAAGTCCAAGCCGTTGCCGGGCGCCTGTTGCTGTGGAAGAATCTGCTGTCTGATGGCACACCAAATCCCTGGATGCTGCATCGAGGCGCACCGGTGCGACGAGGCCGTAAAACGATTTTAGTTACCTGGATCAGAGAACGAGCTGCACGACCCTAACAAGTGGAGGCGCGATGGAAAGCGAGAAGGCGCTCATTCAGCAGATCAGCAAGCGCTATGGGCCGGTCATCAACCTCGAAACGAATCCCGGCACGATGATCGAGATCATCCGCCTCATCCGATCGATGTATGTCGCAGAGCCAGGGACGCCAGGTCCTGGAACGATTGGAGGGTCGGTGACAAATGAGGACATCATGAAGGCGATTCTCAAACTGGGTCGTGACATGCGCGCGGCCGCGCCGCGCTCCCCGACTGCGAAACGAGGTCGCGCCACACCCAAGCGCAGTAAGTAGTCCGTAATTGTAGTTGCGGACGCGAAAAGGCCCGCTATCGGATCGATAACGGGCCTGGTGTTCCCGAATGTAGGCCTAACGAGATCTACATGTTGTCGTCAGATTCGAGATCGTCGTTCGAGCCCTTCTGCTTCTTGGATGTGCCTGGCTTGCTGTAATTCCAGTCGCTGCGTTCTACGCCACGATCGTGCGAGCCAAGGTCCCTGTCACTATCCATTTCTTCATTCGGATCGCGCTGAGTGCGATCATCGTTCTCGCGGCCACGCTTGTCACCGCGGTTTGGTCGATTTCCCTGCTCTCGGCTCTGTGAGCCATAGTCTTTGTCGTTAGCCATTGTACGATCTCCTCCATCTTGGTCCGAATGGCCGACCCTCAATCAGGTCGCAATATCGAAGCAGTCTGACCAGTAGACTGCAGGCTGTTGAGTGGCAAAGGCCGCGCCGCATCCCTTCAGCCCAGGTCGCTCGTTAGGCGATCTCGGCGGTGGACTCGAGCGAGCTCGTCTCTCGCGTATCCAGTACGCCTCTTGCTGCATTCAATCGAACATGTCCGGCAGAGATATCATAGTTGTCGGCTCATCGGCCGGTGGCATACAGGCTCTCACGCGCCTGATGACAGAGCTGCCCGCAGACCTGCCCGCCACCATTCTCGTCGTGCAGCATGTATCGCCTGAATCGCCGGGACTGCTTCCCACTATCCTTGACCGCGCAGGAAGCTTACCAGTCTCATTCGCCGAAGACGGGAAGCCATTCCAGCGACGACACGTTTACGTGGCGCCGCCTGACCGTCACCTACTTGTCGATGGGCACAAGTTGCGAGTAGTGCGCGGCCCGCGAGAAAACAGGCATCGACCAGCAATCGATCCGCTGTTTCGATCCGCCGCAGCAGCGCACGGATCACGTGTCATCGGTGTGGTGCTGACAGGCATGCTGGACGATGGCGCAGCTGGTCTATGGGCGATTCGAACACACGGCGGCGTTACGGTTGTGCAAGACCCTGCGGAAGCACGGTTCCCCGACATGCCGCTTAGCGCGCTGCGACTGACAGATGTTGACTACTGCCTAACGCTGACAGAAATCGCGCAGCTGTTATCGCGTTTGAGCCGTGAGCCGCGGCAGAACGGCCAGCGCCACCCTGCAGATGAAAAGGCGAGGATCGAAACGGAGTTTGCAATGGGCAATCGCGAGCTCGAGGACATGAATGCGCTTGGCAGGCCGTCCACATATGCCTGTCCATCCTGCGGTGGTTCGCTCTGGGAGATTCAAGAGGGGAACTTCGTTCGCTATCGCTGCCATATCGGCCACGCGTTCCAGGCGCCGAGCTTGTTGCTGGAGCAGAGCCGCGCCATAGAATCAGCGTTGGAAGCGGCGCAACGTGCCCTGGAAGAGAAGGCGGCGGTGCTGCGCCGTCTCTCCGACCGTATGGATGAGGCGTCGACAAAGCAGGGATCGGCATTCGCCGAACGGGCGCATGCTGCCGATGAATCCGCTGGTCACGTACGCGCGCTTGTAGAGCGGCTGCGCGAATGATTCGTTAGGCGCGCTCGGCCGGCGGGCTTTGGTGCGCTGGAGGTCGGACTTGCGCTGCGCTCGAGCTGCGCCCAGCGATTCACCCACGCCGTCAAAACACCGAGAGGCAGAGCGCCTGACTCGAGCACGACGTCGTGGAACCTGCGGACATCGAACTTGGGGCCAAGGCGGCGCGCGACGTCACGTCGCAGCTCCTCGATGTACCCCGCGCCCAAGGGATACGCCAAGGCGTGAGCTGGCGCGGCAATGAAATACTCCACCTGCTGGCTCGCCTCATCTGCTCCACCCCCGGAGTATTTGCGCAGCGTATCGATGGCCTGCTCCTTTGTCCAACCCTGCGCGTGAAGGCCGTATTGAACGACGTACGTTAGGCCATCGTCGATGTTCGATTTCAGCGCCGCGAATCGCGTCACGTCGGATGAATACAGACCCATCTCCAACGCGAGGTTCGACGCGTACACTGCCCAACCCTCGCCGAACGCGGCGTTCCACAGCACGCGATTCAACGGATGCGCATCGGCGGATCGTTGCAGCGATACCTGCAGATGATGTCCCGGCACTCCTTCGTGAAACGCCAGGCGCTCGGCGTACAGCTTGCCACCAGGCTGCAGCAGGCGCGGGACGTTGACGTACACACGCGTTGGCTCAGTACCACTGCCAGGGACATACATGGCGTCCGGGTCCGAGTCTCCAGCGTCCGGCATCGAGTCCACGTTAGGCACCAGCACCGCGGGAAGCCGGCCGAACCACTGAGGCAGCGCCCCCGCGGCGCGCTCAAGCGC
>DASYRX010000392.1:0-8754 GCA_036003845.1 Gemmatimonadaceae bacterium | reverse complement strand
CGTCACACGCCCACCTCAAAGCCGCCGATCGAGCGGCGATCGGGATCCCGGACGGCTTCCTGCGGTTTTCAATCGGGATTGAAGATCCGACAGATATAATCGCTGATATGGAGCAGGCACTGTAGGTCTGACGTCTGAGGTCTGAGGCAGGGTCGGAGGAATCGATCGCGAACTTCGGTCGTCATTACGTTGTACCAGACCGTCACGGGGTCTCTCAGACCTCTGACCTCAGACCTCAGACCGCTTTGATCCGTTTCTCCAACGTCACGAAGGAATACCCTCGCATCGGTTTGGCGTTGAACAACGTCTCGTTCAACATCAACAAGGGCGAGTTTGTGTTTCTTACCGGCCCGTCAGGCGCGGGGAAAAGCACGATCCTCAAGCTCACATATATGGAAGAGCAGCCGACGCGCGGTGAGGTCTGGGTCAGCGGGACGCGCGCGACGACGGCAAAGCGCAAAGACGTCGCGAAGCTGCGTCGCAAGTTAGGCATCGTCTTCCAGGACTTCGGACTCCTCGAAGATCGCACAGCGGAAGAAAACGTCGCCTTCGCCCTCGAAGTCGTTGGTGCGCCGACGTCTGCAATTCGCAGCAAGGTCAATCGTTCGCTCGCTCAAGTCGGGCTCTCGAGCAAAGCGACGAGCTATCCCAAGGAATTGAGCGGCGGCGAGCAGCAGCGCGTCGCGGTCGCCCGTGCGATGGTGAATGACCCGTTCGTGCTCATCGCCGACGAACCGACAGGGAACTTGGACGAGCGCGCCACGCGCGGTGTCTATCAGCTGCTGCGCGACATCAATGCCGCCGGCACCGCCGTCGTGATGGCGACGCACGATATGGATCTCGTGCGCTCAGGCGACTATCGCGTGCTCGAAGTAAACAAAGGGCAGCTCGTCTTCGATTCAGCTGACGAGCGGCGACTCGCGCTCGAGGACGTGCCATGAAGCTCGCGATGCGAGAAGCGATGATCGGATTTCGGCGCGCTCCGCTATTGAGCGTGCTCAGCATAACGACGATCGGGTTTTCGCTCTTTGCGTTCGGCCTTTTCTCTCTCGTCGCGCACAACATCCGTCAGACCCTGCGCGACGTGGAGTCGCGCGTGGAAATCCGCGCATTCATTTCTGAGGGCAGCTCTGTCGAGCCCGTGGCCGACGCGATGGGTGTCATCGGGAACTACAAAGAAGTGCTGCGTGTGGAGTACGTCTCGCCCGAGCAAGCGCTCGAGCGTGCGCGAAAGGAGATGGGGGAATTCCAGGACGTGTTCGAAGGAAACTTCCTGCCAGGATCCCTCGACATCAGGCTGCGTGAAGGATATCGCGACCCGGTGACTGTCAAACGCATCGCCGATACGCTGCGCACCTTCACCTTCATCGACGACGTGCGTTATGGCGAGGAGTGGGTGGACAAGCTCTATCGCATCCGCAACATCGCCGCGGCGGCAGGCGTGGTCTTAGGCCTCGCGTTCGCCGGCGTCGCCGTCATCATCATCGGCGCGACGATCCGCATGGCAGTGCTCGCACGCAGCCGCGAGATATCCATCATGCGCCTCGTGGGAGCGACGGACGGATTCATCCGCCGGCCGTTCCTCATCGAAGGGTTCTTCAAGGGAATACTGGGCGGCGCTGTTGCGCTCTTCGGCACATGGTTGGCGAGCACGCTGATCAGCCGAGCGTTCATTCAGACTGACTTCTTCCCCGCCTCGCTGGCCGCGTTAGGCGTCGTTGGCGGCGCCGTGATCGGCGTCCTCGGGAGCGCGATCTCCGTCGGCCGGCACCTCAGAAAGATCTAGGTATGGCATGCAGCTCGTAACAAGAGTGAAAACAAGGAGCTTTGGGTTACGAGTACCGAGTAACGAGTCTCGAGGACGGCTCGTTGAAATAGCTTGGGCATGGAGAACGGCGTTGAGAACATCGCGTCCTCGCGACCCGGCACTCGCGACTCGCGACCCAAAGCTCCTTGTTTTTTGTACGAGCAGTCTCTTCGCTCCAAGAGCTGCGATGTTGGTTCGATCTGCACGGCTAGCGGTAACGTTGCTGCTGATGGCAGCTAGCCTCCCGGCTGTGATGGGTGCGCAGACCACGGAGCAGCGTCTGCGCGCCAATCGCGATGAGCTGGACCGCATCCGCCGTGAGCGTGACGATCTTCAGCGTCGCTTGAACGAGCTACAGGGCGAAGCGCGCGACATCACCGCGGAGGTGTCCAATCTTCGGCGTCAGGCAGACGCCACCGCGCGCCTCGTGAAGTCACTCGACGCGCAGTTGAACACGATCACCGTCGAAGTCGACAGTACGAATGCTCGTCTCGCGCGCGCTGAACAGGACGTCGACAAGAAGAAGACGGCGCTGCAGCGTCGCGTGATCGACATCTACAAACGCGGTCCGTTGTACACGTGGGAGGCGCTGCTGTCCGCTCGCTCCTTCGGCGACCTCGTGGGGCGCTACAAGTATCTGCACGAACTGGCGCTCTGGGACCGATCCCTGGTCAATCGTGTCGAGGCGTTATATCGACAGGTCGCGCAGCAGAAGGCGCTCCTCGTTAGGCTGCGTGACGAATTCGAGCGTAACCGCGAGGAAAAGGCGCGCGAAGAGACGCGCCTGCGGCAGCTGGAACGCTACCAATCGCGCACACTGGCGAACGTGCAGCGCACGCAAGAAGACGTACAGCGTCGCATGGCGAACATCGCCCGCGACGAGCAGCGCGTGACGAACCTGATCGCGTCGCTCGAGGAAGCCCGTCGCAAGGCAGCGGCCGACGACCCCAGTGACGCGGCGCCGTCAGCGTCCTCCATCAAGGCGGCGGACGCGGGGAAGCTCGATTGGCCGGTGAGCGGCGGGATCCTCTACCGCTTCGGCCGTCTCGTCAGCCCGGACAACACGGCCGTGCGCTGGAACGGCATCGGGATCGAGGCGCCAAACGGGGCGCCCGTGCGCGCCATCTCGGCCGGGACCGTGATGCTATCCGAGGCGTTAGGCACCTACGGCCTCACGATCATCATTCAGCATGGCGGCGGCGACTATTCCGTTTACGGCTCGCTCAGCATGTCCAGTGTGCGCAAGGGGATGGAAGTGTATAAGGGCCAGGTCATCGGCGCAGTCGGGCGCGCCGATCCGGACATGGAGCCGCATCTGCACTTCGAGTTCAGGCCCAAGGGCCGCGCCGTCGATCCGCTCAACTGGCTCAAAGGGCAGTAAGGTGTTGCTGGGGGCCCATGTTTCCACCGCGGGGGGTGTAGGCAGCTCACTCCCGCGTGCCAAGGCCGTCGGCGCGACGGCCATGCAGATCTTCACCAAGCAGTGCAGCCAGTGGAAAGAGCCGCTCATCGACGACGCGACGGGCGCGAGCTTCCAGCAGTCGGCACGTGAGATTTCGTTAGGCAGCACCAACGCGCATGACAGCTACCTCATCAACCTCGCCTCGCCCGACCCCGCGCTCTGGACGCGATCGCTCATCTCGTTCGTCTGCGAGCTCAAGCGCTGTCGCGCGCTCGGGCTCGATCTCCTCGTCTCGCATCCCGGCAACTATATGGATGATCGCGACAGCGGCATCGCGCGCAACGCGGACGCGATATCGATGGCGCTGGAGCTCGTCCCCGGGCGCACACGTCTGTTGCTGGAGACCACAGCGGGGACTGGGACTGCGTTAGGTGCGTCCTTCGACGAGTTGGCGGCGATCATCGCTCGCGTGCCGGAACCGGAGCGCGCGCGCATCGGCGTCTGCGTCGACACCTGCCACGTCTTCGCGGCCGGCTATGATCTCGTGAACCACTACGACGGTGTTTGGGCTCGCTTCAGAGATGCGCTCGGCATGGAACGCTTGGGGCTCATGCACCTCAACGATTCCAAGACCCTCTGTGGTTCGCGCCGAGATCGCCACGAGCTGATCGGCGAAGGCTCGTTAGGTGAGCAGGTCTTTCGCCGCATCATGACCGACGACCGCCTCGTCGCCATTCCGAAGGTCATCGAGACGCCCAAGCTCGACGACGCGGAGCGTACGGATCGTCGCATGCTGCGGCGATTACGCCGGTATGCGCAGGGCTGAGCGTATTTGCAAACGAAGCCGGACAGGGTGGACGCAGAATTGAGGTGCGAGTGAGTCCTGGATGAGGTATGCCGGCTACCGTGTGGCTACTGCTCTTGCATCCAGCGAGCAGAGTCACAGGAGGCCGTATGTACCGCATGTCGCGCATTGGGTTGGCGCTGCTCGTAGCAGCGGTGGGATGCGGTGAAGACGCGACTGGCCCGCAAGCACAGTTCGTCCTCACTGCAGTTTCGTCTGAAGAAACTGAAGGCGTTGTCGGCTCGCTGGCTTTGGAGGAGCCGACGGTTCGACTCACGGATCGCGGCGGCAAACCGGTCGCGAATGCTGAGGTCCGGTTTGACGTCTATGTGGAGACCGGCAGAGTAGTTGGGTCAGTCGCTCGTCGCGTTGCCGTGACAGACGCACAGGGAACTGCGAGCGCCGGCGAGTGGACCCTCAGCACTATCGCCGGCACCAATCTCGTTCGAGTCACCGCTTACGGCGCTGTCACACTCGTTTTCCGTGCAGAAGCCAAGCCGGACGCTCCCGTCTCGTTAGGGTGGCAGACGGACATGGATAATCAGGTTGGACTGGCTGGAATGACAGTTACTCCGCCCACGGTTCACGTAAGAGATCGTTTCGGAAATAGCATTGCGGGCGTAGCGGTCACGTTTGTCGTAACGGCCGGAGGTGGGACCCTCGAGGGACCCGAAACTGTCACGACTTACGACGGCGCAGCAGCGCTAGCGTGGACGTTAGGTGCCGGTCTGGAAGCAAATACGCTCAGAGCGAGCGCCCTGGATTTGCAGAGCATTGACTTCACTATCCGCGTGGTCGAACCGATCGCTATCTACGACCTCAGCTTGATCGATGGTCAACCGTTGGACGGGTCCGCCAACGAGAGTGGGTTCATCGCTCTCAGCGCGGATGGTCATTTCGTGAGCCGCGGCGTTACGAATTACTCAGGCCATGGCGAGGCGACCGAGTCCGGAACATATGAGCTACGGGGATCCACGATCGTACTCCATTATGCCAGCGGATTTTACGAAGAGGGCACGCTCGTCGACGGAGTGTTGCTGCTCGAGCGATGGACCGACGACTTTGTACAATACTGGCAATACGACATCAGAGACTGACCCTCGCACGCCACTATCCAATGGCGGTCACAGCACTCGCGATGGCCGCCATTGGATTCTTCGCGTACTTGTGATGACCGAACGCAAGCCGAACCGGCACGCGACGGCAGCTTGAACGACCGGCGCTAACCCCAGATATTAGGATGCCTTAGCGTCGTGACGCGCCCGTAGCGCGGTCGCGTCAATTGTTGGTATCTCTTGCATAGGACGCATGGCGACTCAGACCGAGCCTGCTCGTTCGAACCCCGAACCACCTCCTCGGCCTAGCCCCCTCGCCGCGCAGGGCCTCGCTCCAACGGGCCGAGTCCTTTTGAACCTGGTGACGCCGCAGCTCGTGCAGCACGCGATCAAGCGTGGCGAAGGCGAGCTTGCTGATATGGGACCCTTCGTCGGGGTCACCGCCCCACACACCGGCCGCTCACCTAACGACAAGTTCGTGGTGCGCGAACCGAGCTCTGAAGCGGACGTCGATTGGGGCAAGGTCAACCAGCCACTGGCAGAAGACAAGTTCGAGCTGCTGCTGGCCGATACAAAGAAGTATCTGAACGGCGTAGGCGACCTGTTCGTGCAGGACCTCTACTGTGGCGCCGACGCGAACCATCGCTTGAGCGTGCGTTACGTGATGCCTAACGCGTGGCACGCGAACTTCGTGCGCAACATGTTCATCCGGCCGGATGCCGCCGCGCTGGCGGGCTTCGCGCCTAACTTCACGGTGCTGCACGCGCCGGAATTTCAGTCGAGTCCCGACCGTCATGGTACTCGCAGCGGCACGTTCATCGTCCTGCACCTCGGGCGCCGCATGATCCTGATCGGCGGCACGCGCTACGCCGGTGAGCTCAAGAAATCGATGTTCACCGTGATGAACTACCTGATGCCGAAGAACGGCGTGCTCTCCATGCACTGCTCCGCCAACGTCGGGAAAGCCGGCGATACGGCGCTCTTCTTCGGCTTGTCAGGTACGGGCAAAACAACGCTGTCTGCGGATCCCGATCGCGCGCTCATCGGCGACGACGAACACGGCTGGTCCGACACCGGGATCTTCAACTACGAGGGCGGCTGCTACGCGAAGGTGATCAACCTGTCGGCTGAGACGGAGCCCGATATTTACGCGACGACGCAGATGTTCGGCACGATCCTGGAGAACGTCGTGCTCGATCCCGCCACCCGACGCGTCAAGTTCGAAGATCAGTCCATCACCGAAAACACGCGCGCGTCGTACCCCATTCAGTACATCCGCAACCACGTCCCCTCGGGACGTGGCGCGCATCCGAAGAACATCGTCTTCCTCTCGGCCGACGCGTTCGGCGTGCTGCCGCCGATCGCGCGCCTAACGCGCGATCAGGCGATGTACTACTTCATGTCCGGCTACACGGCCAAGGTCGCCGGCACCGAGCGCGGCGTCACCGAGCCGCAGGCGACGTTTTCGTCCTGCTTCGGCGCCGTCTTCCTCGTGTGGCACCCGCGTCGCTATGCCGAAATGTTAGGCAAGCTCATCGACATGCACGGCTCGCGCGTCTGGTTGGTGAACACAGGCTGGAGCGGCGGCGCCTACGGCGTCGGCAAGCGTATGAAGCTGCCCTTCACGCGGGCGCTCGTACGGGGCGCGCTCGCCGGTCAGCTCGACAGCGTCTCCACGCGAACGGATCCGGTCTTCGGACTCGCCGTTCCCGAGCACGTGCCGGGAATTCCGGACGAGATTCTGCGACCGCGAGACACGTGGAGCGACGCGAGTGCGTACGACGCCCAGGCCAAGAAGCTCGCCGAGATGTTCCGCAAGAACTTCGAGAAGTTCGGCGAGGTCGATTCGCGCATTCGCGACGCGGGACCGAAGGGAGCCTAACGCGGGACCGTGGACATCGTCCGCGATCCCCTCTGGAACAACATCCGGCTCGACACGCTCGCGCTGGCGCTCGTCGACACGGGCGCCATGCAGCGGCTGCGCTATGTCCGCCAGCTCGGCCTGGCGCATCTCGTCTATCCCGGTGCCACGCACACGCGCTTCGAGCACGCGCTCGGGACCTATCACCTCGCTCGCCTAACGCTTGGGATCCTCCAGGCTCGCGGCGACCTGCGCTCGCTCCCAACAGATGAGCCGGTGGTCGTGCTGGCGGCGGCCTTGCTGCACGACATCGGGCATTACCCGTTCGCGCATGCGCTGGAGGAAATCGGGGCGCCGCACCACGAGGATGTCGGCCGCACGGTCATAACGAGCGGTGACGTCGCCGAGCTGCTTGCGCGGCATATCGCGCCGGATGCGCCGGTCCGAGTCGCTGCCCTGGTGCGAGCCAAGAGTGACAGCCCGTTGCAAGGGCTCGTCTCCGGCTCGCTCGACCTCGACAAGATCGAATACCTCAAGCGTGATGCGCACATGTGCGGCGTGCCGTACGGTGAGATCGACGTCGATCGCCTCATCAATTCGCTCGCACTCGTTAGGCTGGACGCGGGAGACGGTGCGCGCACGGTCGTCGGCATAACGGAGAAGGGACTCTCCGCGCTGGAGTCGTTGCTCTTCGCGAAGTATCAGATGTACAGGAACGTCTATTGGCACCACGCCGTGCGCAGCGCGACGGCGATGTACAAGCGCACGGTTGGTAGTGCGCTCGCGAGCGGCGCGCTGGACGTGAACCGCTTGCCGTCGTTCACGGACGAACAGCTGTTGCAGCATCTGGCCGAGGTGGCGCCGTCGGAGATGCTCACGCGTCTCAGGGAGCGGCGCTTGTACAAGCGTGCCTTCGAGTGTCCCGCCGCCGAGCTGCCTGAGGATGCCGGCGAATGGATCGCGAGCGATCCGGCGCGCACCGTCGCCGCGGAACGCGATCTCGCAGCCGAGCTCGGACTGGGCGATGGCGAAGTTCTGCTGGATTATCCGGAGAAAACGCAGATGCTGGACCTGGACCTGCCCGTCCAGCTGCGTTCCGGGGCCGTTGCCCGCCTAACGAGCGAAGGCCTGCCTGGCGTGATTCATCTGCCGGAGCTCTCGGCGCAGCTCTATAAGTCGGCGCGCTGGTTACGGATCTTCACCGCTCAACCGGCAACGATTTCAAAGCAGCGGGTGCTCCAACTCGTATCATGGCCGTAGGGTAGGTTCGTCCAGAGCACTTCGGATAACGCGGAAGCGCGGATAGCACAGAGCCGACTACGAAACAGTGCATGCTCATCACGCGACCGCGCCGGTAGGTCAAAACGTTATTGATCCTTAATAAGAGCAAAACGTTTTGATCTCTAATAAGAAAAAAAACGCTCTTGTCTCGCGCCAGAGACTATGAACCGTTCTGGCGGCGAAGAACCGAATCCGATCTCTCCGCGTCTCCGCGTGATCCGAATCACTCTGATCCTTACACAGACCGCGTGCGCTCGGAGCCAATCGAGGCGATTTGCACGATCCATCATATATCTGGCAGACTGCCCCATCGGCTCTTGCTGAGGCTGGCAGAAGGGGTACATTCGATCCTCTCGGGTCGGTCTTGGATTCGGTTCCGAGCACGTCGACCAGAGCTACTCGTGCAAGGGGTGCGGGATGGGCGTCGCGGATTCGCGCGGTTGCTCTAGCGTGGCGCCGATTGACTCTGGCCCGAAGCGTGGTCGCTTGGTCCCCACGCTTCTC
>DASYRX010000391.1:0-28280 GCA_036003845.1 Gemmatimonadaceae bacterium | reverse complement strand
GATCATCGCGCGCACGCGGTATTCGACGCCAGGAGTCACGCTGATCTCACCGCCACCCCATCATGACATCTATTCGATCGAGGATCTCGCTCAGCTCATCTATGATCTCAAAAGCGTCAACCCGAATGCCGCGATCTCCGTCAAACTCGTGGCGGAGGCAGGCGTTGGCACCGTTGCGGTTGGCGTAGCGAAGGCGCACGCCGATCTCATAACGATATCCGGCGATTCTGGAGGCACGGGCGCCTCTCCGCTCTCCTCCATCAAGCACGCCGGCGTTCCATGGGAGCTGGGCCTGGCCGAGACACAGCAGGCCCTGCTGCTCAATGGATTGCGCGGGCGCGTACGTCTGCAAACGGATGGCCAGTTCAAAACGGGCCGCGATGTCGTCATCGCCGCGTTGTTAGGCGCGGAGGAGTTCGGCTTTGCGACGGCGCCGCTCATCGTCCAAGGGTGCGTGATGATGCGGAAGTGCCATCTGAATACGTGTCCGGTTGGCATCGCCACGCAGGATCCCGCGTTGCGCGAGAAGTTCGCGGGTCGGCCAGAGCACCTCGTGAACTACTTCTTCTTCGTGGCCGAAGAGGTCCGCGAGCTGATGGCGTACTTGGGGTTCCGTCGAATGGATCAACTGATCGGGCGCAGCGAGGTCCTGCGTCAACGCACGGCGCCACACGCGAAGGCCCGAGCGCTCGACCTAACGCCACTGCTGCACGTGCCGACGCCCGCGACAGCGACGGGCGGCGATAGCCGCGCGCGACACATGGTGCGCGCGCAGGATCACGGCTTGGCCTCCAGCATGAATCAAGCCCTGCGCGAGCTGGCGGAGCCGGCGCTGCAGCGCGGAACGCGCGTCGTCGCGAAGCTCGATATTCGAAACGTCGATCGTGCAGTCGGTGCGATGCTGTCCGGCGAAATCGTTAGGCGTGTCGGCCACACGGCCCTGCCAGACGACGCCATCTCGCTCACTTTCACAGGCTCGGCCGGCCAGAGCTTCGGCGCCTTCGCCGTGCGCGGCGTGACGCTCGATCTGTGCGGCGAAGCGAACGACTACTGCGGCAAGGGTCTATCGGGTGGCCGCATCATCGTGCGAACCCCCAAGGGCGCCAAGTTCCTGCCTGACGAGACGGTAATTGTCGGGAACACGACGCTGTACGGCGCGACGGCTGGCGAGGCGTTCTTCGGCGGCGTTGCCGGTGAGCGCTTTGCAGTGCGCAACAGCGGCGCGACGGCGGTTGTCGAGGGCGTCGGCGATCACGGCTGCGAATACATGACGGGCGGTGTTGTCATTGTGCTCGGACGTACTGGGCGGAATTTCGCCGCCGGCATGAGCGGTGGCGTTGCCTACGTGCTCGACGCCTCGCAGGACTTTGCGACGCGCTGCAACAGCGCGCTCGTCGAGCTAGCGCAGGTCAGCGAATCCGCCGACATCGCGCAGCTCAAACGCCTCATCGAGCGTCACGCGCGGTTTACGCACAGCGCTCGCGCCAAGCACGTGCTCTCCCGCTGGGATGAAGCTGTACACGAATTCGTTCGCGTCATCCCAACGGAATATTTGCGCGCCTTGCGAACTGCGTCCGAAGCAGAGGCAAAGCAGGCTGGTCTTCGTCATGGCTGACGCCAAAGCATTTGTCTCGTTAGGGCGCGCCACGCCGAAGCGCGAGCCGGTCGAGGTCCGCACGCACCATTGGCGCGAGTTCTACGAGCCGTTGACCGAGTCGGTGCTGCGAGAGCAGGGTGCGCGTTGCATGGACTGCGGTGTTCCATTCTGTCACGGCGACACCGGATGTCCCGTGCGCAACGTGATTCCAGAATGGAACGCGCTCGTAACGCGCGGTCAGTGGCATCAGGCGATCGAGTCGCTGCACGCGACGAACAACTTCCCTGAATTCACTGGACGCTTGTGTCCTGCTCCCTGCGAGTCGGCCTGCGTGCTCGGCCTCATCGCGCAGCCGGTCGCGATCCGAAACATCGAGCAGGCCATTGCTGACCGCGGTTTCAACGAAGGCTGGATCGTCGCTCAGCCGCCCGCGTTCGAAACGGGACAGAGGGTTGCTGTCGTAGGCTCGGGTCCTGCTGGTCTCGCAGCCGCGCAGCAGTTGCGCCGGCTCGGACACGGTGTCGACGTCTTCGAAAAAGCCGATCGCGTGGGCGGTCTGCTGCGTTACGGAATTCCGTCCTTCAAGCTCGAGAAGAATGTCTTGAACCGTCGCGTCGCGCAGCTCGCTGCCGAGGGCGTACGCTTTCACACGAATGCACCTGTCGGCATCTCACCGACTGTGGACGAGCTGCGACGTGATTACGACGCCATCTGCCTCACGATTGGCGCCGAAGTCCCGCGCGATCTGCCAGTGCCGGGACGCGTGCTCACCGGTATCGAGCTGGCGATGACGTATCTCGAACAGCAAAACAGGCGCGACAACGGCGCCACGATCGATCCCGCCGAAGCAATCGACGCGCGCGATAAACACGTCATCATCATTGGCGGTGGTGACACCGGCTCCGACTGCGCCGGGACATGTCTGCGGCAAGGCGCGCGCAGCGTTAGGCAATTCGAGCTGCTCCCGCAGCCGCCGGCGGAGCGATCGGAGACGACGCCGTGGCCGATGTGGCCGATGCAACTGCGCTCATCCCACGCGCACGAGGAAGGATGTGAGCGCGACTGGAGCGTATCCACGCTGGCTTTCACAGGAAGCAGCGGTCACGTGCGCGCCCTGGACGCTGTGCGCGTCGCGCCTGAGACGCGCGAGGGGAGAACGACGTTCGCCGCCATTCCGGGCAGCGAGTTCCGGATTGAAGCGGATCTCGTGCTGCTCGCGATGGGATTCACCGGACCGCGGCGCGATGGTGTGCTCGCCGAGCTTGGCGTGGATCTGACCGCACAGGGTTTGGTGCGCACGGACGATATGCACCGCACAAGCGTCCCCGGCGTGTTCGCCGCCGGCGACGCGCGTCGCGGCGCGTCGCTCATCGTATGGGCGATCCGCGAAGGGCGCGACGCGGCCGCCAGCATTGATGCGCACCTGAGGACGAGCACGACGCTGACATAGAAGCGCGCTGCTGGCGCTTGTTTATTGCCCGTTAGGCGAGGCGCGAGCTGGAACCCAGCTCGCGTTCCAGCAAGGCTTTCGCAAAGCTATTTGACGTTAACCAGCGCCAGGATTCTTCCCGACCCGCTACCGTGGAATTCCTCCAGAGCTTTGCCGATGACGGCGCCGAGCATCCGGCTCCGATCGGAACCACGCATCGCGTGGCCTGGCAGCCGTGCCGTGACCAGCAGATCACCACGATGGATCGCCCCATTTTCCGCGCTGACTTTCGTCGGAATCACCCCGACGATGCCCAATGGGACGCGGTCGGCAAGGTCCTCATCGATCCCAGTGTCCGTGAGAAGCACGCCCGGCTTAGTCGCGTACACGCCCGCGACCAGCGTCGAATACGCACCGTCGGACTTTTCCACCCGTCGGTCACGGGTAGCTGAAATCACCAACACGTCGCCAGGCTCGTAGTCACGCGGGCTCCCTTCCACCGCGAACGCCTCGGCGACATCGGCTCCGTTGTGCTGGACACCGCCATTGAAGAACGCCCGTCCGCTGCGATTGATTCTCGCCACATCGGTGCCCGCCGTCTGAAATACGGCCAAGTTGCCGGACGCTCCTTTGTGGTTGACGAGAAGCGCGGAGCTCCGGCCTAGTGTCGCGACCTGCAATGCCGGCTTCGTTGTCGATGTGTGATTTTGCCTAACGTCAACTGCAAAAGCGTCGCCTGAGCTACTGACGTCGAGCGCCGCCTTCGTGTTGGTCGAGCTCGAGGTGAGAAATACCCCCGCGTGTCCCCGTCCAATGTTCCATCCTAAAAACGCGTGGCCTGACCCGTCGGTTACGCCTTCGAGCGCGATGTTCGAGTTGGCCGAATTCTGAATCGCGAATCGGCCGTTGATCCCGCTGCCCGTTTGGATGACGTGAAAGGCGACACCACTCGTGCTCCCGGTTGTCGACATCGGAAGAACTATCGTGCTCGCGGCTGTAACGCCATCTGAGAGGCTGGCTGCGATGTCGGCGACCGGGGTCGTCTTACTAATGGGCGGTGTCTCGGTCGGTACATCGTCGCATGACCAGACACCGAGGGCGAAAACCAATCCAACTCCGATGCTGAACGTGAACGATTGGCTCACGGAATACCCAGTAGTGGAGGAAGACGTGATCATGGATCACTCCGCGTGTGGATTACGGTTGGGGCGCGATGGAGTGCGAGCTGCCGTCTTTCTGGTCGAGGAAGGGCGCACTGGGGGGAGCCGAATGCGGTTCGCGAGCGTCGGTGGCGCTCCAGCGGTGGTACGGGTCACTCCGAGCGGAGTGAGTGAAACATCCAGCCCAGACATGCGACGGCCTTGATGCGCTGCCGTAGAGTCTAGGATGACCAGATGAAGGAGGCAAGCAGAGCCGTATCGGCGCGGTCTCCGGAGCGCTGCCTAACGGTAAGCGGCTGCGTCTCTAGACATCGGCCTTCTGGCCGTGCTGCCCGACTACGCCTACTTTCGCGACGTCTCGATGTTCGCGAAGTGAGATACCTTCCGACCCCTCGCACATGAACCGCTCTGACCTGAACGCACGCATCAGACGCGCCATTCTGTGGTCGCTGCTCGCGCCGGGCCTCTCCCGGCATACGACGCATAGCGCGTCGCTCGCGGACGTCTCGGTTCAGCGCTCGCGCGAAGAGCGATTCGTCGACTCCGTCCTCGCTCGCCTAACGCTCGAGGAAAAGCTCGGACAGCTCAATCAGGTGTCCGGCTTGGGCAATCCGACAGGGCCGGGCGGCACGCCGGCTGGCTACGATCAGATCCGGCGCGGGCAGATCGGCTCGTTCCTGAACGTCGTCGGCGCCGATACGACGAGAAAGATTCAGCACATCGCGGTAGAGGAATCGCGCGCGCACATCCCGCTTCTCTTCGCACTCGACGTCATCCACGGCTACCGGACGACGTTTCCTGTCCCGTTAGGTGAAGCCGCGAGCTGGAACCCGGCCGCGGCCGAGCGATCGGCACGGGTGGCCGCGACGGAAGCCGCGGCGAATGGCTTGCACTGGACCTTCGCACCTATGGTCGACATCGCGCGCGATCCACGATGGGGGCGCATCGTCGAAGGCGCTGGGGAAGATCCATATCTCGGGAATGCATTCGCTGCCGCCCGAGTGCGTGGTTTCCAGGGGAACGATCTTCGCTCGCTCGACGCGATCGCGGCGACCGCGAAGCACTTCGCCGGCTACGGCGCGGCTGAAGGCGGGCGCGATTACAACATCGCCGACGTGCCCGAGCGCACGATGCGCGAGGTCTACCTCCCGCCGTTCCACGCGGCCGTGTGCGCCGGCGTCGCCACGGTCATGGCGAGCTTCAACGAGATCGCCGGCGTCCCGGCGCACGCGAATCGGCACCTAACGAGTGAGATCCTGCGCGGCGAGTGGGGTTTCGATGGCATGGTCGTCAGTGACTGGACCGGTGTCGCCGAGCTGCTGCAGCACGGAGTGGGAGCTGACAGAGGGACTGTCGGGAAGCTGGCCCTCGAGGCCGGCGTAGACATGGACATGGTGAGCGAGATCTATCGTTCGGATCTGCCGGCGTTGGTGCGAAGCGGCCGCCTCTCGCAAGCCACCGTAGACGCGGCCGTGCGACGCGTCCTGCGCCTGAAATACAGGCTTGGCTTGTTCGAAAACCCATATCGCTCATCGGATGCGGCGCGCGAGCGGGCCGTGACCCTGACGAGCGATAACCGGGCGGCCGCGCGCGAGGTTGCGCGGCAGACAATGGTCCTCCTCAAGAACGACCGCGGCACATTGCCACTGCGAAAGGACCTCGGCACGATCGCGGTCATCGGCTCGCTCGCGGCCGACACTGTGGCCACGTTAGGCAACTGGGTCGGCATGGGGCGCAAAGAGGACGGCTCGTCGGTGCTGGATGGCATCAAGCGCGCCGTTTCCCAACAAACGACGGTGCTCTACGCGCGCGGAGCAGCGCCTGTAGGCGACGATACGAGCGGCATCGCCGAAGCAGTAAGTGCTGCCAGGCGGGCGCAGGCCGTTGTGCTGGTGATCGGTGAGATCCCCGATATGAGCGCCGAGGCGGCGAGTCGCGCGTCGATCGAGTTGCCGGGTGCGCAGTTGACGCTCGCGCAGGCGGTGCAGGCGACAGGTGTGCCGACCGTTGTGGTGCTCATGAACGGCCGGCCACTCGCCATACAATGGTTGCACGACAACGTGCCGGCGATCCTCGAAACGTGGTTCGCAGGGATCGAAGCGGGGAACGCGACAGCCGATGTGCTATTCGGCGATTACAACCCGGGCGGCAAATTGCCGGTCACATTCCCACGAGCGACCGGCCAGGTGCCCATCTACTACGCGCACAAGAACACGGGCCGCCCGCCATCGCGCGACAACAAATACAGCAGCAAGTACATCGACATACCGTGGACGCCGCTCTATCCATTCGGTCATGGACTGAGCTACACGACGTTCACAGTCAGCGCGCCGCGCTTGGACAGGACGACGCTTCACAGCGGTGACTCGTTGCGCGTGGACGTGGACGTGACGAACAGCGGAAGTGTCGCCGGCGATGAGGTGGTGCAATTGTACGTGCGCGACGACGTGGCCAGCCTAACGCGGCCTGTCAAGGAGCTGCGCGGCTTTCGCCGACTGTCCTTGAAACCAGGCGAGACGAACACCGTCCGCTTCGTGCTCAACGATCACGATCTGGCGTTCTATGATCCCGCGATGCGCCGCGTGGTGGAGCCAGGACGCTTCACTGTGTACGTCGGCTCGAGCTCTGATGCGGTGAAGGAGGCGCGCTTCGAACTGACGACTCCAGCTGCTCGTCCTGTGGTAGTACCCGAGCGATGTACGTCGATGAAGTAGCGACGAGGTGCGCGCCTGGCTTTCCTGCGTAATCAGCGTTAGGCTCGATCGCACGTGGCGAAGCGATCCGGCGCTGCCTAACGCTGCGATTCAACGCACGGGCGTCAGCTCGCTGATCGGCGTGAGAGAAACCTTCCGGAGCTCGACCTCTGATCCTTCCGACTGCACTGCGATCTGGCCGCGATCGGCTGTCGCGTTCGCGCCGTCGTTTACCAAGGTCCCGTTCACCCAGACCCTGATCGCGCGGCCCAGAGCTTCGATCACCATCGTGTTCCACTCGCCTAACGGCTTCTCCGAGCCGTCGGTCAGGTTGATGATGCGACGCGCCTTTCCCTCCGTGATGCCCCACTCGGCCCGTGGCCCGCGTCGCTTCTCCATGTCGGGGACCGTGATGTCCTCTACGATGCACCAGAAATCTCCAGCGTTCCCCGACTCCATCTGCACTTCGATTGATTTGGGGAACATGCCGTAGAGCGCCCGCGGCGTCGACGCGTGCACCAGGACACCGGCGTTTCCGGGCGTGCCTGGAAAACGATACTCGACCTCGAGACGATAGTCGCGGTAGATCGAATCGGTGATGAGGTGTCCGCGCGGCTCACCGAGACTCACGAGCACCCCATTGCGCACCTCGAACGGGCTACGCAGCCTAACGTTCGAGTCCGCGGCAGGGACGTCGATGTGCCATCCGGCGAGGTCCTTGCCGTTGAATAGTGGTTGCGCTCGAGGCGGCGGAGCCGCGTTAGGCGAGCAGTAAGCTGCAGCCAAGCAGGCAGCCAGGATCGACAATGTCTTCATGAGCATCGACTCAAATCGTGACTCGCAGGACGTCCTCCAAATACTTCTTGTTGATCATGGCCGACTCTTTCGGAGTCCTGGCGGGATCGGGCACAGCGTCGAGCTCGACGATCGCCCAACCGCTAAAGTCGACCTCTCGCAAGGCGTCGAAGACTCGCTTCAGGTCGACCTTCCCGCGACCGAGCTCGACAAAGCGATACGACCGCGCCGGATCAGCGACACCGGGGACGGGCGATTCCACATCCTTGATATGGAGGAAGAGCAGGCGATTGGCGTAGTCCTTTACAGCCTGCACCGGATCGCCACCGCCTTGTTGATAATGCGCCGTGTCGAGCTGGAACTTCACATAAGTCGCGTCGCTGGACTCCATAATCTTGCGGATCGCGTCCGGCTGCTCGCCGATGCTGCCCATGTGGTGATGATAGCCTAACGGGATGCCGAGGTCTGTCGTGCGCTTGCCCAATTCCGTGAGGAGGTGGCCAAGCCGCTTGTAATCCGCGTCAACGAGCGGCCGACCACTCGGCTTCTCGTCGATAATCTGCAGATACAGTCCACCGACCTTTCGCAGGAAGTCGGCGTGCCGCGTGTGGATGTCGAGCTGCTCGCGCTCCGCGGCGGGGTCGATGCTGAGGTTCCCACTGGACAGGGCAACCATGGTCAGCTTGCGACTCTCGAGCAGCTCGCGCAGAGCCGCCGGGCGATCGGCGTACTTCGCGAACGCGTTCGAGCGCAGCTGAATGCCGCGAAACCCTAACGAGGCGATGTCGTCGATCGCCTGTTCGTCGTTGCCGCCCCAGGTGATGGCGGCATAGCCGAATCGGATGCTGCCGGCGCGGCCGTCGGGCCGTCCGATGTTGGGCGCTGGCAGATCGCTCACAAACGCCGCGCCGGCTACAGCGGCCCCCACGTTTCGAAGCAACTCTCGGCGCGACAGGACGTTGAACATGCTCCAAGAGTGGGCCAGGCCGTTTCCTTGACAAGAACGCGCGTCGGCTTTACTGTACAAAGTACTTCGCCGCTCCGCGTCCCGCTGCGGGCATGACGCTAAATGACGACCTCACTCATCAAAAAACCAAGCGCATTTCTTCCGGTAGTAATGTCGTTACTGGCCCTCTCGCTCGTGGTCGGTCACATCGTGCTGGTTGGAACGGCGCGGCAAGCAGATGAAGGAACCGCCGCGCACCTCTGGCAGCTGCTCATGGGTTTACAGCTACCGATCATCGCCTTCTTTGCATTCAGGTGGCTGCCGGAACGGCCCAAACAGGCGCTCTTGGTACTGGCGCTCCAATTCGTGGCCGCGGTGGCGGCGGCCGCGCCTGTCTTCTATTACGAATTCTGAACGAGTTGCGTCTCGTTAGGCTCGCTTACCGCTGGTCAGGTGCCGGACGGGTCGAGTCAGAGAAGCCGAAGAACCTGTCGATGCGCCAGCCGGCGCTGTCGTCACGGGCAAGAAGCGCGACGTAGCGACCGAATTCTGTCATCCGCGCTCCGCTGGAATCCCGAAAGGATTGCTCGAAGGCGCCGAACTCAGTCGCGTGACTCGGTTCTACACGTCGCGACGACACAATCAACCGCAGGTCCATGTCCGTGAGCGCTGCCCAATTGCTTCGCGCCATCGCCTCCATACCAGCTCGGCCTCGCACAGTGTTGAACGCCGGCCACTCGAACACCGCGCTGTCGGTGTAGAGCGCGCCATAGGCTGACGGATCGCGATCACGATACGCTTGGCTGAGGCGCGCGTTGAGCGAATCGATACCGGCGTTCGCCTCGCTATTCGGGACAGCGCGAGGTGCGCCGGAGCAGGCCCAGCCTAACGCGAAGAGTCCAAGTAAAGCGACGCTGACAGATGAATGCATTGCTTCCTCATTGGCACGCTAGTTAAGCCGCAACGCGGGACTCCGCGAATGGCCACGTCCGTCCTCTCCACGACCACACCGCGAAGCACACCGCACCCAGCAGCAGAGCACCGAGCCCGAACGCGATCACTTTGGGCGGCGTCGTAGCAAAAATGAAGATCCATCCCAAGAGCGCGATGAGGCTCGGCAGCGGATATAGCCACATGCGATATGGCCGCGGCATGTCAGGTGCCTGGCGTCGCAGCATCGTCACCGCACCAATCTGTCCCATGAACTGGACGAGAATCCGCGTCGTGATCAGTGCATCGATGACGACGCCGAGCGACAGAAAGCCGGCAAGTATCGAGAGCACGCCTAACACAACGAGCGAGACGCTGGGAAACCGACCAGAAGGATGCAGTCGCGCGAACACCTTGAAGAAGTAGCCATCCTTCGCTGCCGCGTAAGGCACCCTTGAATAACCGAGCAACAGCGCGAAGACAGAGCCAAAGGCGGTCCACAGAATCATCGCCGTGAAAATCGTGGCAACGCCCGAGCCGTAGATGCGTTCCATGAACGCCGAGACGATGAATCTGGACTCCGCGTGTGAATCAACCGGAACGAAGGCCCGCCACGGGACAACTCCAATGATCGAGAGGTTGATCGCGACATAGATCAGCGCAACAGCGACAGTACTTATCAGAATCGATCGTGGGATGACTCGGCCCGGGTTCTCGACCTCGTCGCCGATGTAGCAGACGTCGTAATAGCCGAGGTAGTCGTACACACCCACTCGCGCGGCGGCGCCGAGTCCCATGAGAAATCCTAACGAAAAGTTGAACGCGCCGGGCGGAAAGTCGAAGGCGACAGCCGGATTGAAGTTGAGCGCACCAGTCACGATGACGACGATCACAGTGAGTATCGTACCAACCCAAAGCGTGACGGTGATCTTTGCGATCGACGTGATCCGTCGATACAACAGCGCGAGGTTCGCCAGCCCGATGAGCGTTACGACAAGCATCGTCTGGCGCGGCGTGATGCCCTTCCAGATGTAGCCGAGGTACTGCGCGAAGCCGATGTAGCCGGACGCGATCTCGAGGGGGCCGCTAAACACGAACTGCCAGACAAAGAGGAAGCCCATCAGACGGCCGGCTTTTTCGGCGCCGTAGCCTTGGCGCAGATATCCGAACGATCCGCCGGATCCTGGCATTGCCGCGCCAAGCTCGCTCCAGACCATTCCGTCGCACAGGACGATGATGAGCGCAACGGCCCAGCCGAACATCGCCTGCGGTCCGCCTAACGCGGACATGAGGAGCGGGATCGTAATGAACGGCCCGATCCCGATCATGTTCGTCATGTTGAGCGCCGTGGCGTGCAGCAAGCCAAAGCGCCGTACCATCGGCGCCAAGCCTAACGCCCCTTCCAGCTCGCCGGCCGCTTCGCCAGAAAGGCGTCCATTCCTTCGGCCGCGTCCTCGTACAAGAGGTTGCAGCTCATCGCGTCCCCAGCCACGTCGTACGCTTCCTGGAGCGAGCCCTCGATCTGGCGGTAGAACGCCTCCTTGCCGAGGCGGATCGTCGCCGCGCTCCGTGCGAGCACGACATCAGTGAACTCTCGCACAGTCTCGTCGAGACGGTCACCTGGAACCACGCGGTTAACAAGGCCCCAGGCGAGCGCAGTGGCTGCATCGATCATCTTCCCGGTCAACAACATCTCCATCGTGCGCTTCCGGCCGACGTTACGGACCACGCCAACCGCCGGCGTGGAGCAAAAGAGCCCGATGTTCACGCCTGGAAGCGCGAACTGTGCAGTGTCCGTGGCAACCGCGAGGTCGCACATCGCGACCAGCTGACAGCCTGCAGCTGTCGCGATGCCGTGAACACGAGCAATTACCGGCTGCGGCAGCCGCGTTAGGCTCAGCATCATCCGGCCGCACTCGTCGAACAGACGGCGGCCGAAGGCTTCGTCGTGAGTGTGCGCTCGCATCTCCTTGAGGTCGTGGCCCGCGCAGAACCCTTTGCCCTCCGCGGCAAGGACGACGACCCGCGCCGACGCGTCGTTGGCGACGGCGTCGAGCGCCGCCTGCAACGCGGTGATCATTTCCATCGAGAGTGGATTGAAACGCTCGCCGCGGTTCAGAGTGAGCGTGACCACGTCACCGTCTTTGGCGACACGCACCATCGGTCGATCGACGCCAACCTCCGCTTGAATCGCCACAACACCTCCTTCTCGCATGGCGCGAGTCAAACGATCGCGTCCGCGGACTTCGCGCGTTCGCGCAAAATGAATTTCTGGATTTTTCCCGTGGACGTCTTGGGAAGCTCCCCGAAGACGATGCTCTTGGGCGCCTTGAAGTGTGCTAGCAGCGTACGGCAATGCTCGATGAGCTCGGCCTCGGTCGTCACAGCACCTGGTTTGAGCTCGATAAACGCACACGGTGTTTCGCCCCACTTCTGGTCTGGCTGCGCCACCACGGCCGCGGCGAACACGGCGGGATGGCGATAGAGCGCGTCTTCCACTTCGAGCGACGAGATGTTTTCGCCCCCAGATATGATGATGTCTTTCGCGCGGTCCTTGATCTTGGCGTAGCCATCAGGGTGTGTCACCGCCAGATCGCCCGAGTGGAAATACCCCCCGGCGAACGCCGCCTGCGTCGCAGAAGGGTTCTTGAGGTAACCCTTCATGACGATGTTTCCGCGAAACATGATCTCGCCCATCGTCTCACCATCCGCCGCGACAGGCTTCATGCTCGCCGGATCCATTACGACCGCGTCGTCCTCCAGTACGTAAGGAAAGCCCTGGCGCCCGTTGCGCATGGCGCGCTCGCGGCTATCCAGCTTGCCCCATTCGTCCTGTTTCACGCAAACCGTCGCCGGTCCGTAAGTCTCCGTTAGTCCGTAGACGTGCGTCATCTCGATGCCGATGCGCTCCATCGCCTCGATTGTCGCAGCGGGCGGCGCCGCGCCCGCAACCATCGCGCGCACTGGATGCGTTATCCCCTCGCGCAGCTCGGCTGGCGCGGCGAGCAGCGTGTTATGCACGATCGGCGCGCCACAATAGTGAGTCACGCGTTCATCTCGCATCAGGCGAAACACAGCGCCCGCCTCGACCTTCCTCAGGCAGACGTTCGTTCCCGTGAGCGCCGCGACGGACCACGGGAAGCACCACCCGTTACAGTGAAACATTGGCAACGTCCACAAATAGACCGGGTGGCGCGGCATGCCCCACGCGAGAATGTTGGCCAGCGCGTTCAGGTATGCGCCTCGGTGGTGGTACACGACCCCCTTCGGATTGCCTGTTGTGCCCGACGTGTAGTTGAGTGAGATCGCGTTCCATTCGTCAGACGGGTGCTGCCAGACGAATTCCGCGTCGCCGCTTGCGAGGAACTGCTCGTAGTCGATTTCTCCGATATGCTCGCCGTGGCCCATGTACTCGGGATCATCCACGTCTATCACCAATGGCGTGCGGCTGATCATTGCCAGCGCCTGCGCAGTCGTACCCGAGAACTCGCGATCGGTGAGGAGCACATCGGTCTCGGCGTGTTCCAGCATGAACGCAATAGCGGCGGCGTCAAGCCGCGTGTTCAGCGTGTTGAGCACGGCGCCGGTCATTGGCACACCAAAGTGGCACTCGTACATCTCGGGCGTATTCGCCAGCATCGCCGAGACGGTGCTCCCCGTGCCGACGCCGCGCCTGACGAGCGCGGAGGCGAGGCGTCGCGACCGGGCGTATGATTCGCGCCACGAGAATCGGCGCGCCCCATGCACGACCGCGGTCCGGTCGGGGCACACTCGCGCGCTCCACGCCATGAAGGTGATGGGCGTTAGCGAAACGTGGTTCGCGGGGGTTTGGTCGAGTCCCACCTCGTAGGGATTGACGCGTGTAGGCATGTTGCAGTTCCGCGTTAGGCGCGGTCGCGATGGCAGAGTGAGCAGCTGGGGCCCAGATTGATGACCGCGACGATCGTTGGAGCGTGCAAGGTGTCGTGCGGCGGCTTCCTCTGCAATGCTCGGGCGACGAGGCCATGACGACGAAGCCGCGATGCCCACGTTGGGGCGGCCCACCAGCGTGGCCCGCCGGAGTTTGAGAGTGCGGTCCGACCGGTACAGGCGCTTGCTGCGGCCAAAGACTCGTTAGGCAGCGCTCTTGGTGGACCGAAACGCCCAGACGGCAAAGGTGGAGGCGATAAGGAACGCCACCGCTGAGACCCATACCGGAATCGCGAAGCCATCCACTTGAACCGGCCAACGCATGATCGCGCGGGTGAGTTGCACGAGAGCGAGGAGACTGAAAAACACGCCGGAGACCAGAGCGTAGCGCCGCATGTATGCTCCTACGGTTTGGGGTCCACCCAGGCGCTCATGGCAGCCCAGGCGGTTTGAGGTACTTCGTGATCAAATCGTCGGCGGCGAACACAAGCAGACGGAAACGAATCATCTCTCGCCGCGCCACTCTTGGAAGGAGACCTGTCCATTCCACAGGTGTTCAAGCGCTGCGAAGCTCTCGTCCATTTGTTGTTGCGTGGCTTGTGAGCGATGGCAGCCGAGCGCTCGACGCGCCGCTTCCAGGTCGCTGGCTTCGAAAGGCACGCCGCGCGTGAGGAACGAGGCCGCAGTGGGATACACGCGGAAGCCGAACCACGTCGGTGCGCTCGCTGTGCGATCGGGTGTAAAGCCGGCGAAGAAAAGCCGTGCCGTCGGCGGCGCAGCGCCCGCTTGGAAAACTTGGGTGACGACGTCGCCCACCAGTCGATGGTCCGCGTGACCATATCCACCCTCGGGGCCCCACGTGAGAACGGCGTCGGGACGCAACTGGGCAAAGAGTGAGTCCAGCCGCTTCGCGAGACGATCGAGAGGTTCCCCGGGCCAGGGACTGATGACGCCGAGTCCGGCGTCAGGTAAGCCCACGAGTATTGGTGGATGGATGCCTAACGCATTCGCGGAGCAGCGTACTTCACCCGCTCGCACCGTGGCGAGGCTGTCACCCGCGGGTATGTGGGCGTGCTCCGAAACGCCCAAGCGCCCGTCTGTCGCGACAACGAGATACACCTTGGCGCCTTCTCGTGCATAACGAGCGAGTGCAGGCGAGACGATTGTCTCGTCATCGGGATGCGCGTACACGGCGACCAATGTTTGCGCTGTGTCGCCGAGCGGCATTGGCAATGTCGGCGTCGACGCAGTTCGAGAGCTGCACGCCGCGCTCAGCGCGGCTGCAAGACCGATCATGCGACGCAGCCATTTCATGGCGTTCGTTTCCGCAGGATCGCTCGCGCCGGCGCGCCTTCGTGCCCTCCGACTTTCATCGGCAACACGATCAGGTCGTAGTCGCCGGCCGTCACCCCATCCAACGCCATCCCCTCGACAATCGGGATCCCCTTGCCGAGCAGAATCTGGTGCGTCCTCGGCGCGGGCGCACCGAATTGCTCGGCGGAGATGTAGTCGATGCCCACGAGAACAACTCCGGCATCAGCAAGCAGCTGCGCCGCGTCGGGGGCGAGGTAGGCGAAATCGCGATGAAAAGTGGGCGACGACATCCAGCCGCGCAGCGCGCTGCGCGTGCGGAAGATCACTCGCGGAACCCCGCGCCACTGGTGCCGGTTGAGCTCCGCCGCGTCGATCGCCTGCACGCTGTCGGGAATGTCGATCACACGAGCCGGTCCGATGAGAGGGTCGATCGCTACGCGGTCTATAGGTGCGCCGTCGCGCAGGAAATGCATCGGCGCATCAATGTGTGTTCCGCTGTGCGCGCCTAACGAATACACCGAGAGCGTGAAGCCGTCGCCTTTGCGCATGTCCTTGAGGAACTCGAACTTCATCGGCGCGTCGCCTTCGTACACTGGCGTCGTCGCCGGATCGAGCGTGGCTGTCGCGTCGATCCATGCATTTGACATGAGAGCTCCCGTTGTGTCAGCACGAAACGTTGCCGGCTCTCGTGGTGCGCAAAACGTGGCGCTCAGTGCAGCCAGTGCAGGCAGGGTCCAGGTGCAAGCGCTACGTGTTCGCATTTGGGTCTGTATAGGGAGCCGAAAGGAATTTGCAACGGATTCACGCGGGTTTACGCTGATCCCAAGCGTATTTGCGCTCAAAAGCATGGAAACGACAGGGTTGCAACCAAAGGAAATCCGCGTGAACCGGCGTAAATCAGCGGCTGCATTCTTTTCGCAGTTACTCAAGCTTGCTCAACGCGCGACCCACTCGGACATTCCATCGTTGCGCTACAGGAAGGAGATCCGCCGTGAGCACCAGTGAACAGCCCGTGAGCGATGCGTGGCGCCAGCTCGACGCGACGTACCGCGCTCGCACGAAGGGTTCGTCCGAGCTCTATAAACGTGCTCTCGCCAACCTGCCCGGCGGCGACACCAGAACGGGCACGTTTTTTCTTCCATATCCCACGTTCATGGCGCGAGGTGCCGGCTGTCGCCTGTGGGACGTAGACGGCAACGAGTACATCGATTGTCTCAGCAACTTCACGTCGCTCGTGCATGGCCATTCGCACCCTGACGTCACGCGTGCGATCGCTGAGCAGGCGTCACGAGGCACTGCGCACGGCGCGCCGGTCGAGAGCCAGATCGCGCTCGCGACAGCGATCCGTGAGCGTCTGCCATCGATAGAGCTGCTTCGCTTCGCGAACTCGGGAACCGAGGCCGCGATGATGGCCATCCGTGCCGCTCGGGCGTTCTCCGGTCGCGCGAAGATCCTCAAGATGGAAGGTGGCTACCACGGCTCGTACGACGCGGCGCGAGTCAGCGCGCATCCCCGATTGCTTGATGAAATCGCGCCGACGTGGCCGCTCGGTGAACCGGATGAGGCAGGTCTCTCGCCCGGAGCCGTGGCCGAAGTACTGATTGCGCCTTTCAACGATCTTGCGACCACTGCTGCAATCGTACGTCGGCATCGACACGAGTTAGCCGCCGTCATCGTCGAACCGATGATGGGAGCAGCCGGAATGATTCCAGCGGAGCGCTCGTTCCTCTCTGGTTTACGCGACGTAACGCGCGAGTCGGGCGTGCTGCTCATTCTCGATGAGGTGATCACGCTGCGACTGGCATGGGGAGGCGCGCAGTCGCTCTATGACATCACGCCAGATCTCACGGTGCTGGGGAAGATCATTGGCGGCGGCCTCCCAGTCGGCGCTTTTGGCGGGCGCGCAGATGTCATGGCCTTTTACGATCCGCGACGCAGCGACGTGATTACGCACTCGGGGACGTTCAACGGCAACGCCGCGACGATGGCAGCTGGACTCGCCACGCTCGAGCTGCTCACACCGGCGGCGATCGAGCGGATCAACGGGTTCGGCGATCGCCTGCGCGCCTCGTTAGGTGGCGCGCTCGCTGGCGCCGGAATCCCGGCGCAGGTGACCGGCCTTGGCTCGCTCTCGCAGGTGCACCTGAGCGATGTATCGGTCGTCGACTACAGGAGCGCGGCGCGCGTCCCCGGGAGTGCGGCCGCGCTGCTGCATCTCGCGCTTATGAACCGTGGCGTGTTTGCAGCGTCGCGTGGAATGTTCATCACGTCCACAGCGATGCTGGATGCAGACGTGGATCACGTCGTCGCTTCGTTCGGCAAGGCTTTGCGTGATGCTGGCAACGCGCTCGCACAGGCGCCCGCCGTGCTGCATGCCTAACGCGCGTTTACACTCCCTGACCTCCCTGGCGGTCCATGCGCGCGACTTTCTGCATTCTCCTGGCCACGTCGGCGCTTTGCGCTGACGCGTTAGGAGCGCAAGGCCAACGCTTCTCGGGGGCCGAGATCGCACGCTGGCAGAAACGCACCCAGGCCGTAACGATCTATCGTGACAACTGGGGCGTCGCGCACGCCCACGGGCGCAGCGACGCCGATGCTGTCTTCGGCAGCACGTACGCCTACGCCGAGGACCGCTTCGCGCAGATGGAGCCTTACTACTACGCCGCGCTGGGACGCAGCGCAGAGGCAGACGGCGACGCGGCGGCGAACTGGGACATTTTCGTTCGGTCGCTCGAGGTCGAAAAGCTCTCGAGAGCTGAATACGCCGGTGAGTCACGCGCCAATCGCGCGATCGCCCAGGCCGTCGCCGATGCGCTGAACTTCTTCCTGCACACGCACCCGGACGTGAAGCCGAAGGTGATCACGCGGTTCGAGCCGTGGCACGCCTTTGCGTTCTACCGAGCGTTCGGCATCAGTCCGGACGCTGTCGGCGTCAATCTGCGTGAGCTCGCAGAGATCACGCTTCCGCCCAAGCCAGACGAGCCAGACGGCTCCAACATGTGGACCGTATCCCCGTCAAAGAGCGCGAGTGGCAGGGCGATGATTTTTCTCAACCCGCATACGCCGCTTTTGCCAGTCTACGAGCTGCACCTGATCAGCGACTCGGGCTGGAACGTGACTGGGATGAACGCGTACTCGAACACGGTAGTCCCTGTGATGGGGCACAACGCGTCACTCGCGTGGGCGCTTACGGTGAATCAACCGGACATCGCCGATGTGTACGAGGAAACGTTTGACGATCCGGCGCATCCATTGGCGTACCGCTACGGCTCCGGACATCGCACAGCCGTCGAGTGGCGTGATTCAATCCGAGTTCGCGCAGCGGATGGGAGCCTAACGACAAGAGTTGTCACGCTGCGCAAGACGCATCGTGGGCCGATTCTCGCCATACGCAATGGCAAGCACCTCGCGGTTCGCTTTGCTGGACTAGAGCGCGGTGGACTCTTGCAGCAGTGGTACGAAATGGGGAAGGCGCGCACGCTGGCGGAGTTTCAGCGCGCGGTTGCGCGGCGCGCCCTCACCTTTCACAACGTGATGTACGCCGACACGGCCGGCAACATCTTCTACATCTACAACGGCGCCGTGCCGCGACGCAGCACAAAGTTCGATTGGACGAAGCCTCTGGACGGAAGCGATCCCGCCACGGACTGGCAAGGCTATCACGAGCTCGCCGATCTGCCGCAGCTGCTGAATCCCGCGACGGGTTGGATGCAGAACACCAACACGACGCCGTTTCACGCGACGTCGAGCGGCAACCCCGATTCGACCAAGTATCCGAAATACATGGTCACCGAGGGTGACAACGCACGGGCGCGCGCGTCGCGCCGCCTGCTGTCAATGCCGCAGAAGTTCTCGTTCGACGACTGGAAGCGCATGGCGTTCGACACATACTATCTCGTCGCCGATGAAGAGATACCCGGCCTAGTCGCCGAGTGGCGCTCGTTAGGCGGCACCGACGCGCCGCGCGCCGAGCGCCTCGCCGAAATGGTGCAGGGGCTCGAGCGCTGGGATCGCCGGGCCACGATCGAATCACCGGAAGCCACCTGGTTCGTGCTCTGGCGCGAGCGAACGCTGCGGCAGCGCGGCGACTCCGCGTTAGGTAGGATCCTTGCGCTCGAGCAGGTGCGCGACCAACTGCTGCGCGACTTCAGTACCGTGCGCGTTCCCTGGGGCGACATCAACCGCCTTCAGCGCACCAATGCGGCCCAGCCGTTCAGCGACGAGCGGCCGAGTCTTCCGGTGCCCGCGGCCAACGGTGGTACCGTCGGCAGCATCTTTTCCTTCGGAAGCACAACACCGACCGGCGCGAAACGGCGCTATGGCACTGGAGGCTCGGGCTACGTCGCTGTCATCGAGATGACGCCGACCCCGCACGCGATGACAATCGTTCCATTCGGACAGAGCGGTGATCCGTCCTCTCCGCATTATTTCGATCAGGCTCCTCTTTATGTGAAGGGCGAGCTCAAACCCGCCTGGTTCACGCTCGCCGCCGTGAAGGCCAACGCCGTTCGCTCGTACCGGCCCGGTGAACTCAACGGACGCTGACGGCGCCGCGATCGCCGCTGATCGCAGACCACGGTCCGTCGCCGTCGTTGGCGTCGGCGTGATCGGGCGCAGTTGGCTGCGTGTCTTCACTCGCGCAGGATGCGAAACGCGCGCCTGGGACCCTAACGCCGAAGCACTGTCACGCGCGCTGGCGTGGCACGATGAGGAACTGCGGCGCGACAACTCTACTGCTAGCACACTGCGACGCTGTGATTCGCTGGAGGAGGCGCTCGACGACGTCGAGTACGCGCAGGAAAGCGGTCCAGAGTTGCTCGAACAAAAACAGCGGATCTATCGCGAGCTGGATCGCCTCGCCCCGCGCGAGGCGATTCTCGCCTCGAGCACATCGGCGATGGACATGACTGACATCGCGCGAGACCTAACCGGTGCATGGCGCTGTGTCGTCGCGCACCCGGTAAATCCACCGCACGTCGTCCCGGTTGTGGAGGTGTTAGGCGGACAACTCACGCGCCCAGCGGTTGTAGCGCAGACAGCGGCATTCATGCGTGCTGTTGGACAAAAGCCGGTCGTTCTCAATCGCTATGTGCCCGGCTTTCTCCTGAACCGCCTGCAGGTCGCTCTGCTGCGCGAGGCGATCAGCCTCGTGGAGCGCGGTGTGGCCGACGCCTCGGCGATCGACGCCGTCGTGCAACACGGCCTCGGACTGCGCTGGGCGCTGCTCGGTCCTTTTGGCGTAGCAAACACAAACGCCGACGGCGGAGTACGCGAATACCTACAGCGTTTCGCGGGCAGTCTCGAAACCCTTATGCGTGATCTCGGCGGGATTCCGCGCCTGGACAGCACACTCGTCGAACGCATCGGGGAACAGACTGACGCGAACACGGGAGCGACGCCGCTGGCGGAGATCCGCCGCTGGCGCGATCGCATGGTGAGCGACGTAGTTAGGCTCAAGCGCGAGAATCCGCAGCCGTGAGGAACGTTCTTGGAGCGGCATGCGCAGTGGTGCTAGTGGGTTGCTCCACTCTCCAGGCAGACCAGGCAACTGAGCAACAAGCGAGCGGCACACCGGCTGCGCTGCTTCCGCCGCAGGGCAAGACGCGCGAGATCGACTTCACCACCGATGAAGGGACGTGGATGGCCCTTGACGTCGCGCCTAACGGTGAATGGCTGGTCTTCGATCTTCTGGGACATCTCTATCGCCTCCCGCTGACTGGAGGCGAGGCCACGCTGCTGACCGCAAGCAGCAACAACGCGCTCAACTTTCATCCGGCCATCTCGCGCGACGGCAAAAGAATCGCGTTCATCTCAGACAGAAGCGGGCAGAATAACGTCTGGGTGATGGACGCCGACGGTGGAAATGCGCGTCCAGTGTTCCTGCACCGCGAGACTCGCTTCATGCAGCCGGCGTGGGCACCGGACGGTCGCAGCATCGTCGCAGTACGCGCGTTCCCAACTCCTGGTCGTGGGTGGCATCGGCAGACAAATGAGTTATGGCGCCTCTCGCTCGAAGGGCGCCCGCCAGCGCGCTTGTTAGGCGAGCGCTTGATGCACTACGAGGCGCCTACATTCTCGCCCGACGGAAAGCACCTGTACTTTCACGTTTCCTACTCAACGGGCGACGGGCTGGGACTGCTCACGGCTGGTCACAGGATCCAGCGGCTTGACCTAACGACGGGAAAGGTTGAGAACGTGCGCACGAACGAGCCGACGGCGCTGTCCGCCGAGTTCGTTGCCGCGCTCAGGCGCACGGCGTATGCCGCCGACAACGCGATCGACCCACCGGCCGCGCTCACGCCGAGCGTTGCGCCAGACGGCAAGTCTATCGCTTTTGCGCTGGAGCAGCCGGGGAAGGCGATGACGTATCGGCGGCACGAATACGCGCCACGTACGGCGATCGTCATCCGCGATCTAGCCACAGGAGCCGAACGAACAGTACTGGATCCAGCGGCGAAGGACCTAACGATGGTGAACGCGCAGTATTCCTATGGCGTCTTTCCGCGCTTTGCCTGGACGCCGGACGGCAAGAGCCTCGTGGCGTGGGAGGGCGGAAAGTTGCGACGAATCGACGTCGCAACGGGAAACGTGGCCACGATTCCATTTACGGCGCGGGTGCATCGTATCCTCTCCGAGACTGCGCGCAGTCGCATCACAATAGATGACTCGAGCTTTGCGGTAAAGTTTATCCAATGGCCGGTCGCGTCGCACGACGGACGCCGCCTGGCGTTTGTCGCCGTCGGAAAAGTGTGGCTGATGGAGCTGCCTAACGGGCGACCGCAAGAGTTGACAAGCGACATGAATCCGGCGGTCCAGCTCACTCCCGCATGGTCGCCAGATGGTCGCCAAATCGCTTTTGCTACGTGGGACGACTCGGCGCGCGGAGCTGTTTGGACGGTCTCAGCCGCACCCGGCGGCGCGCCGCGGAAGGTCAGCACATTCGCGACGGAGTATTTCTTCCCCACTTGGGCGCCTAACGGGGACGCAATTGTCGTGAGCCGTGGGCCGCTCGGCAATAGGCCCGGGGCCGCAGCGAACCGCTGGAACACGGCGAACGGATGGACGGCGGTACGCCTGCGGCTGTCTGGTGATACGACCCCTGACGAGATCGCCGATCTCACGGGTGTGCAAACTCGGCGCACGTATTTTGGTCCGGGTGGGCGGCTGTACTACCAGCATCAGGATCGGGCGACTGCGGCGCGCGGCCTGTTGTACTATCCATTTCCGGCCGATAGCGCGCTGAGTCTGGTGCTGCACGTGCGTTCGGTTCCGCCTAACGGGGGAACGCCACGTGATCACGTCACCTTCCCAGCGTCATTCGCCAGCGGGAGCGAGCCAGTACTCTCACCCGGTGGCGCGTGGACAGCGTATCAAGCTGGACGCGTCATCTACATTGTCACCACGCCGGCTGCCGGCGCGACTGTCAACACAGATCCAAACGACGACGCTCCGGGCCGCGTGCGAGTGTTCAACGGCGGCGGGATACACCACAGTTGGCGTGACAGCACGACGCTGCAGTTCGCGTCGGGGAATCGCTACATCACATACAACGCGGCGACACGTCGGCTCGACAGCATCAAAATCGACTTGCGGATCCCACGCCCAAGGCCGTACGGCCGCATCGCGCTGCTGAACGCAAAGATCATTACAATCGACAGCGTCGGCGTGATTGAGCGCGGTACAATCATCGTAAATGGTGCGCGCATCGCGTGCGTGGGCACGGCAGCGCAGTGTGACACGAGCGGCGTCGATCGAGTGATTGATGCAACCGGAAAGACGATCATTCCGGGACTCCTCGATCTGCACGCGCATCACACGTTCGATGCTGGTGGCGTGGTGCTGCCGCACCGACCAACCTCGGCTCTGGATCTCGCTTACGGCGTTACAACAATCCTCGATCCATCTGCCGCGTCGGAATCAGCGTTTCCGTTAGGCGAGATGATCGAGGCAGGAGTGATTGTTGGTCCGCGCACTTACAGCGTCGGCGAGCTCGTCATCCATCCAGGCACCGGCTTCGGCGATCAAAAGATCATCCGCAATCAAGCGGACGCTGATCGAGAAGTGGACCGGCGCGTTGATTGGGGAGCGGTGAGCATCAAGAACTTCCGGCAGTCCGCGCGCTATCAACAGCAACTGATCATGCAGGCAGCGCGGCGACGCAAAGTCACCGTGACAGGAGAGGGTGGACCGCTCTACTTCGATGTCGGCGTGATTCTGGACGGACAAACCGGCTGGGAACATCTGCTAGCGAATCTGCCGGTCTACAAAGACGCCGCGACATTCTTTGGCAAGGCAGGGGCCGTGTACTCGCCAACGGCGATCGTCGCTGGCCACGTGCACGGTTCCATGCAGTGGTTTCGTCAACTGCAAGATCTCCGCGCTGATGCCAAGTATCGTCGCTTCATGCCCACCGTGCTGCTCGAGCGCACGCTCGCTGATTTGCAGCCATTGCCGAAGTCGGCGTTCTCGTTCCCGATCATTGCTGAGGGTCTGGCCGACATCGTTCGCGCGGGTGGCCATGGCGCGTTAGGCGAGCACGGCGAACAGCCAGGGATTGGCACGCATTGGGAGCTGTGGGCGTACGCCGAAGCCCTGACACCGTTGGAAGCGCTCAAGGTGGCGACGATCGACGGAGCCTATTTCATCGGCCTGGAACGCGAGACCGGATCGCTGACCAAGGGCAAGCTGGCCGATCTCGTCGTGCTGAATGCCGATCCACTGCGAGACATCCGCAATTCCGCGGACATCGCATACGTGATGAAAGCAGGGAGGCTCTACGACGACGAGACGCTCGACGAGGTATGGCCGACGCGACGCTCATACGGGCCGATTCCGTGGAAGTGAGCGATGGAGCCGTTAGGCAATGACTCAAATCCGAACCGTGGCAATCGTTGGCGCCGGGACGATGGGACGCCGCATTGCCTTCGACTGCGTGCGCTGCGGCGTTCTTACGCGGCTGTATGATGCTGCGCCGGGTATGGCTGAGGACGCCATCAACTGGGTGCACTCCATGATGGATAAGTGGCGGCAGGAAGGACGCGTCACGAGTACGGTTGCCAAGCGGGCGGTCGCATTGCTCGATGCAGCCAACACGCTGGACGAATGCGCACGCGACGTGGACCTCGCGATCGAGAGCGTCCCTGAGAACATCGCGCTCAAACAGCAGGTCTTCCGCCTGCTCGATCGTGTACTACCGCCTAACGCGCTCATGATGAGCAATACCTCGGCGATACCAGCCTCGCGACTCGCCATAGCGACCGAACGGCCGGAGCGCGTGCTCAATGTCAACTTCGGCCACCTCGGCCATCGCAAAGTAGAGATGATGGGGCACGCCGGTACCTCACCGCAGACGATTGCTGCCGTTCGCGAGTTTCTCCGCGAGTTAGGCTTCCTGCCGATCGTCGTGCGCGGTGAAAGCGTCGGCTATGCCACGAATCGCGTCTGGCGCGCCGTCAAGAAAGAAGTGCTCAAGCTGCTCGATCGCGAGCTGGTCAGCGCCGAGGACATCGACCGAGGATGGATGCTCGATTGGGGGACTAACGTCGGTCCATGCGGCCTGATGGATCACATCGGTCTCGACGTGGTGCGCGACATCGAGTTGATCTATTACGACGAGAGCGGCGATGAAGACGATCGTCCACCGCCGTTGCTCGACCGCATGTTGGCTGCTGGAAAGCTCGGCACGAAGAGCGGAGAGGGCTTCTATCGTTATCCCAACCCGACGTACGAGCAGCCTGGTTTTCTCGACGCATCGCCATCGCCCACTGAGCAACCTAACGCTCGCTGAAAACCAACAACTGATAACTGCGAACTCCAAACTTTATGTCAGTCACGTGGCATTACGCGAACACTCACGAGTACCTGGAACGAGTGGGCAAAATGCCCCCCGCCATCATCTGCTGCGCATGCAACGGCGGCATTCAGGGGCAGGAATCGAATCCGGCGCTGCCCGAATCGGCGGATGAAATCGCGGATTCGGTGTACGGAGCGTACAAGGCGGGCGCGTCGATGGTGCACGTCCATGCGCGCAACCCGCAGCACCTAACGCGGGCCGCCACGACGACGGAAGTGTGGCTCGAGGTCAACCGAAAAATTCGCGAGCGCTGCCCGGACCTCATCATCAACAACACGACAGGCGGCGGCCCCGACATGACGATGGAGGAGCGGCTGCAGTGCCTCCCGGCTCGCCCTGAGGTAGCGTCGCTCAACCTCACGCCCGACATGAGCAAGTTCAAACTGAAGGCGCGGCCAGACACGCTGCCCGATCCTCACCCCGAGATCGTATACGACGAATGCCTGCCGTTCTCGTACAAACTCGTCTCGCAATTCGCCGCCGAGATGAAGCGCTGGGGAGTGAAGCCGGAGATGGAGACGTATCACACTGGAGGCGCGTGGGTGATTCGCGATCTCATTCAGCACGGGCTCGTGGAGAAACCGTACTGGATCCAGACGGTCATGGGTTATCAGACGTCCAGCTGGGCGACGCCCGAAAGCGTCATTCATCTCATCCGTGAGTTCCCGGATGATTCGCTATGGTTATGCTCGGGTGTTGGACAGCATCAGCTCCCGATGACGACGCTCGCCCTTATCCTCGGCGGACACGTACGCGTCGGTCTCGAAGACAATGTGTACTATCGTCGCGGCGAGTTGGCGAAGAGCAACGCACAGCTCGTGGAGCGCGCGGTACGTCTTGCCCACGAGCTCAATCGCGAAGTAGCAACGCCGGCTCAGGCTAGGGAAATGCTTGGCCTCTCGGCGACGCCAACTCGATATGAACAAGCGCCTAACGCATCGCGGGCTGCGGCGCCGGCGATTTGACCGAGATGACGACAGCTGCGGCGCGTCCTGTCTCAAGACTGCGCAAGGAAATCGGCGCGCTGCAGTTTTTCACGCTCGCCTTTGGCGCTGTCGTCGGAGTCGGCTGGGCCGTTGTGCTCGGCGATTGGCTGCGCCAAGCGGGTCCGCTCGGTGCAATGCTCGGCCTCTTGGCTGGTGGATTCGTCGTCATCCTCATTGGACTCTGTTATGCCGAGGTGACATCGATAATCCCTGCCTCCGGCGGCGAGGTAGCATTCGCGTACGAGGTGTTCGGCGATCGCGCCTGTTTCGCGACAGGCTGGCTGCTCTCGTTCACTTATATAGTTGTCGGGTCGTTCGAGGCGATCTCGATCGGTTGGATCGTCACCGCGCTGAGCCCTGCGCTGCAAGGACCGGTCATCTACACAAGTCTCGGGAGTGACATGCATGCCGGAACGCTCGCGTTAGGCCTCGGCGGCATGGTTGTCTTAACGATGCTCAACTACCGCGGCGCCAAGTCGGCGACTCGCCTACAGGATGCGTTGATCACTGCGCTGTTGGTGATGGCGACGGTGTTCATTCTGGCCGGCATCGTGCGTGGTGACAGCGCCAATCTGCTGCCGTATTTCCAGCGATCTGCGTCGGGGTCGATCTGGCCAGGTGTGCTGGCTCTGTTCATGACGTCGGCGTTCTGGTTCGGCGGCTTCAACACGGTGCCGACTGTCATGGAGGAGAAGTCCGGAAGCACGAGTCTCCACCGCGTCGGCGTCATCATCGTACTGTCGATCGTTGTCGGAATCGTATTTAAAACTTCCGTCGTGCTTTCGGCGTCGATGACGATGCCGTGGCAGCGTCTCATGACGATGGAGATTCCGGCGGCCAGCGCGTTCAGAGAGGCGCTCGGCTCTCGCGTGCTCGGCAACATCGTGTTGCTTACGGCGCTCTTTGGGCTGTTATCGACGTGGAATGCGATGATCGTTTGCGCATCGCGAATCCTGTTCTCGCTTGGACGCGCGGGGTTCATCTCGCCGCGCTTCGGGACAGTGCACCCGGTACACGGGTCGCCGGGAACGGCGGTGCTGTTCACTGGGATCCTGGGTGCGTTCGGCACTCTGCTTGGGAGGAACGCGCTGATCCCGATAGTCAATGCATCGGCGACGTGCCTAACGTTTGCGTATCTGCTCACCTGTTTGGCGATGATCCGGCTGCGACGCACTGCCCCGCAGCGGCAGCGGCCATTTCGCACGCCGGGTGGCTTGGTGACGGCAGGCGTCGCCGTCGCCGGCGCCGCATTCTCGCTCGGGCTGTCGCTATATCAGCCTTACGTGGACGCGAAGGGGCGAGTCCCTCTTGAGTGGGTGCTGCTAATGCTCTGGCTCGCGTTAGGTGCTGTCTTTTGGCGAGCTGCAGGTCGCATGCGACGACGGATCGACACAACGGAGCGCCGCGCGATGATCATGGGCGGATACGCTGCCGATCAGGGCGCATAGCAAAAACACTTTAACCACGGATTTCGGCGGGTTATCGCGGATCAGATCCGACAGAGTTTGTCGCCATTGACATTTGAAAGAGCAACTGCCGTTCGGATGCCGCGAATCGAGCTGATCGAACAGAGCGATCGCCCGAAACAGAGCGGAGCTCAGCGCATGCGCTGGGCCAGGTACGCTTTTGCTTTTGTACAAGAACCAAGCGCTTCGGAAGTCGTGGGCCACGGCCTATGAACTGCGTTGGCAGCGACGAATCGAATCCGGTCCCATCCGAGAAATCCGATTGATCCGAACAGGTTTTTGCCGTTGACGTTTTTCAAAGAGGTTCTTCGCGGCAAAGTGCTTTTGCAGTCAGAGGAATCACAAGACGAGACTGAGAAGCATCGTGAACGCCAAGCCGGCGACGCCGATGATTGTCTCCGCGACTGTCCAAGTCTTGAGCGTCTGTTGGACGGTCATGTTGAAGAACTCTTTGATCAACCAGAAGCCGGCGTCGTTTACGTGAGATAACATGAGCGAACCGGCGCCCGTCGCGAGTACGAGCAATTCCGCGCTGGTGCCAGGTCTTGCCGCCGCAATCGGCGCGACGATCCCAGCTGCCGTTGTCATCGCGACAGTCGCCGATCCTGTAGCGACACGTATCAGTGTCGCTACAGCCCAGGCGAGAAGCAAGGGTGACAGCGCGGAGCCTAACGCCAGCTTTGCGATCGCTGCGCCAACGCCGCTCTGCACGAGTACTTGATTGAAGCCGCCACCGGCCCCAATCACCAGGAGTATCGTTGCAGTCGGAGCCAGGCAGTCGTTGCAGAACTTCATCAGTTCCGCTCGCGTGAAATGGCGTGGCCGCCCTAACGACAAGAACGAGAACAGTAGCGCGAGCAATAGCGCGACGATCGGATTGCCGATGAAGTGCAGGGCAGAGCGCAGTGAGCTTGCCGCGTCGAGCGTGATGTCGCCGAGGCTGGCGAGCAGGATCAGGATCACGGGGACGAGCACTGTGAAGAGCGAAATGCCGAACCCGGGCATCCCCTTGACAGACTCGCCTTCAAGCTGCCTGGCGAGTGGATTGTCAGACGGAAGCACGATGTGCGGTGCGATGCGCGTTGCGAAGACCGGCCCTGCGAGCGCCGCGGTCGGGAGTCCCACGATCAGTCCGTAGAGAATCGTGCGGCCGACGTCGGCGTTGTATGCGGTTACCGCGAGCATCGCCGCGGGGTGTGGTG
>DASYRX010000390.1:0-5439 GCA_036003845.1 Gemmatimonadaceae bacterium | reverse complement strand
TCGGCAACAACATCGAAGACAGCATGGGCAGCATCCGCTTCCTTGTGTTCTACATCATTTGCGGTTTGGCGGCTGCAGCCGCGCACATCATCGTGAGTCCGGCGTCGCCAGTTCCGACCGTCGGTGCATCGGGAGCCATTTCCGGCGTGTTGGGCGCGTACCTCGTGCTCTATCCGCGCGTCCGAGTACGCACATTCATTCCGCCGATCTTCCTCATCAACGTGCGCGCGTGGTTCATGCTGATCTGGTGGTTCTTATGGCAGGTCATCGGCGGGCTGCCGCAGCTCTCGCCCGTTCGTCCAGAGGTGTCCTCAGGCGTCGCTTTCTGGGCGCATATCGGCGGATTCGTGGCGGGCTTGGTATTGATCAAGCTCTTCGAGGACCGCGCAATCGTCGAGCGCCGTGCGGCGGTTGCCAACGCCCGTCACGTCTGGGATCCGCGCTTTACAGATCAACATTAGAATGCGCACGCGCTTGTTAGGTGGCTGACGGTTCAGTTCGCTCCGTTCGGCGCGAGCCTAACGAGGCGCTGGCGCGTTACATGCGCTGAGAGTCATGGCCTGCGCTTTGGGGCGTGCCGCGAGGCGCGTCGTCTAGGGCTTCGTGTGTCACTGTTTTGTAAAGGTCCATGTAACAATGGGAAGTGGGCCGGTTGCGAGTCTCTCGATTCGGGCCCCTATTCCGATCGCTTGCGCCGAATCACGAAGTAACTGCCTTTGGAGGTTCACGTGTCCGCGTTCTGCCGGTTCATCGATTCGTTCGGATTCGAGTGGCAGGCGTATGAGGTCGCTGTTCCAAGACCAGCGCCGCAGAACGACCGGCGTGTGTTGTACTTCTTTTCGCGCGGCGCGACGCGAGCGCTCGAGGATTTTCCGCGTGACTGGGAGCAGTTGTCCTGGGCGGAATTGGAGGACCTTTGCGCCCAGGCGCGCGCGATGCATCGCGACGGCCTTGTCGACGTGCACCCGGGCTTCCACGCGCGCGCTCGCCGGCTGGCGGCACTCGCGGACACGCGCGACGGCGCCGGCGCCCCGCGTTAGGCTAGCGACAGAGCCGGTATCCGGTCGGGTTGGGGGTTGAGCTCGATCACTTCTTGATAACTCGCGTTCAGTCGATCGAGCTCACGCTCCCAGCTGAGCGACTCGGCGGTGGCACGTGCCGCGCCGGCCAAGCGATGCCGCATCGGACGATCGAGTACCAACGTGACGATTGCGCGCGCGAGCGCCTCGACATCATTGTCGGGATAGGCGAGCCCGTTGACGCCGTGCAGCAGATGATCGGCAACGCCACCTGCCGGCGCCGCGATGACAGGCAAGCCGCTCGCCATCGCCTCCAGCACGACCAAGCCTAACGTCTCAGTGAGCGACGCGAAGACGAATGCGTCCGCGCTGGCGTAGAGGCGTGGCAGTACGGCGCGACGATCGAGATTGCCGAGAAATGTGACATTGGCCGGCGCCTGGCGTCGCAGCGCGTCCTCCGAGGGCCCCGTCCCAGCGACGACAAGTTGGATCGCGCCTGCCGGGAGGAGATGCTGAGCCAGCGCGAAGGCGTCGAGAATGCGATCGACGCCCTTTTCAGGCGCGAGGCGTCCGACGTGTAGCAGGAGAAAGCTTTCGCGTCCTCCGTATGTGTCGCGCAGCGGCTCGCTGCGTTTCGCGGGATGAAACGAACTCACATCGACCGCGCGACCCCAGATCTCGACGTCGGCCACTCCCATGGCCGCGAGATCGGCACGCGCAGGCACTGAGGGTGTGTACGTGCGCGCTGAGCGGCGATGAAAGCGCCCGATGAAGCGCGTGACGGGCTTCGCCAGCCAGGGCATCCGGTACGCATGTGCATAACGAGTGAAGTCGGTGTGGTACGAGGAGACGACGGGTAGGCCGCGCGCGCTCGCGACGCGCTGTCCCATCCAGCCGATAACGAATTCAGTGGCGCAGTGCACGAGCGTGGGGCGGAACCTGTCGATCGTTCGCGCGACGCGCCCGAGCAGCGGGGCCGCGAGTCGCACGTCGGCATACCAAGGCAAGGGCGCGCTCGGGAGCGTCGTGGGCGCTACCGCGTTAGGTGCGCGCAGCTCGGGAAAGGCCTCCGCGACGGGGGGTGGGTATTTGGGCGCGATGACGTGGCATTCCCAGCCTCGCTTGGCCAGGCCGGCGATGGACATGGCGGTGACGACGGAGACGCCGTTGACCTGCGGGGGATACGTGTCGGTACAGTAGAGAACGCGAGGGGTCGGCACGAGGAGAGTCGTTAGGGGCGATGGACGCACCTAACGCTCTCGCTAGGCAGTAACGGAATCGTTATGACAGCGTCACACAACCGAAAAGGAGCCGTGACCAGACAGTCGCCCGAGCCTAACGTGACGATGCGACGTTAGGTGTGTTCCAACGCCGTCTCCCCCTCGGCAAGAGGACGTCGTCATGTCAAGCCAAACCGGAATCAGCCGCGTGATCCTCGTCGTCATCGACGGACTCCGCGCGGACGCCATACATCTCTTTCCGCTGCCTAACTTGGCATTTCTCGCCGAGTGCGGAGCGTACACGTTCGACGCACGCACGGTGACCCCCAGCGTCACCGCGGCGGCGATGACGTCCTTGCTCACCGGCGTCGCGCCGCACGTGCATGGCCTCATGAGTGACCGGTTCGGCATGCCGCGGCCGCGAGTGCCGCTGACGCCTCTTACGCAACTTCTGCGTCGCGCCGGGATGCCGTCTTCCACCTTTCTCGCGGAACTGCCGCGTGCCTATCGCGGGCTCGCCGAGCGCATTGCGCGGGGGCTGGCGGTCGATCACGCGTCGTTTCGCGGGCAGAGCGCCAGCGAGGTTCTGCGCGCGGCCGACGCAAACCTCACGACGCAGCGCCGCGGATTCATCTTGCTGCACTGGCCCGACGCCGATCGCACGGGACATGAGCACGGCTGGAACTCAAATGCGTACGCGCATGCCGCGCGACAGCTGGACGACACGTTAGGCGCGCTCGTACGCCGCACAAAGGTGCTACAGGATCCGGCGACCCTGATGGTCGTCTGCGCCGACCACGGCGGAGGTGGCGTCGACGCGCGCAGCCACGACTCGCTGCATCCGCTGGATCAACGCATTCCCTTGCTATTGCTCGGCGCTCAAGTGCGGCGCGGGCGGCTCGGGCCCTACTGTTCGCTACTCGACGTACCCGCCACGGTGTGCTGGGCGCTCGGCCTCGAGCCACCCGCGACATACAGCGGTCGACCGCTGCGTCAGGCGTTCCTGCTGCCTGACGAGCCGCTCGCATCGATCGCGGCCGTCGCCTGAGCCACGCATCGATGGCGACAATTCTCCAGCGGCTTGATGCGCGCGATCGCGCGCTCTTCGCGCGTTGGGCGCTCGAGCAATCCGCAGCCCGGCGCGACAGGGTTCTCTGGGAGATGCTCACGCACCTCGGCAGCGCGTGGTGCAGTGTCGCCTTGTGCCTCCTGCCGATCGTCACTGGCGCATTCGTGAGCGCGGGGACGTCGCCGCTCGCCATCCTGGTCGCGTCGCACGTCGTCATCCAGGTGCTCAAGAGAAGTGTGGGACGCGCACGCCCCGAGACTTGGCACGCCTGTATCGACGTTCCGGACCGGTTCAGCTTTCCATCCGGGCATGCGGCGGCGGCGATGTCCGTCGCAATCGGTTTTGCCCACGCCTTTCCAGACGTGGCGGCAGTGCTCATAGTGCTGGCCGTTCTCGTCGGGCTTTCGCGCGTCGTGCTCCGTGTGCACTACCCGAGCGACGTTTTCGTGGGGCAGACCATAGCGATGCTGACAGCTGCGGCGCTCAGCGTGCTCGGCCTATCGGCGTAACTAGGGCCCGTTAGGCTCTGAAGGGCGTGAAACCGGGGCGCTCTTCCTCCGGCGCGGATCGGCCGACCTCGCCAAGGTTGCTCCGGGCCGATACATTGCCCGCGCTTTTGTAACGGTCCGGTGACATCCCGGCTCGATAGGATCCTCCTAGACGACCGCCAACCGGACTCTGACCCGACAGCCAACTCCCTGTGCGATTTCGGCTTATCCCGAGGGACGAGGGGTTCTTCGAGCTCCTCAGCCGCCTGGCCTCGAAGCTAACGGACGCCGCGAATTTGCTCTGCGACATGTTCGCCAATCCCGATCGGCTGGATTTCTTCGCCCATTCCATCAAGGACGTCGAGCACCAGGCGGACGACATCACGCACGAGGTCGCGCTGCGAATCAACCGCACTTTCGTTACGCCGCTCGACAGGGAAGACATTCTGCGACTGGCGAGTGAGCTGGACAACGTCGTCGACCTGATCGACGGCACCGCGCGACGAGCGGTGATGTTTCACATCCACGGCACGAAGGAACCGGCGCGGCAGCTCTCCGAAATCCTAACGAGGTGCGCAAGCCAGCTTGCGCATGGTGTGCGCGAGATCAAACACCCCCAAGCAGTCAGCCGAGTCTCGATCGACGTCAAAAAGCTGGAGGAGGATGGGGACGCGATATACCACACAGCCGTCGGCGGGCTGTTCGACGGACCACTTGATCCAATCGAGATCATGAAGTGGAAGGAGTTGTACGACACGCTCGAACGCGCGATCGACCAGTGCCAAACGGTCGGGATCGTGCTCGAAAGTATCTCCGTCAAAAACCGCTAAGCCGTGGTCTCGTACGTCGTCGCGATCGTCCTCGTCGCGTTCGTTTTTGATTTCATCAACGGGTTTCACGATTCGGCGAATTCAATCGCCACCGTCGTGGGCACACGTGTGCTCAGCCCGATCACAGCCGTTGTATGGGCCGCATTTTTCAACTTTGCCGCCGCCTTCATAGTAGGGACAGCGGTCGCCAAGACCGTTGGGAAGGGAATGATCGACGTGAACGTCGTGACGCCGAATGTCATCCTCGCCGGACTGGCAGGCGCGATCATCTGGAATTTGGTGACGTGGTATTACGGGCTACCGAGCAGCTCTTCGCACGCGTTGTTAGGCGGTTACGCCGGCGCGGCGGTGGCGAAAGCGGGATTTGGCGCCATCATCGCCGCCGGATGGACGAAGACGTTGATCTTCATCGTCCTCTCGCCGCTCATTGGTATGGCGATGGGCTTTGCGCTCATGACGGGTGTCTACTGGGCGTTCCGCAACGTGACGCCGGCGCGAGTCGATGCGCTGTTTCGGCGGATACAACTCGGTAGTGCCGCCCTCTTCTCGCTGTCGCATGGCGCCAACGACGCGCAGAAGACGATGGGAATCATCGTCGGCTTGCTCGTCTCGGCGCAGCAGACATTCGTGAACGAGAGCGGATGGCTGCGCTACCTCCACGTTGCAGACGCGGACCACATTCCGCTGTGGGTCGAGATGGGCGCGTATTCGGCGATCGCGTTAGGCACACTCTTGGGCGGTTGGCGCATCGTGCACACGATGGGCTCGCGCATAACGAAGCTGCGTCCCGTTGGCGGTGCGTGCGCCGAGACG
>DASYRX010000389.1:0-5070 GCA_036003845.1 Gemmatimonadaceae bacterium | reverse complement strand
TCCTCATCAACAACGCGGGCGTCGCCATCTATGATGATCTCACGAAGCTCGAGGTCATCGAGGAGCATCTGGCGGTCAACTTGCTCGGGCCGCTCAAGGTGTCGCACGCGTTCCTCCCGCTGCTCAAGCGTTCCAGGGGCGCGATCGTCAACAGCCTGTCGCTGGCGGCACTCGCTGCCCTGCCAGTCATACCCGGCTACTCGATCTCGAAGGCGGCCGCATCCAGCCTAACGCAGTCACTGCGGGCGGTCCTCGCGAGCGAGGGCGTCTCGGTGCACGCCGTGTTCCTGGGGCCCGTCGACACCGACATGAACCGCGGTTTCGAAATCCCGAAGGCGTTGCCCGAGACGGCAGCACGTGGGGTCTTCGACGGCTTGGAGCGAGGGGACGAGGACATTTTCCCCGACCCGGCGTCCGAGCCCGTGGCGGAGCCATGGCGCAACGGCATCAGCAAGGGGCTCGAGCGCCAGTTCGCCGCATTCGTCCCCGCCAAAGCGGCGGCCTAACGAGACACGGTCAACGAGAAAAACACAGAGCACAATGACATGAAGACGACAATTGCACTCACAACGATTACGCTCGGCCTCCTTGGTCCGTCCGAGCGTCAAAGCCACGCGACAGTGGCTCTCGACCAAATGCCGGCTACGCTCGAAACGCGCTTCGCGCTCAGCGCGCTACCACCCGGGTTGCGCGACCAGGCGACCGTCTACCTGCTCGATCCGGCCAAGGGCTACCGCCTAACCAGGCAGGGAACGAACGGGCTGGCGTGCCTGGTGGAACGAACCGTCTGGGAGTGGGCCGAGCTTCAGCTGCGAGACGACATCTATATCCCGCTCTGCTATGACGCCGCGGGCGCGAAGGCGCACCTACGTGTCATGATGGACGTCGCCGAACTTCGCGCGAAGGGGATGAGCGCCGAGGCGATCAAATCGGAGGTCGAGCGGCGCTATCGGAGCAAGATCTATTCAGCGCCGACTCGGCCTGGTCTTTCCTACATGATTGCGCCGCTGTTTCGCGCGCTCGGTCCGCCGGACATGAAGATGCACACCATGGCCATGCCTCACGTGATGTTCTACGCGCCGGGCGTTACGAACGAGGACATCGGTGCGCGTCCGAGTTTCAGCGACCATGCCAGCCTGCAGTACCCGTTCATCGACAGGCAAGGCAACGCGGAGCAGAGCTACATGATCCAGATGGTGGGCCAGAGTGAAACGGCCAGAATCCTCGCCGACGAGAAGGCCTTGCTCGCCGATCTGTGTGCCTATCGCGACGTGCTTTGCCTACCTGAATCGGCTCACTGAGTTACGAACCTGGCTGAGTCGGAGCGTTCACAGTGCGCGTTCGCGCCGCCGAGGTCGGCGGACGGCGCGCACTTTCCCGCTCCTGCCACCACCAGCGAAGAAACGATCGCCGCCGTCGGACTCCAGTCCAGATACACCGGTTCCAGGAGGCATCTCGAGTTTCTCGAGGACTTCGCCCGTTCGAGGATCGATGCGCCTAACATCGCTCTCGTCGCCTTCCCACGTGGCATGCCACAGCTCTCCGTCGACCCAGGTTACTCCGGTGACGAAACGGTTCGACTCGATCGTTCGAAGTATCGCGCCCGTGTCGGGATCGACTTGATGGATCTTCCGGCCGCGATACTCGCCGACCCACAGCGTCCCTTCGGCCCACGCGAGCCCTGAATCACTGCCGCCACCAGGCGCCGGAATCGTCGAGAGCACTCGCCCGGTCTTGGGATCGATCTTCTGGATTCGATCTTCTGCCAATTGAAAGAGATGCCGGCCATCGAAGGCGGTTCCGGCATGTGCGGCGACCTCGATCGTGCGACGCACTTCGCCGCTCGCGGGATCGAGCGCATTCAAGGTGCCGCCGGCAGCGAACCACACGTGCTCGCCGTCGAATGTGACGCCGTGCACCTGATCCACTCCCGGAAACGGTCCGTACTCACGGACGATCTCGGCCTTCCGGCTCATGATCTAATCCTAGCCGGTTGGCAATGGAGCGAGGAGTAACAATGCGGTCGTGAATCCGGGAAGCGGCGGCGTCACCCAGCGACGGGCCCGCCCGTGGCCTAACGAGTGCACCTTGCCTGCCGCCGCAAGCGAGTCGAGCGCCCGCTGAACGCTGCGCTGGCTCGTTCCAAGCGCCAGCGCCAGGGCCGAGCTGGACCACGCTTCTCCATCGGTGAGGAGCGCGAGCACAGACGCGTGCTCCTCTTCGACGGGACGCGCCAGCACCACGACCTCGCGCGCGGTGCGCGGCTTCAGTTCAAAACCCCGATCTGTAGCGCTCACGCTTATCAGCAGCTTCAGCTTCTTGCGAAGGCGACCGACCTCCACTCGCAACCGCGCGCGATGCGAGTCGTCGGAGAACTTCGCTCCGAACGCTCGCGCAAGGAGCATTTCTCTCGACACGTCTCCGGGCCACGCCTCGCCCAGCGCGCGGGCGAGTGCGAACAACACCGGACGCGTAGCCAGCGACACGACGGTCCGTGAATCACGCACGCCGTTGCGCAACGCGTCGACGACGAGCGCCTTCGACGCCAGCAGCGCTTCAACGTCCTCGAGAAGGAGCGGCCGCTCCTCGCCATTCGCAATCAAGCGGGCTGCCGGCGTTTTCAAAACAAACCGTGTGCTTTCCACCTCCGCCGTAAGCGCAGGGATGTGTGCCTCACGAGCTGCGCGATCCGCCCGAGCGAGCGCGGCGCGCGCCGCCTTCGTCTGGAGTCGGCGGATGGCGATCCCCGCAATCACCAGCTCGCGGATGGTTCGCAACGCAGGCGAAATGGGCAGGTGATCTTGTTCGGCAAGCCTGCGCTCGGCTTCGTCGATACGCCCAATGAGGAGCAGCCGCCGGATTTCGAGGTACCGTGCATGCACGGCGTTCGCCAAGTCGCCGTGCTCTTCGAGCGTGGACCGTGCGTCGTCCAGCGCTTTCTCCCGCCAGGCCAGGTCACGCGAGGCGAGCGCGACCTCGGCTTCGGCGACGATGCATCTCGCGCGGGCGACGGCCTCGTTAGGTCCGAAAGCGCGCTCGGCGCTTCGTAACAGCGCCTTGGCCCTAACGAGATCGCCGAGCTGTGCCATGGCGATGCCTCGAAGCGCGAGGGCCGGCGCGTCGTCACGCAACGCGACGCGCTTGAGTGCGCCGAGCGGATCACCTGCTGCGAGTGCGCGCGCCGCGGCGGTGATCAGCGAATCCATCGGGAATCACGCCACACTTGTCACTCACAGAGTTCGACGCCAACGCACAATGTATGTCATGACGAAAGCGCATGGCCGCACGCCATGCATGCGGCGTTGGCAGAATCTTTCGAAAGGAGGCATGGGCGATGACGAAGCACGCGACCGGCTCACGTAAAGAATGGCTCAGCGCACGGCTTAAGCTGCTCGAGGCAGAGAAGGAGCTCACGCGGCACAGCGACGAGCTGGCGCGGCAGCGGCAGGAGCTACCGTGGGTCAGGATCGACAAGGAGTATCGATTCGAGACCGACGAGGGGAGCGCGTCGCTGGCAGACCTCTTTCGAGGGCGCTCGCAGCTCCTCATCTACCACTTCATGTTCGGGCCCGACTACACGGCGGGGTGTGCGACGTGCTCGAACATCGCCGACGGATTCAACGGATACGTCGTCCACCTGGCCCACCACGACGTCACGCTGATGGCAGTGTCGCGGGCATCACTCGCGCAGCTGCAGGCGTACAAGCGACGGATGGGGTGGACATTTCCCTGGGCGTCCGCGGTCGGCGGCGAATTCAACTTCGACTTCAGCGTCTCATTCACCGAGCAGCAACAGCGCGAAGGGATCGAATACAACTACTGGCGCGAGCCGGCGTGGCAGCAACGCAGCGGCGAGGGGTTTCCGACGCGCATGACGGGAGATCCCGTCGGCGACAACGCGCTCATGACCGGAACCGACGTGGCCACGTACACGCGCGAGAGGCCGGGAATGAGTGCGTTTGTGCTCGAGGATGGTGTCGTCTACCACTCCTATTCCACCTATGCGCGCGGACTCGACGCTGTTTGGGGCCTGTACCCATGGCTCGACCGCGCGCCCAAGGGGCGCAACGAGACCGGCGTCTGGTGGCGCCGGCACGACGAGTACGACAAGGGCTGAGCCAAGTCGTGACTGTGGTCGACGCAAGCGAGACAGGGAAGATCTCACCACCACGGATGGTCTACGAGCGAGCGTCCGAGCGCACCTTCTTCGGCGTCTCGGCACTGATCTTCGTTGTCAGCGCGGCGCTAACGCTCGTTAGGTGGGCGTCCATGTCTTCCGTGGACGGGATGTCGATGCCCGGCGGCTGGACGATGTCGATGGCGTGGATGCGGATGCCAGGCCAGACCTGGCTCAGCGCTGTCGCGTCGTTCCTCGGCATGTGGATCGTGATGATGGTGGCGATGATGTTGCCGTCATTAGTGCCGATGCTGTCGCGCTATCGCGAGACGCTGGGCAGAACAGGCGAGACGCGCCTCGGTCTGCTGACAGCGCTCGTGGCTGTGGTGTACTTCTTCGTCTGGACACTCTTCGGAACGGCCGCTTTTTCGTTAGGCATCGCGCTGACGACTGCTGCAATGCAGCGGCCGGATCTGGCGCGCGTCGTTCCGATCGCGGTCGGAGTGGTCATCCTCTTCGCAGGCGCGCTGCAATTCACCGCGTGGAAGGCGCGGCACCTGGGCGCCTGCAGAGCGGCACCGGGGCGCGGCCGCACTTTGCCGGCGCACGCCGCCACGGCATGGCGACATGGCTTGCGACTCGGACTTCACTGCAGCCAGTGCTGTGCCGGTCTCATGGCCATCCTCCTGGCCGTTGGAGTCATGGAGCTGCGGGTGATGATTCTCGTGTCGGCGGCCATCACGGTCGAACGTGTCGTACCGGCCGGCAAGCGCGTCGCGCAAGTCGTCGGCGCGGTCGTCATCGCGTTAGGATTGTTTCTGATCGCGCGAGCGGCCGGGCTCGGATGACATCAGTCGCTCGTTAGGCGTAGTCAACCACGACGCGCACCGATGAGCTTGCGCCGACTGTTGGAACCGGGCGACTTTTCCGATGATGCGGCGACGTTGACGTAC
>DASYRX010000388.1:0-27004 GCA_036003845.1 Gemmatimonadaceae bacterium | reverse complement strand
CCAACGATCTGCCATTGACTGATGAGGTGCGCGATTCGCGAGACAGGCGGAATTACAGGACCATCAAAGGGCAGACGGTGCGATCTCGAACCGCGCATGACGAGAATCTAGCCGAGACTCCGCGGCTGGAATTTCCACTCGCCAGTCCACCCCGTTGAAGGCGTTGGGTGCTGTAACGGCAACCGTCAGAGATCGTTGCGCCCGTGCGAGCGGTATGCTCCGGATTCCCTATGGATTCCCCAGCGTCAAGCGCGTTCGGCTTGTCTCACCGCGCGCCCCGCTAACATCTTGGTATTTCGTCTGTTGCAAAACTGGGGCGGCTGGATTCGAACCAGCGACTTCCTGATTAACAGTCAGGCGCTCTGCCAGCTGAGCTACACCCCAAAAAAAGCAAAGCGCCCCGTTCGGGCGGCGCGGACTGCGAAAACTGACCGGGTAGGCCCTCGGCCGCAACTGGAAAGCCCCTTCGTTAGAGCGATGTAAGGGCGGCCGCAACTTCTATAACCCGCGCGCGCTTCTCTCCGATGGTGCGGCTGCGCGAGGATTAGCTCCGCGATCAGAGTGGCGCCGTATAGCGTCGCTGGATCGCCTCACGGATCCGCGCGCGACTCTCGTCGGCAGTGAGCGACTCGTCGGCCTCGACCTTGGCCGCTTCCGCGGCCAGCCCTTCGTCCTTGATGGCTTCGAGAAACCAGCCGGACACATCGCGCTCTTTCAGATGGTGCTTCCAGGTGTCATCGTCGACGCCGTCGGCCATTTGCATGAAGAGCCCGAGGTTCTGCGCACGAAGATTGAGCCGTCGGTCAGGACCGCGGAAATAGAAACTCTTGTCTTCGCCCAGCTCACCGGTCGCGTATTTGCGTTGGTGCCGTCTGCGCACGGCTTTCGGCTCGGATGTTTGGAAGCTCACGGGCTCGGCGCCGAGTCGCACGAGCCAGGCATTGTTGGCCTTCGCGTTAGGCACGGTCAGTGGAATAGGCACATCGACGCCGCCGCGCCCGCGCGCAAAGGCGTCGATCGTCGCTTGTGGCTGCTGTCCAACGATGATCAGCCTGTCGACGAGGTTCAGTACTGAGGGCGCGACATCGTCCGGATGGACCGTGACGAGCACTGTGTTACGGAGCTGCGCCGGCAACAGCGCCTCCGACGGCTGCCACTTCGAGGGCAAGAGGTGATGCGCTTCATCGATCACGAGCCAATGCGGACGCCCTGTCGCCGCTCGCAGCTCGAGCAATCGCGGGAGTAGCCGCTGCAAGAAGGCGGGACGATCCTCGAGTCGCATGTCCAAGAGCGTCAGCACGGCGTTGTGCGAAGATCGTTCGAGCAGTTGCAACGCATCGCCGGCGAGCGTTTTCGCATCTTCACCGCGCAGCGGGACCGCGCTCGGGAATTCGTTGTAATCGCCTTCCGGATCGACGACGCAGAGCTGGTACGCCGCGTCGCACAATCGCTCGAGCAGCGCCGTTACGACGGTGGATTTGCCGGCTCCCGATGGGCCGGCAACGAGAGTGACCTCTCCGTATGCGGGCAAGCGTATGTCTTCGCCCTTGTCGCCAGTGCCGATCACTACGTCGTGTCGCGTTAGGCGCTCGCTCAGCTCGGCAAGGTCCGAGTCGATCATACGATCGATCAGCTCGATGACGCCGGCGCCGTGATCCGAGCGAGTGACCCAGTCGACTCGCGCCTTGACGCTTTCGAGCGCATTGGCCACCGCGATGCTGCACTCGCATGCGGCCAGGAACGAGTGATCGTTCTCCGCGTCACCGACGCCAATCGCGTTATGCGCCGAGAGCTTGAGATCGTCCAGCGCGCGGTTGAGGCCCACAGCCTTGTTCAAGCCCGAAGGCAGCACCATGACGGCGCCTTTGTTGAAGATGACTTGCAGGTCGAGCCCCATGATCCGAATGACTTCGTGGACGACGGGATCGTTCGGTTCCCAGGTGGCCACGATGACTCGCCCCACAGAAAGCGGTGTAACGCCGCGCTGCTCCAACTCGCTCACAAACTCAATCGGCGGCGCCGCAGCCAGCGAGCGCTCCTCGCGAGTCGTCGGGTCGTAGAGCACGGCGCCGTTCTCGGCAACAATCCGATCGAACACTTGTGCGTTCGGGAAGACACTCATGAGGTCGTCCAGCTGGCGACCCGTAACGAGCAGCAGCTTGCGTCCCGATGCACGTGCGCGTTCGAGCGCAGCCACTGTGGCGCCGTCGACACGCCCGTGGTGCGCGATTGTGCCGTCGTAATCGCACACGAGTGCGAGGTAGCGCATCGAATAGTCTCGCTCAGCTCGATCGAGCGTTGTCCACCGCAATCCTTGCACCGTGCGCCACTTCCGCCACGCAGTCGAGGCCGGTCGCCTAACGGGAACATTGCACGTTCGAGGGCGAGCCGGAACGGCGCGATGGCCGATCAAGGAGGCGGTGACACGCGGAAAGACGTTAGGCGATGACGACCGACCGGGATCTATGTAAGTCGTCGGCCGAGTTTGTCTCTGGGAGAGGACCGGGAATTTGCCGTTAGGCACGGTCCGCCGCGTTGCTGTCGTCGCGAGCGCGCGCTGCTAGGAGCTTCGTAACTGTATGCGGTGAGACTCGTTACTCGCACCGCTGCGTGGACGCCACATGTCGCGTTAGGCTCGGGCCGCCAAATACTTCAGGGCGCTAGTCCACCTGAGCCGTGGCGCAAAACGTGCGTTCAGCTCGTTTAGCAGCACAGAGAGGAGGAACACCGTTCGACTCGCTCAAGCGGAGCGGAGGTAAGTCCAATGAGTAAGAGAATTGCTGTGGTCGTGTTGGGAGGTTTCCTCATCGCCTGCGATCAAGCAACCGCCCCGGTTGCACCTCCCACACCAAACGATGGCGCTGTCGCAGTGACTAGCCCTGGAGCCGTCTACACCGCGCGCGGGACCGCGGTCGACGCCACACTCCTCGGCATCAACACGAAGATTAGCGATTGCAATCTGCCCCCTGGACCCGGGGGAAACATTTCGAAGAACGTGGCGAGCTATTCAGCCCCGGGCATCTTCACCAAACTGCTTTATTGCAACGCGATTGGCGGGAGCAACAAGTCGGTAGCGGAAGCTGGCGTCTACGAATTGATCCTGACCGTTGGCGGTCACACGATCTTCGCCGACGTCCTGACCTCGATGTCTAAGGCCGATTGTCCCCCGACTGGACCGGCCAGCTATGGCAGCTCTAGCATCTCGCGGTTGAACGTCGACGGCAATGGGCAACGAGTTGGGACGGCACCCAACTACACCATCCCGCTGTCTAACGGTTACATCGTCGTCAACGAACAAACCTGGTTCGCCACACCGTTCCATGCGGGACGCACGGTCACCGCGCTGCGCGTCGTCATCGACAAGCCCGTCGCGATCGCCGATATCTCGATCGCTCGGTCTCAGACGCACATCGACTGCCCGGCCGTGTAACGCGAGGCACGCACTCGTTAGGTGAACGGGCGCATATCAAGGCTTCTTGTATTTGGACTTGATATGCGCCCGCAGTGCACGCGCCCCTGACGCCGCGAGGCGCTTCCATTCCTGCGCCGCACGTCCCTCCTCCCGACGCGCCAGATACGCCAACTCCGCGCGCAACTGACGCCAATGCGCGAGCCGCTCCGGGTCTAGTTGGCCCCGCTCCACGGCCTCGAGCACAGCGCAACCCGCTTCCGACTCGTGCTCGCAATCGCTGAAGCGGCAGACGCTGGCCAGCGCAGCGACATCGTCGAAGGTCGCATCCACGCTGTCCTCCTCACCCCATAGTTGCAACTCGCGTAATCCGGGCGTGTCGATCAAGAGCGCGCCGTTAGGCAAACGGAAGAGTTGTCGATGGGTCGTCGTGTGCCGGCCGCGCCCGTCCTCGCGCACCGGGGACGTTCGCATGCGAATGTCGCCGAGCAGCGCATTGAGGAGCGTCGACTTCCCAGCTCCCGAGGGGCCGAGCAGCACGGCGGTCTGTGCAGGGCGTAGAAAGTCCGCCACGTCACTCACTCCCTCGCCGCTCAGTGTCGAGAGCGCGAGCACGTCGATGCCCGTTAGGCGTGCTCGCGTCGCTGCGAGCGCCGCTGGTACGTCCGCTGCCAAGTCGGCTTTCGTGAGAAGCACGACAGGCACCGCCCCGCTCTCCCATACGAGCGCGATTGCGCGTTCCAGGCGGCGCACGTTCACATCGTTGGGCAGCGCCGCGGCCAACAGAATGAGGTCAACGTTCGCGGCGAGAGACTGCGCTGTGGACTCACGTCCGGGCGTCTTGCGTAGCAGCGCGCTGGCCCGCGCCGCAACGGCATGAATCACCGCCTCGTTCGCGTTAGGCGCTCCCGCGACAGTCACCCAGTCGCCGACCGTCGGCAGGTCGACCTCATCCAGCGTGTTATGACGCAGTCGCCCGCTGGTCTTTGCGCGCTGCTCGCAGGATCCGTCGTCGATGATCCATACACCGCGGTGCAGTGCGATGACGCGCGCTGGGCGTTGGCCTCGCGCGATGTGTCCAGCGAACTGCTCCGCACGCTCGGAGCTCCAGCCGAGCGGCTGTAGTGATTCAAATGTGTTGTTGTCCGCCATGTGAGTCCGCTGCCGTCACATGAAAATCATGTGGACGCGAGCGGTCCTTGTGGAATGGTCGTTAGGAAGTCTGCGACCGGTCGGTCGACCGGCCGTGCCTAGCCGCGCTTACGCGCGAGCAACTCCGACCATTACGGCGCTACGCACTGGCACCTCGAAGTGGCGGTTGCCGGAGTGATCCGGCGTGGACGAACGATTGCCCCGGCCCGACGCTCCGTCAAGCTCGCTCTCGCGCCTTTCGCAGTGAGCACCCATCTTGAACGGTCGGAGGGTATCCCCATGACACTCGCGACACTCGCTCGTGCGACCCGCGTCTTCGTCCTTGCCGCGCTTCCCTGCCTCACGCTGCGCGCGCAGAGCATCGCAAACAACGATCGTGTGAAGCAGGCCACCGAGCTGCTCAAAACGTGGCTCGAAGCACAGCGCGCGTACGAGCAAATCCCGGGAATCTCGGCGGGCGTGGTGTACGATCAGGAGCTTGTCTGGTCAGGTGGATACGGCTTCGCGGACATCTCTCGTCAGGCACCGGCGACGGCGAGCACGATCTATAGCATCTGCTCGATCTCGAAGTTGTTCACGAGCATCGCCGTTATGCAGCAGCGCGACGCGAATCGCCTGCGGCTGGACGATCCCGTCGCCAAGCACCTTCCTTGGATGACGATCAAGAGCTCGTACCCCGAGTCGGGCGACATCACGATCGAAGGACTGCTCACACACGCGTCGGGTCTGCCGCGCGAGTCGGATCATCCATACTGGACCGGCCCCGAATTCCCATTCCCGACGCGAGAAGAAATCCGCGAACGTCTGAGCGGCCAGACGACGCTCTATCCGGCGGAAACGTTCTTCCAGTATTCGAACCTCGGCCTTGCGCTCGCCGGCGAAGTCGCCGCGACAGCGGCCGGCATGCCGTACGCGGACCTCGTGACGCGCAACATTCTGAACCCGTTAGGCATGAGCAGCACGACGCCGGAGATTCCGACAGCCGAACGCGGCAAGCGTTTCGCCATGGGCTATAGCGCGATCATGCGCGAGGGCGGTCGCAAGCCCGTGCCGTTCTTCCAAACGCGCGGCATCGCGCCGGCTGCCGGTTTCGCGTCGACAGTCGAAGACCTCGCGAAGTTCGCGAGCTGGCAGTTCCGGCTGTTAGGCAAAGGTGGCACGGAGATTCTCAAGGCCAACACGCTGCGTGAGATGCAGCGCGTGCACTGGGTCGACCCCGACTTCGAGACAACGTGGGGTTTGGGCTTCACAGTCTGGCGCAGCGACAACAAGACGTTCGTGGGCCATGGCGGCTCGTGTCCGGGATTCCGCACGCAGCTCTTACTCAAGCCGGACGAGAAGATCGCGACAATCATGATGGCCAATGCGTTAGGCGTGAATCCAAGCGTATGGGCGCAGCGCGTCTATGAGATCATGTCGCCGGCGCTTCGCGCAGCCGCGAAACCCGCAGGGGCCGCAGCGGTTTCGACGACGGGCTCCGCGCCGCCTCCGGTGATGACATACGACGCATCACTCGATCGCTACCTGGGCACCTACGGGTCCACGTTCGGTGGCGAGCTCGCGGTCGTGCGCTGGGAGGACGGCCTCAGCATCCTCTCGCTGCCGACGATGGATCCGGTTCGCTCGCTCATGAAGATGCGCAAGACGGGAGAGCACACGTTCAGGCGCGTGCGCCGTGACGAGGCGTTAGGCGAGGAGATCGTGTTCGAGATGGGACCGGACGGCAAGCCGACGCGCTTCCGTCAGCACCAGAACTACTACGCGCGGATACGGTAAGATCTTAACCTTTGAAAGAGCAACTACTGTTCGGATGACGCGAATGGAGCGGACCGAACAGAGCGAGATCCTTAACCGAGCAGAACTCATCGCGTGCGCTGGGTCAGTTTCGCTTTTGCTTTTACTAAAGAACAAACGCTCCAGGGATCTCCGCGTTCTCCGCGTGAGAGCTCTTTGAATTATCGCTCGAACAAACGCAGTTAACCAATGCTTAGTCCTCTGCGTCCTCGGGCTGGGAAGGGGCCTCCGCGACCTCCGCGTTAAGCTTTTGATCTTAAGGTCATCGTTCGAGCGGGATGAACGTGCCGTCGTCCACGTGTCGATCGCTCACGCGATAGAGCGTGATGCCGGAGCGGATTCCCATCTTCCCTTCGCCACGAACCGGACCGACGACAGCCGCCGTCTGCGAAAAGCGACGCGTGCCGCTGGCGGTCTCATAGCGCAGAAACTCGCGCCGGTGCATGTGGCCACCTAACGCGATCTCCAGGCGATCGCCCAGCACGTCGAGGATCTCGCTCGTGTTCTGGACGGCGTGACGGAATTCCGGCGGCCGCCTCGGTAGGCGAATCACTGTCGGCGCGACGCTCTCTTCATCGTAGCCGTCGATGATCTGCGCCGCCGACACCATTGGAATGTGATTGAACGTCACAACAGGCATATTCGCCGGCAGCCGCTCGACGTCGCGCTTGATCCACGCCATCTGCAGTGAGTCGACGTGGCCGTAGTACCACAGGTCGTCGTAATCGACAGTGTCCAGCCCCATGAAGTGCACGCCGCCGTACTCGAACGAGTAGTAGTTAGGCCCGAGCACCGAACGATAAAATCTCTTGCCATAGAGCGGATGCTCCGGGCTTACGAGCGAACGGTGCCGCTCGATGCCGAAAATCTCGTGATTCCCAGGAACGGTGAAAACGGGAACCGTGAAGCTCTCCAGCTCGTGAACGAACAAGTCGTAGTAGCCGCGCGCTTCGCTTTCCGGCGTGCGCAGTGCGTCCCGCACCAGATCACCAGAGATGAGCACGAAGGCCGGACGCAGCGAATCGACAAGCGCCTTGAGCCGTCGCATGCGAGGAGCGCTCTCCGGACTGATGTGCGTATCCGACGCGTGTACGAAGCTGAACGCGGACATCGCGCCTAACAGCGTGAGCGGGAACGAGAGCTCCTGGCCAGCCGACACGCGCCGCCAGAACGGCCCGCGAACAGCATAACCGTTAGGCTGCGTCACGGAGACAACTCCATATCCCGCGGCGTCGAGCGTAAATCGACCTGTGCTGTCTGTCACAGCCACCGTCATCTGATCCGACACGGCGACGCCGCCGATGCCAGGCTCATTCGCGTCGCGCGAGCCATTGTTGTTGCGATCGACGAAGACGACGCCCTGGACTCGAACTGGTGTGCGGACTCTCTCGAGCGCGGGCTGTGCGCACAGCGACCGTGCCGCTGCGGCGGCGAAGACGATGCAGAGAAAACGAGTCATAATGCTTGAATGCGTGATTGTTCGCGCGGACGTATCAACGTCCAGGGCAACTGCAGAATCATCATTGCGATGGAGCCGAGTATTGCCATGACCGCCACGCGCTGCGGCCAGGGACCCAGGTAGTCGATAAGCGTCGGCTGTGATGGCTTGGCGTTGCCAACGTAGCCGTAGTTGAGGCCCGTCGCGAGATCGATCGCGAAGACGATGAGCAGCCAAAGTATCGCCACGCCAATCGCGAAGAAGCAATCGCGCCACGTTGGGCGGTAATGCCTGACGACAAGCACGTAGACCGCACCGCCGACAATCAGCGCGTGCATGAGCCAGAAAATCCAAAAGGCGAGTGTGGACGGCCCGGAGACGAGGTCCGGTGTGAGGATCGCCTGCGTGCTGAGTGTCAGTCCCCAGAAATAGAGCAGCGCATGCCACGTCCAATGCGGCCTAACGAATGCGATCGGGACGATGAGCGCCACGAGGTCGCAAATGTTGATCGGGAACGACCAGCGCGGATCGAATCGCGACGGAGCAAAGCCCCAGATGACGATGCCAACCCACAAGGTGGCGGCTAACGCGGCGACACTCAGTTCCAAGAGTCGCCTGCGATCCCGATCGATCCTGCGAGCAGCGGCGATCGCGAGGGTTATGACGACGGCGAACCCCGCGACCGTGAGGATGTGCTGAAGAGAGAAGCTCTCGAAGCTCTGCATTGTCTCTTTTACCCGGCTTTATCCCTCTGGCGACTCACGGAACGGCAAGTGCAGGTTGTGGCACAGGCTGGAGACGCACCTGACGCGACCATTCCTACTGCGAAATCCATTGATCCGCCGTAGCCTCGTGGCGGCGTCCGTATTTACGGCGAGCGCCTGCAGCGACGCGGCCGCCCCGAGCTCGGATACCGTTCTTGGCGATCAGTTCACCGTTATCGGTGGACTAAATGGCTCGTGGGCCTTGGCGCGATCAATCAATAGCTTCGGGCGCGTTGTTGGCGAAGCGGTCACCACACGAGGACAACTTCACGCCTTCGCCTGGTCGGCTATAGGAGGCATTCAAGACCTCGGGACGCTCGGCGGACGGACCAGCTCCGCCACGGCGATCAACGAGCGAAGCGATATCGTCGGCTGGGCGATGAACGGTAATAACACCCCACGAGCGTTCTTTTATACGTTCGGCTTGGGAATGCGAGACATTCCCACGCCACCCGGCGGCATCGGGAGCGAGGCGTATGACATCAATGACAGACGCACGGTAGTCGGCCGCTGGCTCAGCGCAGAGGGTGTGCTGAGTGCCTTCCTGTGGACGGAATCGAGTGGCCTGAAGAGCCTGTCGATGCCGGTTGATTATCGAGAAACTCGGGCAAACGGAGTGAACGAACGCAACGAAGTCACTGGGTACGGCATTGCGAGTAACGGAGCTCGCCGCGCGCTGTTCTGGGCCGCAAGTGGAGAGGTTCTCGATATCGGCACGCTTGGCAACGATTCAGAGAGCTTAGGCCTCGGAATCAACGACCAAGGTTTTGTCGTTGGCGTGAGCGGCTCGCCTTCAGGTCCTCGCCGTGCTTTCCGATGGAGTCGCTCGAGTGGAATGCACGACCTTGGTGTGTTGCCTGGAATGGATTGGAGTATAGCCCGAGCGATCGGCAACAACGGGCGCATCGTCGGATCTTCTGGATTCAATGGAGGGTCCGTCGAGCGCGCCTTTGTGTGGACGGAGAGCGAAGGGATGCGTGATCTCGGCGCTCTGCCGGCGAGCGATGGGATGAGCAGTGGCGCGTACGGTGTGAACTTCCTCGGGAAAGCCGTCGGATTCAGTTGGAACGGCGCCACGTTTCACGCAGTCATTTTCCCCGCGCTTCCCTAAGGCCGATCGCGAACGCAGCGCACTTCTCGAGAGCCGTGCCTAACATCAAAGTCCAGGTCAACTCCAAGGAGTACACGCGAGAGGTCGAGCCGCGGCTGTTGCTCAGCGACTTCTTGCGCCATGAGCTTGGCCTAACGGGCACGCACGTGGGATGCGAGCATGGCGTTTGCGGCGCGTGCACGGTGTTGCTGGGCGGCGAGGCAGTGCGATCGTGCTTGATGCTAGCCGTGCAAGTCGACGGCCAGGAGCTGACGACTGTCGAAGGACTGGCTGGCGCCGATGGGACGCTGCACCCGATTCAGGCGGCGTTCCGCGAAGCGCACGGGTTGCAATGCGGATTTTGCACGCCGGGAATCCTCATGACGCTCGTTCCCTTCCTGCGCGAGCATCCATCGCCTAACGAGGACGACATCCGCCACGCCCTCTCGGGAAACCTCTGCCGCTGCACCGGCTACCATAACATCGTCGCCGCAGCTCGGCTCGCAGCCGAAAAGATGACGTCGAGCAAGAGCGCGTGAGTACACGTCAGTTCGGTCAGCGCGTACTGCGCACGGAGGATCCGCGGTTGCTGCGCGGCGAAGCGCTCTTCATCGACGACTTGTCATTTCCGGACATGCTGCACGTGGCGATCGTGCGCAGCATGCACGCGCACGCCAGGCTGCTACGTGTCGACGTCGCGGGCGTTCGCGCGCATCCCGGTGTCACCGCGGTGTACACGGCGGACGATCTGGGCGCGCTCATGAAGCCCGGCCCCGTGCTGGTGCCACCGCCTCCGATTCCAGGGTCGACGTTCAACGCCCGCACGCAAACGCCGCTCGCCAAGGGGAAGCTGCGTTTCGTCGGCGAGCCGATCGCGGTGATCGTCGCGTCATCGCGCTATGTCGCCGAGGACGCCGCGGAGCTCGTCGTCGTCGACGCGGATCCGATCGACGCCGTCGTGGACTTGGACGCCGCGTTGGCGCCTAACGCGCCGCTCGTGCATGACGACCTGCCTTCAAACATGGCCGCCCACGTCGCTCAGCGGCGCGGTGACTACGCGAAGGCGCGCGAGTCAGCGGCCCGTGTGATTCAGCGGCGCTTTCGCTACGATCGCGGTGCCGCGGCCGCGATCGAAAACCGTGGAGTGATCGCAAACTGGGACGCGCGCACGAGCGAGCTCACCGTCTGGGACACGACGCAGGCGCCGATCCCCGTACGCAACGCGTTGGCCAGCTCCTTTAGCCTCTCCGAGTCGCAGGTGCGCGTGATCGCGCCGTACATCGGTGGCGGCTTCGGTCCCAAGATCATGTTCTATCCTGAGGAGCTGCTCATCCCGTGGATTGCCATGCAGCTCGGTCGTCCCATCAAATGGATCGAAGACCGCTCCGAGAATTTCGTCGGCACCACGCAGGAGCGTGAGCAGATCCATGACGCCGAGATCGCTGTCGATAAGGACGGCCGCATACTGGGCATTCGCGACAGCTTCCTGCACGACACGGGGGCATACGATCCGTACGGATTGACAGTTCCCATCAACGCGCAGTGCACGCTGCTCGGGCCGTACGAAGTTCCCGCGTACGAGAGCGAATTCACCGTCGTCTTCACGAACAAGACGATCGTCACGCCGGTGCGCGGCGCCGGACGCCAGCACGGTGTCTTCGTGATGGAGCGTCTGCTTGATTTTGCCGCCAAAGAACTCGGACTGACAGCGGTGGAAATCAGACGGCGCAATTACATCCCGCCTAACGCGTTCCCGTACAACTACGAGATTCTCTATCAGGACATGGCGCCGCTCACGTACGACAGCGGCAACTATCAACCGGCGCTGGAGCAGGCGATCAAACTCGTCGAGTACGATCGCTTCGTGGAAGAGCAGCCCAAGTTGCGCGCCGAGGGGCGTCATCTGGGGATCGGCGTCGTGTCGTACGTCGAAGGAACCGGCATTGGGCCATACGAAGGCGCTCGCGTACGCGTGGACCCCAACGGCTCCGTGACGCTCGCTACCGGCGTCGGGACGCAGGGTCAGGGTCACTTCACCTCCTTCGCGCAGATCGTCGCCGATCAGCTGGGCCTCGCGCCGACAGACGTGCGCGTCGTCACCGGCGATACGCGCGAGATGCATTGGGGCACCGGCACGTTCGCCAGTCGTGGCGCCGTTGTCGCTGGATCCGCCACCCACGCCGCGGCTATGCGCGTTCGTGAGAAAGTCGTTAGGCTCGCCAGCGAGCTGTTCGAAGCGGCCCCCGACGACATCGTGCTCGATGGCGGCCGTGCCTACGTGCGCGGCTCGCCATCACGTGCCATCTCGCTCGGTGAGCTGGCTCAGAAGGCCAACCCGCTGCGTGGCGCCGTGCGACCCGGGACAGAGCCCGGCCTCGAGGCCACGTCGTACTTCGGACCTGAACGCGGCAGCACGGCGAACGGCGTGCACGCAATGGTCGTAGAAGTCGATCCGGAAACGGCGAACGTGCGCATCCTGCGCTACGTCGTCGCGCACGACTGCGGCAACGTGATCAATCCGCTGATCGTCGAAGGACAGATCCACGGCGGTGTCGCGTTAGGTATCGGCAACGCGTTCTACGAGAAGCTCTCCTACGACGGCAATGGCCAGCTCACCTCGGCGTCCTTCATGGACTACCTGCTGCCCACAGCACTCGAGGTGCCGCCAATCGAGACCGTGCACATCGAGACACCCTCGCCACTCAACCCGTTAGGCATGAAGGGAGTCGGCGAAGCGGGAGCAATCCCCGTTGCAGCGGCCTTCGCGCAGGCCGTGGAGAATGCGCTCGCGCGGCCGGGATTCGAGATCCTCGAGATCCCGTTGAGCCCGAGCCGATTGTACGAACTGCTCGAGGCCGCGCGGCAGGAGCCTCGAGCCCGGTGAAGCCGCCTCCATTCGAGTATCACGTCGCGGACTCGGTGGACCAGGCGCTGTCTCTCCTGGCCGACTACGGCGACGAGGCCAAACCCTTGGCCGGCGGACAGAGTCTGATCCCGCTGCTGAACTTCCGCCTCGCGCGACCCGCAGCCCTGATCGACCTCAATCATATAGATGCGCTGCAGGGGATCACGCGAGCGCCCGATGGCGGAATCCGCGTCGCGGCCATGACGCGGCAGCGTGCACTCGAGCGCAACGCGCTCGTTAGGCAATTCGCGCCGCTCGTCGTGGAGACGATGCCGCACGTCGCGCATCCTCAGATCCGCAACCGCGGCACGGTGGGGGGCAGCCTGGCGCACGCGGAACCAGCCGCCGAGCTGCCGGCGGTGATGATCACGTTAGGCGCCCGCCTTCACCTTCGGAGCAAGCGGACTGAGCGGTGGCTCACCGCCGATGAGTTTTTTACCGGCCTCTTTGCAACCGCGTTACAAACCGGCGAGCTTCTCACGACAGTGGAGATTCCTGCAGTTCCAGAACGCACCGGCTACGCCTTTGAAGAGGTGGCGCGCCGGCATGGGGACTTCGCGTTGCTCGGCGTCGCCGCCAGCGTCACCGTCGACGAAACGGGCGTCTGCCGCGACGCGCGAATCACACTTGTGAATCCCGGCGCCGGCGCCGAGCGCATGCAACGCGCCGCCAGCTCGCTCGTTGGGCGCCCGATCGATGACGCCGCTGCGCGAGCGGCCGGCGAGATCGCTGCCGCAGACCTTACGGCCACGGGCGATGTCCACGCCTCGCCTGCCTACCGCCGCCAACTCGCCCGCGTGCTCACTCGCAGGACGCTCCTGCGCGCGTACGACAGGGGCAGGGCATCGCGTTAGGCATGGGCGAGTATGCCAACTAAAGTATTCGGCTACCAGGTCTCAGTTTTGAGTCGTCAGCAAACGTCTAATTACACCTCAGCGCTCGCTGACAGCTTCCAACTGTTAGCCGGTGTCTGACAGCTTTGGTTTGGTCTCTTGAATCCCACCATCGCGCCTCTTTCTGAGCTCAATGCTGCGCTTTTGCAGGCTGTCGTCACACTCGGCATAGCGGCGTTGTGCGCGTACCTCTTTCAGAAGTACCGCCGCGATTACTTCCGCTGGCTGTCGATCGCCTGGTGCGCGTACGCGCTGCGCATCGGCTGTATTGTCTTGTTTCTGACGTCGGGCGCGAGTGCGTGGCTCTTCGCGCATCAGATCCTAACGGGTTGGACGGCGCTGGCGCTGCTCTGGAGCGCGCTCGCCTTTTCGCAGCGCGCGCAGTGGCGCTGGTGGTACGTCTTCGCGCTCGCCTTTCCAGTCGTGTGGTCGTACGTCGCGATCTATCAGTTGGACAACTTCTTTCTCGCCGCTGGACCAGCGGTCCTTTTCCTCAGTCTCGCGACGCTCTGGGCCGGCTTTGTTTTTTTCAAACACTGGCGCGCCACCGGCTCGCGCGGTGCCGCGCTGCTGGCCGGCGTCCTGTTCACGTGGGGTGTTCATCACCTCGACTATCCGCTGCTGCGCGCGCGTGGCGCCTGGAATCCGTGGGGCTATTACCTCGACGTCTTCTTCGTGCTCGCGACGAGTATCGGAATCGTCATCCTCGTGATGGAGGAACTGGATCAAGGACTTCGCACGCTGCTCGCGATTTCTGGTGAGCACCCACCAGAGCGTCATGCGGATGCGAACATCGATAGACTCCTCGAGCGGCTGAACGCGAACCTCGTTGCACGAACGCGTGAGCTGGAGTTGCTCTCCGCACGTATGGTCCAGCAGCATGAGGAAGAACGACGCCGCGTCGCGCTCGCATTGCACGATCAAACCGCGCAGGTGTGGGCAGCCGTGAAGCTGCACCTGGGAACGTTGCGCGAAGTGGCGCCGCAGGCGCTCGTCCCGCGCGTCGATCGCATGCTCACCCTCGTCGACGACGGCATCCGCAGCATCCGCAGCGTCGCGGTGCAGCTGCGTCCGCCATTGTTGGACGAGCTTGGACTCGTCCCGGCGCTACGCGCGCTCGTGCGCAGCTTCGCGGAGCAATCCGAGCTCAAGATCGAGTTCGATGCTCCCGACTCACTCGTCGTATCGCACGACGTCGGTCTTGTTCTCTTTCGCGCCTTACAAGAAGCGCTATCCAACGTCGTGCGGCACGCTGACGCTTCAGCGGTTTCAGTGAAACTGGCTGCTGTGAACGGCGAGGTCGTCCTCAGCGTGAAAGACAACGGCCGCGGTTTCAGTGCGGTGCCCCATGCCGATACCTCACCGCGTCAGGCGGGGATCGGCCTCTCGGGCATGCGCGAGCGCATCGGCGCGCTCAATGGCTCGGTGACGCTCGAGGCGCCGCCTAACGTGGGAGCATCTGTCGTCGTGCGCCTTCCAGTGAGTCATGCGACCTGATCGCGCGACGAAACGCATCCGGGTGCTCATCGTGGACGACCATGCCGTCGTACGCGAAGGCATTCGTCACGTGTTGTCGACTGACGAAGGCTTGGAGGTCGTCGGCGAAGCGAGTGACGGGGGTGAGGCGCTCGTTCTCGTTCACCGATTCCAGCCAGATGTCGTCGTCCTCGATCTCTCGATGCCGGGAATCTCAGGGCTCGAAGTAGTCGCGCAGCTTCGCACTGACATGCCGGACACCAAGGTTCTCGTGCTCAGCATCCACGATCAGGACGAGTACGTGCTGGAGAGCCTGCGCGCCGGAGCGCATGGCTATCTGCTCAAGGACTCCTCCCCCGCCGAGATCAGGAGCGCAATACGGCGTGTGTTTGAAGGAGGAAGTGTTTTGAGTCCCGACGTCGCGAGACAGTTATCGTCGGCGCTGCAGAACGAGCGAGCGCAGGAGGAGCGTCAGCAAAGGATCGCGCAACTCAGTGCTCGCGAGCGTGAGGTTCTAGTCGAGATCGCAAGGGGGGCAACGACTAAAGAGATTGCCGGTCGCCTTGGCATCAGTCCCCGAACAGTCGAGTCGCATCGCGAAGCCCTAACGCGCAAACTCGGCATTCGTGGCGTCGCGGGACTTACTCGGCTCGCAATCGACCTCGGACTGATTACCGAGTCCGCCGGCACCGGACTCCGTACAACTACGGAGAAATGACTCCGTAGTCAGACGAATTCACCTCGGCAGCACACTCAGTAGGGTTAGCGGCACAAAGGCCACGCCTTACCTGAGGTGCAAGAATGTCGTTCCCTGTTCGTGCAACAAGCGTCACGATGGTGGCGCTCGCGTTGTCTGTCCCGTTAGGTGCGTTCGCCCAGCAGCGCGACAGCGCTGCCGCTGACTCGAGCCGCAAAGCCGCTCCTCTCGCCGCAGTTACGATCACGGCGACGCGCACCGCGCGCTCCACGTTCGACACACCGCAGCCAATTGTCGTGTTCGACTCGCTGCAACTTCGCTCCAAGCTCGCGAGTCCAACTGATCTCTTCCGCGATGTCGCTGGACTCGATGTGAGCGGCTTGGGCTCAAATCAGCGACGTCCCGAAATACGAGGGCTGCGCGGCCAGCGCATTCTCCTCTTGCAAGACGGCCTGCGACTCAACAACGCTCGGCGGCAGCAGGACTTTGGCGAATTGCCGGCGTTGGCCGGAGAAAACTCGCTTTCGCGAGTGGAGGTCGTGCGCGGACCGTCATCCGTGCTGTACGGCAGCGACGCGATTGGCGGCGTTGTGAATCTTATCTCGGTTTCGCCGCCCTCTTCCCTAACGAGCAACGACGTGCATGGTGCGCTGTCCTATCGTTATGTGAGCGCCGGAAGCTCGAGCACGCCGGACCTGGCGCTCTCGGGACGCTCCGGACGATTGGCATTTCACGCGAACGCAGCGTATCGCGAATCGGACCCTTATCGCGCGCCCGCCGGGACATTTGGCAACATCACGTTGAACGACAACGTTCGCGTACGCGACTCCGGCATTCGTGATCGCTCGTATGACTTCGCTTTGTCGTATGACCCCACGCGTAATCACGAGCTGTTCTTTCGTGGTGCATGGTACAGCGCCGAACGCGCCGGCTTCGGCTTCATCGATCCGAATGAGCTCGGACCAAACCAGCCGCTGATCCAGATCCGCTATCCGGACCAGGATTTCAATCGCTTCACGCTGGGTTATCGTGGCCGGGCATCGTTAGGAGTCGCCGATCGGTTCGAGCTGAACACGTACACTCAGCGCAATGAGCGTCACCTCAACATGCTGGTTGCAGTGCCGATCGGGCCCGGCGCCAACGTGACGTCACGCTCATTCAATTTCACAGACCTCAACACTTTTGGCGGGCGGGCGGAGCTCGCCAAAATCATCGGCAGTCGCGGCATTGTCACCTATGGTGTGGACTGGTTCCGCGACAAGTCGGAGAACACCGACTCCAGCTCATCGACTGTCACTGGCTTCGGGCCGCCGTCCACCCGAACGAGCAATGTCGCGACAGTGCCTAACGCGGTATTCAGGAACATCGGAGCGTTCGCGCAGATCGAGCTGCGACCGGTCGATCGGCTCACGACGACGCTCGGCGCCCGCCTGCAGGACATCGTCGCCGAGACGAGGCCCACGCAGCGAGTCACCTCGCCGCTGGTAAAGAGCACCGACCGTAGCGGCGTCTGGTCTGTCAACGCGCTGTACCGTGTGTTCGACGATATGAACGCGATCGCCTCGGTTGGACGCGGATTCCGCGCCGCGAACCTGGTCGAACGCTTCTTCGAAGGGACGGCACCCGAAGGCAACGGCTTCCAGCGCGCAAACCCCGATCTCGGTCCCGAGACCAGCATCAACGTCGACGTCGGTTTGCGGTATCGCAATCGATGGTGGTACGGCGAGGCGTTCGTCTTCCGCAATGATATTGACGATGCCATCCGTTCTGTTGCCACGGGTGATTCGGTCAACAGACGGCCCGCGTTTCAGAACAGGAATGTTGGCCGTCTGCGAATTGACGGCGTGGAGGTCACGACGGGAGCGCGCGCGTTCGATCGCGTCGAGGCGAGTGTCAGTTTCGCGCGCCTCGATGGCAAGAGCATCTCGAATCCCGGGAGCCCGATCGGCGACAGCTACTCCAACAAAGTCGTTGCTGACCTGGCGTATCGACAGCCCGGAGGGCGATTCACGTTAGGCTACACCGCGCGACGCCAAGGGAAGCAGAAAGACGTCATCGTCGGCACCAATCCGATTGGCTTAGTGATTCCGGCCTTCACGGTGCACTCGGCTCGTGGAAGCTTGCACCTCGCAGACGTCGGCCGAGTGCGCAACGATCTGTCGCTCGTCGTCGATAACATCGGCGATCGACTGTACGCTGAGTTTCCGAACGCGAGCTTCTTCAGACCCGAACCTGGTCGTCACATCAGACTCGCCTTCGTCACGACGTTCTGATGCCTAACGCGGTCTACTACATTCCCATTGCCACAACGGTTGTCGCGCTGGCGTTCGCGACGATCGTGCTGCGGCGTCATGCGGCGCGGCAGAGCGGACCGCACTTGTTGTGGTGGGGCATCGGCTTGATTCTGTACGCCGTCGGAACGCTCACGGAATCGCTGACGACGCTCTGGGGTTGGAACGAGTGGGTCTTTCGCGCCTGGTATATCAGCGGGGCGCTTTGTGGCGGAGCGCCACTGGCACAAGGCACCGTATATCTGCTAGTGCGCCGCAAAGTCGCGAACATCCTCGCGATTGTGCTCCTAACGACAATCGCGACTGCGAGTGTCTTCGTCATCTTGTCGCCAATCAACTATGCCGCGGTAGATCCTACGAGACTTTCAGGGCGTGCGCTTTCGTGGCAAGGCGTCCGGCTCGTAAGTCCGTTCATCAACACTTACGCCGCACTCTTTCTCATTGGCGGCGCGATCTATTCGGCAGCACGCTATCGCTCCGTTCCCGATAAACGCCACAAGTTCATCGGCAACGTCCTAATCGCAGTTGGCGCGTTGCTTCCCGGTATCGGCGGGACGTTCACGAGGTTTGGACACGTGGAAGTGCTGTATGTGACGGAGTTCGTTGGTCTGTTATTGATCTTCGCCGGCTTTCGCGAGAACGTGCGCGAGGTTACGCAACAGGTCTTGACTCGTGGAGCGACGTCCCGCAGCGTGACCGCGTAGCGCCAACGCGGCGCGCGCCTCACTTGCGATGATCAACCGGCTGCAACTCGTCGAGATCGAAGATCTCCCCTGGTGTCCGCGGTTTTTGCGTGACGCTGCGACTGACTATCTGCGTTTCGTTTTCACGCTGACACACCAGTATCAGCCGGTCGGCACGCTGCTCAAGTCCATGCTGCGCCGGCACGGCCGGAATCGCATCGTCGACCTCGGCTCTGGTTCGGGGGGACCTTGGCAGAGTCTCGCTGACCAAGTGCAGTTGACGGGCGAGCACTCCGTCAAGATCGCGCTCACGGATAAATACCCTCGCGCCAGGGATCAGGCTGTCGTCGATCGCTTGGACGAGCGCCTAACGTATGTGAGCTATCCCGTCGATGCGACCAATGTCCCAGCGCGCCTCGCCGGCATTCGCACGATGTTCACGGCGTTTCACCACTTCGATCCTGAAAGTGCCCGCGCAGTGCTGCGCGATGCGGCTCTACGGCGCGAGCCGATCGCGATCTTCGAAGTAACACAGCGCAGCGCGCTCGCGGTCGGGACGGTCGCGATTTCTCCAGCGCTCGTACTGCTCTTTACGCCATTCATTCGGCCGTTCACTTGGAGCCGACTCGTTTTCACGTATCTCCTGCCGGCGCTTCCGCTCTTCGTGCTCTTCGACGGATTGGTGTCGTGCCTGAGATCCTACTCGCCGAATGAGCTGTTGCGCATTGCGCGTGAGGCAGATGTACCTGGCTTCGCATGGGAGTCTGGCACGCTCGCAACGCGCACGCCGCTGCCGGTTACATATCTCGTCGGCTATCCCGTCGACGCCGCCGGACCGACCATCGCGTAACTCCGAGTTGTTCAAAACAAAGAAACCACAGATTGTCGCGGATCCACGCGGATTCTGGAGGAAATGACGTACGGACTCGCGTTCATCTGCGCGTATCTGCGGTGTCTCTTACAGTTGGAAAACCAAACGGGTGCGACCGAAGTCGCACCCGCTTCTTTCTTTGTCGGCCGCCGATCTCGTTAGGATCGATCGACCGGTCGCACCGCCTAGCGGCCGATCTTTGTGACATTCTCCGCGGCAGGTCCCTTCTTCCCGTCCACAACCTCGAACTCCACGCGCTCGCCTTCCGCGAGCGACCTGAAGCCCTGGGCTTGGATGGCCGAGTGATGGACGAAGCAATCCTTCTGTCCATTGTCGGGCGTGATGAAGCCGAAGCCCTTCGCGTCGTTGAACCACTTTACGGTGCCGGTCGTACGCATTTCCTGTCTCCTCGATCTGCGCTGCGGTCGGAGTGCGGGGGACCCGACTGCCGCCAACAGCAAGCTCGTGATCAGGGCCCTCACGATGGGCATCGCTCTGGACTGAGCGAAAAAGAAAAAAGCCTGCGCGAACGCAGGCCCCTTTGAATCGGAACTCGCCGCGTGAGCACGCATCGCGGCTCTTTCGCGCGACCATAATACGAGAGACGGGGCGCCTCCGCAACACGGCCTGGCTTGCTACGTGACCCTGTGGTCAAACTGGCTCCCCTCTCGGGGGACGGGTACATTCGGCGCTTGAGTCCTTAGTCCTTAGCTCTTAGGCCTTGGGTGGCTTCATGGCTGTCGCTAAGAAGCGCAAAAAGAAGAAGGACGACGCTCCCGCCGCCTCGCGCGGCCTCGAGGCGCGCAAGCTCGCCTCTACGGCGCCGCCGGCGAGCGTGCAAGCAATAGCAGAGCGCATTACGCATGACGGCGGTGCCGTACTCGGCATCTATCGCGATCCGTTAGGCGGCAATTGGCAGATTTTGGCCGGCCTCCCCTTGGACAAGGTGGAGCCCACCCCGTATCAGCGTGATCTGTCCGAGGCTCACGTGGGGAAACTGGCCGTTGCAATTAATAAACTCGACCGGTTTCTCGATCCGGTGATCGCCGTTCCGGCAGGCGACGGGAAATACTGGTCGCCTAACGGCTACCACCGAATCGGCGCCATGCGGAACCTGGGGGCACGGTCGATCACGGCTCTGGTTGTGCCGGAGCCCGAAGTCGCGCATCGCATCCTGGTGCTCAACACCGAGAAGGCGCACAACCTGAGGGAGAAAGCGCTCGAGGTCATCAGGCTCGCCGAAGGGCTGGCGCAGATCGACGATCGACCCGAGAAGGACTACGAGACCGAGTTCGAGGAGCCCGCGCTGTTGACGTTAGGCCTCTGCTATCAGATCAACGGGCGTTTCTCGGGCGGTGCGTACCACAGCATCCTGAAACGGATCGACAAGTTCTCCTCGTCGAAGCTTCCGCGCGCCCTCGAGGCTCGCCGCGTTCGTGCCGCCAAAGTCATGGAGCTGAACGACGCCGTCAATGCCGCCATCGCGGCGCTCAAAGAGCGCGGCATGGAGAGCCCGTACCTGCGCGCGTTCGTCGTCGCCCGCATCAATCCGATCCGATTCCAACGCAAGGCGACCCCGGACTTCGACGAGACGATCGACAAGATGATCGCCAGCGCCAAGAAGTTCGATCCGGCGAAGGTGAAAGCGGATCAGGTCGCGCGGACCGGCGGTGCGCCGAGCGAGGAGGGGTAGTGAGTATTTCGCGCCGACAGTTCGTCGTCGGCACGGCGGTCGGCGCTGCACTCGGTCGCGTGCGGCTAGCCGAGGCTAGCGCGCCGCCGGTTCTGTCCGAGTTACATCCTTCCGAACCATGGCTCGAGATCGAAGGCGCGGCGCTGACGCAGAACGTCCGCGCCATCGCTCGCCTAACGGGAGGCAAGCCGATTCTGGCCGTGGCAAAGAACAACGCCTACGGCTGCGGCTGTAGTGTCGTTGGTCCTGTGCTCGACGGCCTTCCCGAAGTGTGGGGGATCGCAGTAGTCCGTATTGACGAGGCATTAGCACTGCGATCAGCGGGCGTGAAGAAGCCTGTACTGCTGATGGCACGCGTGGAACCGAACGAGCTGGATGAACTGATCGCGCACGATGTTCGCATCACACCCGACGAGGCACTCGCGTCCGAGGTCGCGCTCCGGGCAGCGCGCGGGCGTGGCGTTGGTGTGCACGTGTATGTCGATGCCGGCATGCACCGCATGGGAGTACCGATCGCGCGGGCGCCGGCGCTGATCGACGCACTCGGCAAGGCGCCTAACGTGCAGATCGAGGGCGTCTTTACAGAGCTGACTGAAGACGTCGATTTCGACAAAGAGATGGCGAAGCAGCTTCGCACACTCGCCGATGCCGCGCAACTCGGCGGCGTCAAAGTCGGTCGGCTGCATGCGGCGTCGTCACACGCCGTCTGGCACATCCCCGAGACGTTTCTCGATGCCGTGCGACCGGGGCTCGCCGTGTACGGTGGCTATGTGTCGGAGGAGGCCCGTTCGCGCGGCGAGCTGCGCGCCGCATATCGCTTGCGAGCCCCAGTCGTCCGATTGGTGCGGCTCGAAGCAGGCGAAGGCGTGAGCTATCACCGCCGCTGGAAAGCGTCTACTCCGACGTGGGTCGCGACACTTCCGGTCGGTCACGTCGACGGCTACCCCAGCGGCGCCGTCAAGGGATGCGACGTCCTGATTGGGGACCGCGTGTATCCGGTCATCGGGACGGTCAGCGCGAGCCACACGCTCATCGCGTTAGGTACGGAGACGTCCGTCAAGGTCGGTGACGTTGCGACGCTGGTTGGCCCCGATCACCCGGCGATTCACCCGAATGAAGTCGCGGCGCGTGCCGGATGGTCCGAGTACAACATGTTCATGCATCTCAACCCCCTGCTCGCTCGGCACGTCGTATAATCGCTTTCCACAGAGGATCTCAAACTCATGATTCGTCGCCTAACGCTCGCCTGTAGCGCCGCGTCTGTTCTCCTCACGTCCGGTGTCCGTGCGCAAGTCAATTATGACACCGTGCAGGTGCGCACCATTCAACTCGCGCGCGGGGTGTACATGCTCACCGGCTCCGGTGGCAACATGGGACTCTCGGTCGGTGACGATGCCGCATTCCTCGTTGACGACCAGTTCGCGCCGCTCACGCCCAAGATCCTCGCCGCCATTGCCGCGATCACGCCGAAACCCGTGCGCTTCGTCGTGAACACGCACTGGCACTTCGATCACACAGGCGGGAACGAGAACCTCGGCAAGACAGGCGCGCTGCTCGTCGCGCACGATAACGTCAGGCGCCGCATGTCCACGGGCCTCTTCGTGAAGGCGCTAAACTCGCAACAGGCACCGGCGCCCAAGGCCGCTCTGCCGATGGTCACGTTCACCGAGACCGTGACGTTCCACATCAACGGCGACTCGCTGGTTGCGACGCACGTCCCTCCCGCGCACACCGACGGCGATGCGATCGTGCGCTTCATCAAGGCGAACGTGATTCACATGGGCGACGTGTTCCATAACGCCGGCTTGCCGTTCGTCGATCGATCCAGCGGAGGGTCCATCGATGGCGTCATCACGACAGCGGACATGGCGCTAGGCATGGCCGATGCGCAAACCAAGATTATTCCGGGTCACGGGCCGCTGGCCGACCGCGCGCGACTCAAGGCGTGGCGTGACGCGCTGTTCACGCTACGCGAGCAGATGCGTGCGGAGATCCTCGCCGGCAAGACAGTCGACCAGGTGCTGGCCGCGAACATGAGCGCCGCATATGCAAAGGATTGGCCGGCAGGACACGAGAGATTCATCCGGACATTGTATGAAGAGCTCTCTGGACGCTGAAACAGCGTCGACTGCGGCACAAGTGAAAAACTGCGACGCGACAAAAAGTCCGTATGCGCGGGCGTTAACGCGTCAAAGGCGTGAAGCGTTCGTTCGAAAACTCTTAACGCAGTTGACGACCTTAACGCCCGCGCGTTAGGCCCCGTTTTACGCAGCTGTATTCTCAACCCGTGCCGCCGTCGACGCCGTTAAATCCCATGAAAATTCACGACCTTTCTCAACCGCTGAATCAAGACTCGTTCTTCTGGCCGTACTACCCTCCCTTCGAGGTCAAGTACATCAAGCGCAAGGTCGAGCATGGCGTGAACGCGCAGTACATCATGACCTCGAACCACATGGGCACGCACCTGGACGCCCCACGGCATTTCGTCACAGGTGGCCTAACGATTGACCAGATCCCGCTCGAGTGGCTCTACGGGCCCGGCGTCATCGTCGATCTGCGTGACGAGATGGACGACCTCGCCGTGTATACGCCGCAGATGATCGAGAAGCGCGTCGAGGTCAGGGACGGCGACATCCTCGTTTTGCACACCGGTTGGGAACGGTTCGGTCAGTTCGGCGAGACGCCTGACGAAGAACGCTACGTCCACTACCACCCCGGCCCACACCCCGATCTCGTCCCCTGGCTCCTAAAAAAGAAGGTCCATGTCTGGGGCGTCGACGCGATCTCCACCGATCACCCGATGAACCTCCCCATCGGTCGCTTCCTCGGCAAAGGCATGCACGGCCACTGCGATCGCGTGCGGAAAAAGGCCGAAGAACGCTTCGGCGGCGCCGATGCCGTCAACAAACTCTTCCCCGACGCGGACTACCAGCTCACGCACAACGCGCTCTTCCCGCACAACGTCATTCATATCGAGAACATCGGCGGCGAGATTGCGAAGCCTGAGCTGCAGAACAAGCGCCTCGTCATCGGCTGCTTCCCCTGGAAGTTCAAAGGCGGCGAAGCGGCGTTCGCACGCACAGTCGCCTTTACGGAGACGTAGCCCGCTTAAACCCGGCGCGGCCGCACGCTGTCCTATCGGGTGGGGTCAGACTCCGTCTCGGCGGCCCGCCTGGAGTCTGACCCCACCCTAACCCAATTCAATGCGCCCCGTCATTCGTGGTCTCGTTCGCCGTCCAAGCTATGCGATCCTCGCGACCCTAACGATTGCGATCGGCGTGGGCGGCGTCGGAGCCGTGGCGAGCGTCGTGAACGGCGTCTTGCTTCGACCACTGCCGTTCCGCAACGCTAAGCAGTTGGTCACGGTGGATGTGACGTCGTCACAGGGCTTCGGAATCTCGACATCGATCCCGAACTACAACGATTGGCGCGATCGTAGCCGCGTCTTTCAGACGTATGGCGGCACAGCGAGCTGGGGCTTCAGAACAACAGACCCAGGGAATCCCGAGATCATCGACGCCGAAGCTGTCGTCGGAGATTTCTTCCGCGTGCTCGGCGTTGAGGCGCAGTTAGGTCGCGTCTTCAACGCGAGCGAGACCACGGAGGGAACGGCGGGGCTCGTCGTGCTGACTCACGGCTATTGGCAGCGACGCTTCGGCGGCGACCCCGCTGTAATCGGAAAACCATTTGGACTCGACGGCCGCCCATATACGGTCATTGGTGTCCTCCCGCCGGACGCGGCCTGGCCGAACACCGACGTACTCGTGAACATGGGCGCCATCCCCGGGCTGCCCTGGAATGAACGCGACTCGAGCTTCGGAACTCGCATCTATGCGCGACTGGCGCCCGGTATCTCGTTAGGTATGGCCAGCGCCGATCTCGAACGTGCCGGCCGAGAGGTCATCGAGCAAGTCGGGCCCGACGTCGCAAAACCGTCGCTCCGCCCTCTGCAAGACTATCTGATCGGCTCCGCGAACGGTCAAATCTGGCTCTTGTTAGGCGCAGTCGGTCTCGTTCTTCTCGTCGCCATGGTCAATGTCGGCGGGCTGCTGTTCGCTCGCGCCGAAGAACGGCGGCGCGAGCTGGCTACGCGCATGGCGCTCGGCGCGTCGAGACGCGAGGTCGTGCGCCAGCTCGTGCTGGAGAGCGTTGCGTTGGCCTCGGCCGGCGGACTGCTCGGGTTGGGGCTTGGCTTCGCGCTCATGCGTCCGCTCGTGCGGCTGCTTCCATCTGAAATCGCACCGGTCCTCGTGCAACGTGTGACGATGGACCCCGTCACGATCGCGATTACGTTAGGCATCACTCTGGCGACTGCGGTTGCCTTTGGCGCGTTGCCGGCGCTGCGTACGCTGCGTGTCGATCTGCACGAGGCGCTCTCGGCCGGCATCCGAGTCGGCGGCGGCATGCGCGAACGCACGCGCTCCGCGTTTGTAGTGGCCGAGGTCGCGCTCAGCGTCGTCGTGCTTATCGGCGCCGGACTCCTGCTCTCCAGCTATCTCAAGCTGCAAAACACCGACAAGGGTTTCGATTCGACGACCGCCGTTACGGCGCGCGTTAACGCCGGTGGCCGTGACTTTCCGGATAAAGCTCGCTGGCTCGCATTCTACGATGAGCTGTTGACCAGAACTCGCGCCCTTCCGGGCGTCGCGTCATCCGCGCTTTCACTGCTCGTTCCGCTCAGTGGCCGATCGTGGGAGATGCGCACGCTTCCTGAAGGGAAGACCGATCCTGAAAAGAACGGCGCGTCCACGCTCTTCAACGTCGTATCCGAAGACTACTTCAAGACGTTCGGCATCCCCCTCGTCGAGGGACGCGCATTCCGGAGCACTGATACGGAAGGCAGCTCCCCGGTCGCGATCATCGATGAAACGATGGCAGCCCGCTATTGGCCAGGCACGAATGCCATCGGCAAACGCCTAACGATTGAGGAGCGACACGCCGACTCGACACTGCTGTATCGCACGGTGGTCGGAGTCGCCAGGAACGTGCGCCACTACGAAGTCCATTCGCCGTCGCGCATTCAGGTCTACATCCCGGCTCGGCAAACACTCGGGCGCAGTGGCTTGACACTCAATGTGACAGTGAAGACGGCGCTGCCGCCGGGCAGCGTTCTCGCGTCCTTGCGCCGCACCGTCAGCGACATCGATCCACGCATTCCGATTGCGCGCACGAGTACGTTGGCCGAGTTCGTCGACGCAGCTCTGTCCGGCGAGCGCGCCCTCGGGACAATAGTGTCCTGGCTCGCAGCCGTGGCACTGCTCGTGACGGCGGTCGGGCTCATCGGCATCGTGTCGTATACGGTCGTTCAGCGTACGCGCGAGATCGCCATTCGCATGGCGTTAGGCGCACAAGGAGGTTCGGTCGTTGGCTGGATTACGTCCCAGGGACTCGTTCTCGCCGGACTTGGATTGGCGATCGGCATCGCAGCCGCGCTGGCGATGGCGCGCGTGCTCTCCCGCTTTTTGTATGGCGTGAGCCCCATGTCGCCGACGATCTACGCCGCATGCGCCGTACTCGTATTGGTCGTTGCGACAATTGCCGCGTTCCTGCCGGCGAGACGCGCGGCACGCATCAACGCCACATTGGTTCTCCGCGGCGACTAGATCCAAACCTTAGCCGCTGAGCTTCGCAGGTCTCTGCGGAATAAGCACAATAGAAAGCTGTGATCCGCGTCGTTTCCACGTGAATCCGCGGTCGCAGTTTGGTTGCTGGAAAGGCGCATGCTCTTGACAACCCAAATGCCGAGCGCAGGCTTCGCAGTGCGATGACTGCGGCAGCCAGCCTAACAATGCGTTCCGCGACGGAGCTCGCTCGCCTGGTCCAGGGGCGCGAGATCTCCGCGCATGAG
>DASYRX010000387.1:0-12722 GCA_036003845.1 Gemmatimonadaceae bacterium | reverse complement strand
GGAGCGCGCGCTCGGCTGGCTGCCGATGTTCACGTGCAGCGTTGGCGACGTCATCGTGCGTGCGACGATCTTTGCGCCGTTTGGCCGCGACAGTGACACGGCCGGGATCGTCTATGCATTCGCCCTAGAGTATCGCGGTGAAGCACCGACCACGGTGCGTATCGCGATGTCTGGAACGCTCGGTCATCGCCAGCTTCGTGTACGATCGGCGCGACCATTCGGAGACAATCACGTCATCGAACAGCGTGCGGACGGCACCGTCATTCTCGGCGGCAGCGCGCTGCCTGATCTCGCGGCCCTAGCGGTCGTAAGCGACGGTGATGCGCACGTGAGCGTGAGCGACGGAGCGACGCCCTCGTACACGGTCGAGCGCGAGCTCGAACTGCCGGCGAACGGACGCATCGAGACAGCGTTCTACATTGCGGCAGGACCAGAGGGCGATGGTGCACACGCGACAGCGCACGTTATGCGGCGTCGCGGTTGGCGTGACCTTCTCGCCGCGACGCGAGACGCGTTGCGGGGACTCGAGCAGTCGACAGGACACGAGGCGCTGGATCGACTGCTCAATCACAACCTGCTGCTTGCGTACTTTTATTCGGTCGGACGCGCGCTCGACGACGCGCACTACTACGTCGTGCGCACGCGTGTCCCATGGCACTCGGCGGGCCTAACGATTCGCGAATGGGAAGCGCTGGCGTGGACGCTGCCGGCCGTACAGCTAGCGGATCATGGCCTCGCGCGTGAGCTGCTGCTGCGTCTCTGCGAGCTGCACGGCTATGCACCCGGCATGGGCGTGCGCTATATGGACGGAACGCTGTTCGAGCCTGGCTTCAACCTCGAAGGGGCGGCCGGCTACGCACTGGCGACGGATCGCTACATACGCGACACCGGCGACGACCACGTTGTGGATGATGCCGTCCTCGCGGATACGCTCTATGTCGTGTCGGAAGACATGGCTGCGCGGCGCCACGCGCAGGTGCCGCTCTACTCGACGGACGTCACGCCGTCGGGCGCGCCCGCGCCGCTGCCGTACACGCTGCACGGAAACGCCGTTGCATCGCAGGCGCTCGATGTGCTACGTCGCACGCTGGACGAAGAGACAGCACGCAACGTGCAGGAGCCCGAAGCAGTTCGGGCGGCGCTCAGGCGCCACTTCGTGCGCGATGCCGCGTCGGGGAAGGGAGTGTTCGCGGCTGCTACCGATCTCAATGGAACGTTCGCGGACGATGACGATCCCACGGCGTCTGCGCTGTGGCTGCCGATGTACGACGTCGTGACGCGCGACGATTCGCTGCATCGACGCACGGCCAAGGCCATCGGCGATGAGCCGCATTATCTCGCGCAACAGGTCGCGCGGCTGCTCGGGCCTAACGGCAAGGCGGTGCTGGAATGGTTTCGCCGTGCCCCGCTGGATCACGGGCGTGCAGCGGGCGTTGTTGACGCGGACGGGCTGGCCGTCGGCGACGGTGGCGATGCCGCGTTAGGTGGGCTCCTCGCTGCCACGCTCTGGTATGTCATTCACGCTGCGGGACTGAGGCCGTGACGACTGGCATGACAGGCACGACGGGCACGGCGCGTGCGGCCGGCGCGTTCAAACAACGCTACGGCCGAATGCCCGACCTGGTCGCGTCCGCGCCCGGGCGCGTGAACCTGATCGGTGAGCATACGGACTACAACGGCGGCGACGTCCTGCCGATCGCGATCAGCCAGCGCACCTACGTCGCGGCCATGCGCTCCACGTTAGGCAAGACCCGCGCGCGGAGCCTCGGGGCAGGGGCCGAAGGCGTATTCGATGCGCGTGCGCCGGAAAAGACGGGCGATTGGTGGGACTACGTGTCAGGTGTGCTGTGGGCGTTCACGCGTCGCGGCGTGGAGCTCCCGCAGTTCGACCTTGTCGTTGCAAGCGAGGTCCCCCTGGGGGCCGGCCTCTCGTCTTCCGCGGCGCTCGAGGTCGCGGTGGCGACGGCGGTCGACGCTCTTGTCGGCTCGTCTTTCTCTCCGCCTCAGCTGGCCGAGCTCGCGTATGAAGCTGAGCGTGAATACGTGGGCGTCGCCTGCGGCATCATGGACCAATTCGCGAGCGCGCTCGCTCGTGAGGGGCACGCGCTGCTCATTCACTGCGATACGCGCGCGACGGAGCACGTGCCCTTCAGCGAGAGTGTTCTCATTCTCGATACCGGCGTCCGTCGCGACCTGCGACTCGGCGCGTTCAATGAGCGGCAGCGGCAGTGTATGATGGCGCTCAACTGGATGCGCGCCGCCGGTGTACAGGCGCCGAGTCTGGCGCGGGCGCCCGCAGACGTCTTGCAGCGCGTGCCCTTCGGCGACCCGTTAGGCAGCCGCGTCAGGCACGTTGTCGAGGAGCAGGCGCGGGTCGCTGAAGCGGTGGCTGCGCTGCGCGCGACAGGTCAACTGCCGGGTGAGCTGCTCAACGCGTCGCACCAGTCGTTACGGACATTGTACGAGTGTTCCACTCCCGAGCTGGATTGGCTCGCGATGGCCGCACAAGAGCAGCCCGGAGTTTCAGGTGCGCGACTAACCGGTGCGGGCTGGGGCGGGTGCGCGATCGTCGTCGGCGCGGACGAGGCGGCGCTGCGCAAAGCAGCGGAAATCATCACGCCGTGGTACACGAAACAGTTCGGATACGCGTGCGAGACGTGGATTACGAGAGCTGGCGGTGGAGTGCAGATCGAGCGCGTTTAGCTTTAGTTGTTGCCATCGGGCCAAAGGCCTATACTACGACGTCCGTTCGCGGGAATAGCTCAGTTGGTAGAGCACAACCTTGCCAAGGTTGGGGTCGCGGGTTCGAGTCCCGTTTCCCGCTCTTGAGATGCGACAGGCTCGCTGGGTGGGTGTGAGCCTGTCGCCTGTTGTTTCAGACCGAAGTCCGTTCCAACGAACTCACATGCAAGCAGACGATGCGAGTGAGTAGTTGGAACGGACCTAACGCTCGGGTGGCGGAATGGTAGACGCGAGGGACTTAAAATCCCTTGCCCGCAAGGGCGTGCGGGTTCGAGTCCCGCCCTGAGCATTGGTTAGGCCTACCGTTAGGCAGCGCTTGGCGACAGACGGCGCTGGAGCATGAACCCCTGGTCGCAGAGCGCCTCCGTGTAGCGTCGTGACTCCTCCTCGAGGAGTCGAGCCCCTCCCATACCAGGCGCGGTCTCGGCGATCCCAAGAATCAGTCCTGCGCGACTGCTTTGACTGTCGGGTACTTAATCCCAAGTTGCTCCAGATACGATTTGAACTTCGTGGGATCGTAGTAGTACTTGCGCATCTCCGGCCGATAGCGCGCCATAATGTCCTCGTTCAGCCAGATCGGTGGTCCGTCGTTAGGCCCGAGGAACGTCTTGTACTTCGTTTCCTTGGTCTGAACGTTGTTGAAATAGTCCCACGCGTCGGCGACGAGCTGCGGTTTGAGCAGGATGTCCAGCAGCGTCAGCGCCTGGACCTTGGCGCCGGCCACGCCGCCCTTGTGCGCGATCGGCGTCGCCATCGAGATCCCGTTCGCCCAGTTGTGTCCCGGCAGGCCCGGGATGTTGGACGGATAGCGCAGCGTCACCGTTGGCACGTTCCAGGACACGTCGCCGATGTCGTCGGATCCGCCACCTAACGAGCGCGTCATATCCACAGGCCCGGACAGCGAATCGATCTTGACCGCCAGGCCTTCTTCTTTGACGCCAAGCTCCTTCTGGATCCCCTTGGCCAGCGCGATGTCGGACGCATCCCAGGTCGGCAGCCCGACCCGATTGATATTGTCGTAGGTCGCCTGCGCGATTGCCTTGTTGAAGTGCCCGGACCATGCCGATCCGAGGATCATCACCGTATCGACGGTCGTCTCCGTCATCATCGCCGCGCCCTGCGCGATCCGTCGCGCCGCGGCGAACATGTTCTGGACTTTGTCGTAATCGCGCTCGCGCAAGTAGAACCAGATCGACGCCGTCTGCGGCACCACGTTAGGCTGGTCTCCGCCGTCTTTGATGACGTAGTGCGAGCGCTGCGCCGGCTCCAGATGCTCACGCTTGAACTCCCACCCTTGTGCCATCAACATGACGGCGTCGAGTGCCGATTTGCCGCGCCACGGAGCGCCGGCGGAGTGCGCGGTCTGTCCGCGGAACTTGAACATCACGGAGACGATCGCGTTCGAGCCCGACTGACCCCACGAAACGCCGAGGTTGTTGCCGACGTGCGTGAATAGCGTGACGTCGACGTCTTTGAACACGCCCGCGCGCACGAGATGCGCCTTCGCCGCAACCGCTTCCTCCGCTACGCCCGGCCAGAGCTTGAGCGTGCCAGAAATCTTTTCGCGCTCCATGATCTCCTTCACAACGAGCGCGGCGACGATGTTCACGGCCTGACCGGAGTTGTGCCCTTCGCCGTGCCCCGGCGCTTGCGTCACGATCGCATCGCGATATCCGACTCCTGGCTTCTGATTCGACTGCGGAATACCGTCGATGTCCGAGCCTAACGCGATGACCGGTTTGCCCGATCCCCACGTCGCGACCCACGCCGTCGGCATGCCGGCGGTTCCACGCTCGACTTTGAAGCCGTTCTGCTCCAGCACGCCGGTCAGGTACTTCGACGTCTCGAATTCCTGCATGCCAAGTTCACCGAACGAAAACACCTGATCGATGATCTGCTGAACGAGATCGGCTCTCGCGGCCACTTTCGTCAGCGCCTCGGCCTTCAGTTTTTCGAGACGAGGATCGACGACTGGTTTCTTGGCCTGCTGCGCGGCGATGTCTTGAGCGACAAGCAGTGCCGTTAGGGCGAGGACGTACCGGTGGTAGCGCTTCATGGAGATTCTGCAGGTGAAAAGGACGGAAGCGAGTGTACGATCTGCTACGCAGACGCTGTGCGGAATGCTACCGCGCGCAAGTCCAGATCGTAACGAGCGACAACCGGTGCGGAGCGCTGCGGCGGCTCCAACGCGACGATCGCCTGTGCCTGTGCTGCGCAGACGCATCCGGACAATCGTGTACAGTCCAGCGCCACGCGTTCCTGCGGGGCGATCGATAGCCGTGTGACTTCCAGCGCCGCTGGCGACACCTCGCGCAGCGACACACCGGCTTCACTCTGTAGAAACGCCGCGTTAGGCGAGCCCCCCGGCTGCGACGCATGGCGTCCGCGATCCGGTGGAATCATCGACTGGTAAAGTTCGGGCTGATTCGACGGCGACAGGCCGGCGTCGTCCAGGATTCCCAGTAAACGGTCCGGAGACAGCGCAGCATCTAGCTCCGACCCGACGGCTCCGGGACACCCCCCGACGTACGTGATCACTAGGTGCCGCGGGGAATACACACGGCGCAGATAACGCGCGGTGGCTACCGGCGGCGCGGCCAGCGTCAGGATCGGCAGATGCTCGCTATGGTCAGCCAGCGCTTGCGCGACGATCGGGCAGTGGCAGAGAACCGGAGACGGCCCATCGTAATGCCCTAACGACTCCGCGTACTGATGCGCGACAAGCTCTTCTCCCCAGCTCGCCGGCACGACGAGGTCGAAGCTCGCGCGCAAACAAGCCTGCGCGAGTTGCATCGGCGTCGCGGGACGAGCCTCCAACACGGCGTCGTTTCCGAGGATCGCGACGCGGAGCGGAGCAGTTGGCATTGCGTTGTCGAGCGGTTATGAAGTGGGACGGATGCTGGGGCGGCGTTCGTCCGCGCTGAACCTTAGTCGCTCACGCGTGCGCATTGCAGTGCTAAATCTCACACGCGGCCTGTATGCTCCGCGCAGGCGCGAGTACAATACGCAACATGGTTGATGTCGTAGCGCTCACCGCCGATTTGTTGTCGATCGACTCGCCGACCGCGCACGAAGAGAAGGCTGTCGACTACGTCTCGCGCTGGCTCATCGCGCGCGACTGGAATGTGACCGTGCAGGAAGTCGCGCCGGGCGGCGGACGTGGAAATGTCTGGGCTTCTCGCGCCGGCGGTGGCGTCACGCTCTCCACGCATCTCGACACCGTTCCACCGTACTTCCCGCCGCGGCTCGACGGTGATCGGCTGTATGGTCGCGGCTCCTGCGACGCCAAGGGAATCGCCGCGGCGATGATGGCCGCGGCCGATCAACTCGCCAATAGCGGCGAGCCGCGCGTCGATCTGCTCCTGCTGGTTGGCGAAGAGAAGGGATCCGACGGCGCACGCGCCGCCAATCGCCTGCCGGCGACTAGCCGATATCTCGTCAACGGCGAGCCAACCGAGAGCAAACTGGCAACCGGTGCGAAAGGGTCGCTCCGCGTCATGGTACGGACGACGGGCCGCGAAGCGCACTCGGCCTACCCGGAATTGGGGCAGTCGGCCATCGAGCCGATGCTCGCTCTGCTGTCCGAGATTTCGCGTGTGGACTGGCCGCGCGATTCCCAGTTAGGCACGACGACGGTCAACATCGGGACCATTCGCGGCGGTACCGAAGCCAACATCATCCCGGGATCGTGTGAAGTGGAGCTGATGTTTCGTTTGATCGGCGACGTCGCCGACGTGAAGGCGAAGCTGGAACAGTGGGTCAATGGGCGAGCTCAGCTCACCTACGGCTCGACGATTCCAGCGATGCACTTTCATACGATCGACGGTTTCGAGCACGCCCCGGTGGCATACACGACAGACATCCCGCTCCTGTCGCGTTGGGGGAAGCCGCTGCTCTTCGGACCGGGTTCCATCCACGTCGCACACACGCCTGACGAGTACATCGACGTAGCCGAGTTGCGGGCGTCGGTCGACGCCTACGTCCGGCTGGTGCGCTCGCTCCTCAACTCGCAATGACGAGACAAGAGCCTAACGGCACTCGCATTCCGGTCGCCATCCTCGGCGCGACTGGTGCTGTCGGCCAGACATTCATCCGTCTGCTCGACGGTCACCCCTGGTTCACCGTCGCTGAAGTGGCCGCGTCCGAGCGTTCCGCTGGAAAGCCATACAGCGAAGCCGCGCAGTGGCTCGAAGGCAGCTTGCCAGCCGACGTCGCCGGCCTAACGGTCCAGCCGTGTGACCCGGCCAAGGTCCGCTCGCCTGTTGTGTTCTCAGCGCTGGACTCCGCGGCAGCCGGCGACCTCGAACCTGCGTTTGCCAAGGCCGGCGCGATGGTCCTGAGCAACGCGAAGAATTACAGAATGGCCGAGGACGTGCCGCTGGTCATTCCGGAAGTGAACGCCGAGCATCTCAAGCTCCTTGCGGCGCAACGCTCGGCGCGCGGCTGGCCGGAAACGGGCGGCATCGTCACGAACGCGAATTGCGCCGCGACAGTCGCCGCGATGGCGCTGGCACCGCTACACAGCTCCTTCGGCGTCACACGCGTCTTCGTCGTCACCATGCAAGCTGTCTCGGGCGCCGGCTATCCCGGCGTTCCCTCGCTCGACGCGTTAGGCAACGTCGTCCCATACATTGCCGACGAAGAGCCTAAGGTCGAGCGTGAGCTGAACAAGATGCTCGGCCGCTTCGAGGGCGGCGCGATAGTTCCGGCGCCGTTCGTCGTTAGCGCGCAGTGCAACCGCGTCGCCGTAGAGCACGGACACATGACCTTCCTGGCCGTAGAGCTGCAAAAGCCCGACCGTATAGAACGGATCGCACAAGCCTTCGAATCGTGGACAGGCGATCCAGTGGCGTGCGGTCTGCCCTCCTCCCCCGATCGCCCTCTCGTAGTCACGACGCAGCCGGATCGGCCGCAGTCGCGCCGAGACGTGAACGCAGGGCGCGGCATGACGGTCACTGTCGGTCGACTGCGCGCCGATCCTCTCTTTCACGTGAAGCTCGTCGCGTTAGGCCACAACACGATCCGCGGCGCGGCCGGCGGCTCCATCCTCAACGCGGAAGTGCTCGTGCGACAGGGCGTTATTGGCGCATGATCGTCGTGAAGTTCGGTGGGACCTCCGTGGGCGACGCGGCGGCCATCGAACGGGCCGCCGAGATCGTGAAGGGACGCCTATCTCGTCAGCCGCTCGTCGTCGTCTCTGCGCTGGCGGGAACGACGAACACGCTGCTCGCGATCGCCGAGCAGGCGGCGCAGGGCCAGCTGATCGGGGCCATGCGCGGCGTCGAGGGTCTGCGCGAAAGACACCTGCAGGTCGCCGAGGATTTGTTAGGCGACGCCCCGATCCACCACGATCTCTTTGGTGACATCAGCGTCACGTTCGACGAGCTGGCGAGCCTCGCCGAAGCGCTCGCCACGTTAGGTCACATGACGCCGCGCAGTCAGGACGCGATCGCGGCGAAGGGAGAGCAGGTCTCGTCGGTGATCGTCGTCGCCGCGCTCGAGGCACGCGGCATCCCGGTGCAACACGTTGACGCCAGCGAAGTGATGATCACGAACGATCACTTCGGTCGCGCCGATCCGCGGCCCGATCGTATCGCCGAAGCCGCGCAGCGGATTCTGCGACCGCTGCTCGAAAACGGCCGCGTTCCTGTTCTCGGCGGATACATCGGAGCGACTGACCAAGAGATTGTCACTACGCTCGGTCGCGGTGGCTCGGACTACTCGGCATCGCTCCTCGGCGCAGCGTTAGGTGCCGAAGCGATCGAGATCTGGACGGACGTCGACGGGATGCTCACTGCCGATCCGCGCATCGTGAATGGCGCGCAGTTGATCGAACGCATCCGCTTCGATGAGGCGAGTGAGCTGGCGTCGTTTGGAGCGAAGGTGTTGCACCCGAACACGATCGCGCCGGCCGTACGATTAGGCATCCCCGTGTACGTCTACAATTCGCGCAACCCTAGGGGCCACGGAACGCGCATCACCGAAGACGCTCCCGAGCGCGCCGTCAGCGCGATCGCCGGGAAGACCGACGTCACCGTGATCAAGGTCCGCTCGCCACGCATGCTGCTGACTCACGGGTTTTTGAGAACCACGTTCGAGGTGTTCGAGCGGCACCGAACGTCTGTCGATGTCGTCGCGACGTCCGAGGTGAGCGTCAGCGTCACGGTGGATGATGCGACGCACCTCGAGAACCTCATCGTCGATCTGGCGCATCTTGGCGATGTGACCGTGGAGCGCCATCGCGGCATCGTCGCGCTCGTCGGGGCGGGAATAAACCGTGACGGTCTCGCGATGTCGCGAGCGCTCGCGGCGTTACAAGACATCAAAGTGCACATGCTCTCTTTGAGCGCCAGCGGCATCAACCTAACGATCATCATCGACGGTGAGCGCGTGGCGTCTGCGATGCAGGCGCTGCACGCCACCTTCTTTGACACTAACCCCTAACCCCTAACCCGTAACCCCTAGTCAGTTGCGCATCGCGATCATCGGGCACGGCAAGATGGGCAAAGCCGTCGAGCAAGTGGCCACGGCACGCGGTCACGCGATCAGTGCGATAGTCTCGCGCGACCAGACCGGGACCTTCACTCGTGACGCACTCGGCGACGCCGATGTCGCCATCGAGTTCAGCGTACCGGAGGCCGCTTTGCCTAACGCGCTCGCCTGCGTGCGCGCTGGCGTGCCCGTCGTCGTCGGCACCACGGGATGGGACAGCCTGCTGGCGACGTTGGAACGCGAAGTCGGGCAGGCTAAAGGCGCCGTCCTCTGGGCCCCGAACTTCTCGATCGGCGTGCAGATCTTCGCGCAGCTCATCGAACGACTGGCGCGGCTCGGGCCCGAACAGCGCGGCTTCGCGACGCACCTCATCGAGACGCACCATGCAGCGAAGAAGGACGCGCCGTCCGGAACGGCCGCAATGTTGGCGCGCGTGTTCGCGGACTGCGGCGGCGGAACGCTGCCGACCACGTCGGTGCGCGTCGGCAACATCCCCGGACGTCACGAGGTCCTTGTGGATGGTCCGTACGAGCAGCTGCGACTGATCCATGACGCACGAGACCGCCGCGTCTTTGCCGACGGCGCCGTCACCGCGGCCGAGTGGCTAGCGCGAGGGGGTCGCCAAGGAGTATTCACTCTGCGCGACGTATTGGCGGATGAGGGAGGACTTTCGCAATGACGGCGTCCAAGCTGTTCGGCTGCGGCACAGCGCTCGTGACTCCGTTTCGTCCGGATGGGAGCGTCGACGAGCCCGCGCTCCGCGCACTGGTCGACTGGCAGATCGCCGAGGGCGTGCACTTTCTCGTTCCGTGTGGCTCGACCGGTGAGGCGGCGACCCTAACGCCTGACGAGCACCGCCGCGTGGTCGAAGTGACGGTCGAACAGGCGCGCGGCCGAGTGCCGATCTGTGCCGGTGCCGGATCGAATGACACAAAGAAAGCGATTGCGATGTCGGCTGCGATGAAACAGGCGGGGGCGACGCACCTGCTGCACGTCTCGCCTATGTACAACAAGCCGCCGCAGCGCGGGATCGTCGCGCACTTCAAAGCGATTGCCGAAAGCACGGACCTGCCGATCGTCGTCTACAATGTGCCAGGACGTACCGCGAGCAACATCGAAGCGTCGACGTCACTCGAGCTGGCGACGATTCCGGGGATTATCGCGATCAAGGAAGCGTCAGGGAACCTGGCGCAGATCAGCGACATCGCGCGCGACAGACCCGCAGGCTTCGCGGTGCTCTCCGGCGACGATTCGCTCACACTCAGCGTGATGGCGTTAGGCGGAGAAGGGATCATCTCCGTGGTGAGTAACGCCATTCCCGGCTCGATCGCCGCGCTCTGCAATGCAGCGCTGGCTGGGAATTGGGCCGAAGCTCGCGCGCTGCATCACAAGCTGACGCCTTTCGTCACTGCGGCCTTCATCGAATCGAATCCGATTCCGGTAAAAGCAGCGCTGGCGTTGCTCGGCCGCATCGGCAACGTGCTGCGCCTTCCGTTAGTCCCGCTCGCAACACAGCACGAGCCCAAGTTGCGCGCGGCTCTCGCAGCCGCGGGCGCGCTGTGACGGCCAAAAAGAAAAGCGTACGGCCGACGCGCCCCGCGTCGAAGGCGCCCGACCTAACGAAGCTCGAAGCGCGCATCCGCGAGCTCGTGGATACGCCGCGCGACAAGGCGCTGCCGCGTGAAGCGCGTGACGTCGTAAATCTTCTGCTGGATGCCTTGGAAGCGGGACTCGTGCGCGCTGCCCGCTGTGACAGCGACGGAATGTGGCGTGCCGTCGGTTGGGTCAAGATGGGAATCCTGCTGGCGTTCCGCGCGGGCGTCGCCAAATCGGTCGCGCTCGCCGGTGACCCGCCGATCGTGCGCTTCATCGACAAGGACACGGTACCGACGCGCCTATTCGACCTAGCCGACGGCGTGCGCGTCGTCCCCGGTGGCTCGAGCGTTAGGCGCGGCGCCTTTCTCGCCCCTGGTGTCGTCTGCATGCCACCGATGTTCGTGAATATCGGCGCCTACGTCGGCGGCGGAAGCATGATCGACTCGCACGCGCTGGTCGGTTCCTGCGCCCAGATCGGCGAGCGCGTGCACCTGTCGGCCGCTGCGCAGGTTGGTGGCGTGTTGGAGCCCGTGAACGCTGCGCCGGTCGTGATCGAGGACGAGGTGATCGTCGGCGGCAACTGCGGCGTCTACGAGGGAACGATCGTGCGCGCGCGCGCCGTGCTCGCGGCGGGCGTCGTGCTCACGCGCGGCACCCCGATCTTCGACCTCGTGCGCGATCGCGTCCACTCCGCGCTTCCCGGTGCACCGCTCGAGGTGCCGCCCGGCGCCGTGGTCGTCCCGGGCGCGCGAGCGGTGCGCGGACCCTGGGCGGAGTCGCAAGGGCTCGCGCTGCAGACGCCGGTGATCGTCAAGTACCGCGACTCGAAGACCGATCTGTCGACGACACTCGAGAAATGGCTGCGATGACGTTAGGTGCGGATCGCCTGCGCGTGGCCGGCGAAGTGCGCGTCCCTGGCGACAAGTCCATCTCGCATCGTGCGCTGTTGCTCGGCGCGATCGCCGAAGGACGCTCGACAGCGCGTGGCATCCTGCGTTCGGGCGATACGGAGTCGAGCGCGCGCGTCCTCCGTGCGTTGGGTGTCGATATCTCGCCGCTAGGTCCTGAAACCACGGTCGATGGGCGTGGATTGCGCGGCCTGGTGCGCTCGAGTGAAGCGCTCGATTGTGGGAACAGCGGCACGACAGCGCGGCTGCTGTTAGGCATCCTCGCGGCGCAGCGCTTTACGAGCACGCTGGTTGGCGATGAGTCGCTGAGCCGTCGACCGATGCGGCGCGTGGCCGAGCCGTTGCGCGCGATGGGCGCCAGCATCGAAGGCTCGGCGCACGACGGGCTCCCGCTCAGCATAACCGGCGGCGAGCTACGCGCGATCACGTGGAAGACGCCGGTCGCCAGCGCTCAAATCAAAAGCGCCGTGTTGCTCGCCGGTCTGTGCGCCGGTGTACCCGTGGTCGTGGATGAACCACATCAGTCGCGCGACCACACGGAACGCATGCTCGCCTCGTTAGGCGTCGCCCTGCGCTGCGCCGCTCGGCGCGACGGCAATGCGTGGCAGGTGACGCTGGAGCCCGCGGCGCGACTTCCGGCCTTCGATCTGGATGTCCCGGGCGATCCATCGTCGGCGGCGTATTTCGCCGCGTTGGCCGCGATGGCCGACGCCGGTGAGGTCGTCCTGCGCGGCATCGCACTCAATCCCACGCGCACGGGCTTTCTCGACGTCCTCCGCCGCATGGGCGCGAGCGTCACGATCGAATCGCGCCCGTCGTTGGGGGAGCCTATCGGCGACGTCATCGTGCGTCCGCGTCCGGGACTCAAAGCGACCACGATTGAGCCTGCCGAGGTGCCGGCCCTGATCGACGAGATCCCGCTGCTGGCGTGTGTTGCTGCTCGCGCCGACGGGGAGACGACGATTCGCGGCGCCAGCGACCTGC
>DASYRX010000386.1:0-3559 GCA_036003845.1 Gemmatimonadaceae bacterium | reverse complement strand
TCTCGCGTTTTCGGTACTCGTCTTTGGTGAGTTATTCCGCGCCTTTGCCGCACGGAGCACGACTCGTGTGTTCTGGGAAGTCGGTGCGTTCACGAATCTGCGGCTGCTTGGCGTGGTCGTGCTCTCGGTCCTCGTGCAACTAGGCATCCATCACATTCCGGCGGCGCGCGCGATGTTCGAGATCGGGCCACTATCAGCTGCCGACTGTGTCTTGACGCTCGTGGTGGCGCTTAGACCTGTGTCCGCTATCGAAATCGCGAAGCTCGCCCGCCGGTGGAATACGCGTATGACTGGACGCGTTTCCGGGATGCACCGGGCTCGCAACTGATGGTTCGATCGAGACGACCCGTCAGGTTGCTCGAACGCGTTCTGGCTGATTAGTGCTGGTGACCCGGGGCGGAGCAGCCCAGGCTGCAGCACGGTCTGTGATCGCCAGACGCCCGACTGCCCGGGAGCGAGTGGTCGCTCAAAACGAGCTCACCAATCGAATTCAACTAATCGCCGCTACGCCGCTCCTTCGGCAACGGGGATTCGATTCGTTCACGACACTTGCTTCGACACCGCGTTCAACATGCGCCGCATTTCGACGACGAGGTCGTCGGGCAGGCAGGGCTTGGTCACGAACGAGTCGCAACCGGCCCGTTTTGCGCCGTCCGACGCGTTAGTGTCACGACTTCCGACGGCGACCGGCGCAGGCTCGAGACTGGCGGGCCTTTCGGGGGTGGGATGCGAGTGAACTGTGGAAGACATCGGTCCCGGTTGCCGGCTCGACGACCTCCGAGGCCGTGACCGAGGTGTCTCTGGAGGGCTCGTGAAAGTCGCCGGAGACGGTGGCCTCGACCTGGAACTGGCGGTCCTCGGTGCTCATCGGCTGCCCGCCCAACGCAATCGGCCCCGATCCTCCTTCGCGACGCTCTTTGATTTCGCGGATGCGCTCCAGCACGTCCGCCTCGAGCGCGGCGAACTCCTCGTCGGAGTTTCCTTCGTGATCTTCGTGATCTTCGTGGATACACCTTCGGCCGTCGTGGCTTCCGTCCTCAGTGCTGTCCCGCGCGCTCGAGCTTGAGCCGGATGTTCACGAAGTTGTACGGCGGCCACGGACCCGTGTACTTGAACGTCAGCTTGTCGTCGATCGACGCAATCTCCCGGATCCGGCGGTCGAACGCAGATTCCTGCTCGCGCTGCACCAGAAAGGCTGCGTTCATGATCATCTTGTCACCGATCGCGCGGTTCACCCGGGACGCAACCGAGACGTCGCGCAGCCGCTGGAGGAACTCGGCGACATAGCGCTCGGATCGCTGCTGGAGCGCCGAGTTGATCAGGCGGCCGTACTGCATGCGCGCGAAATACGTCGAACCCTTCTGCGAGGAGATCTCCGATTTCAAGCGGTGAATGTCCTCGTCTTCCTGCTCGATCGCGCGGACCATCTCGTCGCGGTCCCACAGGACCTTGAGGCCGAATTCGAGCTTGTCCTGCATCTTCAAGAGAACGTCCGCGAACGCGTCGTACGCCGATCGCAGCAGCTCGAGAATGTCCTCGCGCGTCTTGAAGATCGTGCCGAACGACATCGGGATGACTGTGTGATCGCGCATCACGGTTTCGTTCACGCGCTCGTGTGCCAGCACGTTCTCCCGTGTTGAATCGAGGGGCGCGATCGGAACGTCCGACACGACGGCCGCCATGTCGCGGTAGGTGATCGTGTAGACCTCCGGCGACTGGTCGTCCATCCCGATGGCACCGAACTTCAGCGCCTGGCTCGCGCGCATGATGCAGTACACATAGCGGCCGCGAGCCGCGGTCGCACGGTCGACGTCGGGCAGGCTGGGCTTCGGCGCGCGCTCCACGCGGCGCTCGACGCGCGTCTCGGTCCCGCGCACCTCGGTTTCCCGCGTGACCCGGGTCATCGCTGGCCCGTCGCCCTTGCGCGGCGAGGCCGCGCGCTCATCGCCGGTCCGCGCGGTGCCTGTCCGGCTCCGCGTCGGGACGGGCCGTTTTTCCGTCTTCGTGGATTTCCGGGCCGGCTGGCTCTTGGTTTTCGCCATCGTCGCGATCCTCTAGCCTCGTGGGGAGGTTCGTTCACTGACGCGAGTTCGGCCGCAACGGCACGGCCCGATCTCCAACAAAGGACTTCCGTCGGTGTGCAGTTCCAGATGGCAACCGATGCAAATCGTGCGCGGCTTCACGGCAGTGCGGCCGAGAATCGAACCCGCTACCGTCGCCTGACGGAATTCGTTGAAGAACTCGCCGCCGCGCACCATCACGTCGCCGGTGTCGCCCGACAGCACGATCATTTCGTACGTGCTGTTTCGAGTCCTGACAACGATCCATTCGAGCTCGCTACATGATTCGAGGCGAATGTCGTGACTGGTGTCCGTGGCGGCAAGGTCCTCGAGCGGCGTCGCGATCACCAGGGCAGCATCTTCGACATCAGGCATTGTTGTTTTGGGTTTCATCGTTGCCTCTGCGTGATCGCGACCGAATCGGGTTTGATGTGGTCTCTACGCCGCTGCGGCCATCTGGCTCTCGGGTTTCGAGGCTTGCCTGGTTTGCGCCGGCACGAACAGCACTGCAATGCCGAACACAACAGCCAGCGGCGGCGCCGCAAGGGCCAGGACGAAAAGAATCTCAAACAGCCTCGGGACCATGGCGCTCTCCAGAAAGAGGACATCCTTCGAGAGGGCAACCGACGTGCCGTACGGCAAACTCACGGAATGTTCGGGTTTCCACGTCGATCGAGGCAACGGACGGGAAGGGAGGTGCGATATTCCGCGGACGCGGCGGGAAAGCTCGCATCGAGTCCGAGAGCCGATCAGGATGCCCCGGTCTTCGCAAGATTGAACTTTTCGATCCGATAGCGGATCTGGTCACCGTTGAGGCCAAGGAGGGCGGCCGCGCGCGTTTGGTTCCAGCCGGTCCGCTCAAGGCCTGGATGACCAGCGACCGTTCGAGTTGCTCAGATCGACGCCGGACGCCGGAAGCTCCAGTCGTGCGTCCAGACGAGGAGTGCCGCTGAGGACGGGAAGGTCCTCAGGGTCAACATTTCTTTGTCCGCAAGGAGCATCGCTCTTTCGACGGCGTTTCGCAGTGCTCGAATATGGCGATCAGCGATGCGCGATGACACCTCGCATGAATCCGCCTGGCACGGTCGCTGGCCGCCGCCGAATCGCGATCATTTCTGGGCCCGACTGAATATTTGCGGACCACCGCTCGGGCTGCCACCTTCAAATAAACGAGGACCCGGCTGCTCGACGCAAGTCGTGGAAGTGCAGCCCGACCATGTGAGCGCGACGGCAGGCTGCTTTCCACGCGGCGGCGGTTCCTTCGCGCGCCCGCTTTCCAGGTGGCGCGGCGGATCTCGTGGCTCTTGAGGTTGCGTGCGTGGCTCGTTGCGCAATCAGAAGCTCACGCCGACGGCAGTCTTCATCGGCACGCGGTCGCCGCTTGCCAGGGCGGGGTACAGCGCGACCTTCATCACACCAGCACGCTGGTGGCCGAACAGGTCGAGGGCCGCTTCGATATCACCGAGCGCGAACCGGTGCGTGACGAGCGGCGTCAGGTC
>DASYRX010000385.1:0-3168 GCA_036003845.1 Gemmatimonadaceae bacterium | reverse complement strand
GCGCCAGTTACTGCGCTGAAGGGGACCACCTGGTCCGGCTCGAGTCCCAACATGGCAGTGAGCTGTTCCACGCGCGCGGCGGCGGCTGGCGTGCTGAGCTTGTCGATCTTGGTGATGGCGACGAGAACCGGCACGCCGCGTTCGGCGAGGAAGGCGAGCATCTGCTCGTCCTCCGGCGTGGGGTCGCGGCGAACGTCGAGCAGCAACACGAGGCCACGCAGCGCCGAGGTGCCGTGCAGGTACCCCTCGATGAGCGGCCGCCATGCGGCGCGCGCGGCTTTGGACACGCGCGCGTATCCGTAACCGGGGAGATCGACGAGCAAAAACTCGCCGTTCACCTCGAAGAAGTTGATCTCGCGCGTTCGGCCGGGTGTGCGGCTCACGCGCGCGATGGCGCGTCGCCTAACGAGTGCGTTCAGGAGCGAGGACTTGCCGACGTTGGAGCGTCCGGCAAAGGCCACTTCCGGCAGCTTGACCGGCGGGCGCCACGGTTTACCTGGTGCACGAGGGTCGGCCTTGCCGGCCATCCCGCCCAGGAATTCGATGTGACGGACGACGAGCGGATCGGAAGCAGCGGCTCGCGGTTCCGGGCTCACGGAGACGGAGCCGCTGGAGGCGGCGGTGGCGGCGCCTCCGGCGTGGGCTGTCCGATTTCGAGGGACGGCACTGCGGGCAGGCCTCCCCGTCGCGGGCGCGTCTTCGGCGCCGCGGGCTGCGCCGGCGCAGTCTCCGCTGGGAGGTGTCGCAATGCCAGCGCCAGCACTTCATCCATCGTGCGCACTGGATGGAAGATCAAGCCATTGCGCACGTCTTCCGGGAATTCGCCGAGCTCGCGCTCGTTCTGGCGCGGAATGATGAGATGCCTGATGCCACTGCGTAACGCCGCGACCGACTTCTCTTTGAGTCCGCCGATCGGCAAGACGCGCCCGCGCAGCGTCACTTCGCCCGTCATCGCGACGTCGCCTTTGATCGGCGTGCCCGTGAGCGCACTGGCCAGTGCAACGGCGATCGCCACGCCGGCCGAGGGGCCGTCTTTCGGCGTCGCGCCGGCAGGGATGTGCACGTGCACGTCGCGCGTCTTGTAAAAGTCGGCGGGGATACCTAACGAGTTGGCGCGAGAGCGCGTGTAGCTCAGCGCGGCTGTCGCCGACTCTTTCATGACGTCGCCCAACGTGCCCGTCAGTTGCAGCCGGCCGCGACCCGCCACGATGCTCACCTCGATCTCGAGGATTTCGCCGCCCACGCTGGTATACGCCAGTCCCGACGCGACGCCGACCTTGTCATCCAGTGACATATCGTCCGGATCATAGGGGGCGACGCCGAGCAGGTCCTTGAGCTCGTTGACCAGAATGGCGTCAGCGACGACCGGGGCGTCACCCTTGGGCTCTTCCTCGATCAAAGGGGTCAGCCCCCCTTGATCGGGCGCTTCTGGGAGGACGGTCGCGCGCTCGGCGCGGCGCCGCGCGACCTTGCGCGCGATGCGCGCGATGCGACGCTCCAGCTCACGCACGCCGGCTTCGCGCGTGTAACCGCGCACGATTTCGGGGACGACTTCGTTATCGAATGTGACAGAATCGCGCGTCACACCGTGGCGTTCGAGCTGCTTGGGGATCAGGAACTGCCGAGCGATCGCGAACTTCTCGAGGTCGAGATAGCCGCTCAGCCGGATGATCTCCATACGGTCGCGCAGCGCGTCCGGTATACCGAGCAACGTGTTCGCCGTCGTGATGAACATGACGTGCGACAGGTCGTAGTCCACTTCCAGGTAGTGATCGTTGAAGGCGCGATTCTGCTCCGGATCGAGCACTTCCAACAGCGCAGCGCTCGGGTCGCCGCGATAGTCGGCGCCGAGCTTGTCGACTTCGTCCAGCAGGAGCACGGGGTTCACGACGCCGGCGCGGCGCATCGATTGCACGATGCGGCCAGGCAACGATCCGATGTACGTACGACGATGGCCGCGGATCTCGGCTTCGTCGCGGACGCCACCTAACGACATGCGCACGAACTTGCGTCCGATCGCGCGCGCGATGGAGCGCCCTAACGAGGTCTTGCCGACCCCAGGCGGTCCCACGAGGCAGAGAATGGGCCCCTCGGTCTTGCCCACCTGCCGGATGACGGCGATGAAGTCGAGGATGCGGTCTTTCACTTCCTCGAGGCCGTAGTGGTCGGCTTCGAGTACTTCACGCGCATGTGCGATGTCGAGCACGTCCTCGGTACGCTCAGTCCACGGAAGCGCGAGGAGCCAGTCCAGATAGTTGCGAGCGACAGTCGCCTCGGGTGCGAGCGGTGACATGCGGCGCAGGCGTCGCACCTCGCGCCGCGCGCGATCGAGCACGGCTTCGGGGAAGCCTTTCTGCTCGATGCTCTGCGTCAGGTCGTCGAGGTCGTCGCCGTCTTCGCTGCCTAATTCGCGATGAATGGCGCGCAGCTGCTCTTGCAGATAAAACTCGCGCTGATTCCGGAAGAGCGATCCGCGTACGTCGTCGTCGATCTTGCGCTCGAGACGCAACAGATCGATCTCGGAGCTGAGCTGCTTGGTCAGCTCCTCGAACATGTCGCCTAACGAAGTCGATTCGAGCAAACGCTGGCGCACGTCCGTGCGCACGCCGATGTGCGACGCCACGATACTCGCCACGCGCTCGGGGACGCCCGTCCCTTGCGCCATCGTGACGACTTCCGGCGGGACGCGCCGCTGCAGGCCGACATACTCCTCGAAGCGGTCCAGCGTGCGACGCATGCGCGCGTCGAGCTCGGCCGCTTCCTCCGCGGCCAGCTCCCTGGAAAGGGGCGACGGCGTGATCGTGCCGCGTAGGGTCAGCTTGTGGGTCGAGTAGCGGGTGATGCGCACGCGCGCGATCCCTTCGATCAGGATCCGGAGCGTTCCGTTAGGCAGTCGCGCGACCTGGTTCAGCCGCGCGACGACGCCGACGCGATGCAGATCGGTGGCGACGGGGTCCTGTACCTCACCGTCGCGCTGTGCGACGACGAGGACGCACCGGTCGTCGCCGGCGGTCGCCTGCTCCACGGCAGCGACCGAAAGCTGGCGCCCGACGACGAGAGGCATGACGGCGTACGGGAATACAACGACGTCGCGCAGCGGCACGACTGGCAGCCGGTCGGGGACGTTGATGACTTCACTGTCGCGGAAGAGCAGAGGCATGCCGGAAA
>DASYRX010000384.1:0-31016 GCA_036003845.1 Gemmatimonadaceae bacterium | reverse complement strand
GCCGCGAGGCGGCGTTCCAGCGTGGAGAGCGCATCGTCGTAGCGGCCGCTGCGCAGGGCTGCCGAGGCATCGTCCTGTGCACGCGCACCCGATTCGGTCTGCGCGCACGCCGCGATCGGCGCGAAGGCGAGCGCCGCGACGAAAAGTAGGCTGCGCGAGGACCGTTGTCTCACGGTTGGCGCGGCGGCAAGGCGAGCGTCTGGCGCATATCGCGGTTCACGCGCGCCAGCTGCACAACCAGGTCTTCGAGCCGCCTGTCGTACTCCGCGGCGGAGAGGCGATCGCGCAGCGTACGCAGCGAATCGATGGCACGTTCGAGCTCTTCCCGTTTTTTCAGGAAGGGTGCTGCTCGCGGGTCACTCGTGACAGCGACGGCTCCGATTCGTGCAATCGCAACGCGCGCGGCGAACTGGCCGTCGGCAGCGGATGCTGCCGCGTCGGCATGGCCAGTGCCGTCGCCGTCGTCGTCGAGCACGGCGTGCTCCGTTTGCAAACGATTGGAGTTCTCGTACACGCGGGCCACTTCCTTCCGCGCGTACGTGAAAAGCTCGAGGAGAGAAACGCGTTGGTCCTTGTCCGCATCGGACGCGTCGCTACCTAACGCGGCGACGAAGTGTTCCGCGAAGAACGATTCGTTCTGTTCGGCTCCGCTTTTCGTGGCGGTGATGATGACACGGCCTGGGGCGGAGAGTGTCCGCACGAAGTCGCCGCTCGCGCTGGCAGCGAGCACCACTGCGACGGTCGTCGCGCGAATCGGGGTGAGCAACGCCGCGAGATCCGGGGCGGAGAGGTCGGGCCCGACCAGCGCGAGCTGCGGACGTCCAGACTGGGCGCTGCCATGGCCGATATAGACGAACAGGACTCGCTCGTTAGGCTGCGCTCGAGCCGCGACGCGCGAAAGCGCCGCCGTAACCGCCGCGCGCGTCGCGCGCTCGCTCGCGCCGCTGACACTCTGTGTGGGGCGTTCGGCGAGCAGCGTGATGAGCGAGTCTTCGATCGCGAAGCGCGTGCGCAGCGCGGCGGACGCTTCGAGCGCAAGCCGGGTGAAGCGCTCGCTGTGGACGGAGTCGCCGCCCACGCCGCTCACGATGAGGACGTACGTGCGTGGCGTCGCCTGCGCAGCTAACACGCCGTGGGCTGGGGCGTGGGGGGCCCCCCCTAAAAACAACGTTAGGGGTGCCGCCACTGCACTACATAACCATTTCGACGCCGCTTGCGTCCTGATCATGCAAAACCCCGTCGGCGCCGATACGCCCATTCACCAGCGAGCGCCAGCGCGAGCAGCAGGAACACTACGGGCATGTCCCAGAGGTCCTTGCGCTCGACGACAGTCACGCCGCTCGCGCTGTGCGCGAGATCGCGCGCCACGTTCATCGCCTCGTTAGGTTCGTAGTAGCGACCACCGGTCTCCTCCGCCAATTGACGCAGCAACGCCGAGCGTCGCTCCGCACCGAAGTATTCGCGCTCGCTGCTGACAGCCGCCAGGTGTATAGGCTCTGCGCGCAGCGTGTCCGCCTTGGGACCGGCCAGGATCGCGCTCGCGTGCACCGTGTACACACCGACGTCGCCGAGCAACGCGTCGCTCACATACTCGCCGTCGCGCGCCCCCGACCACTCGAACGGTAATGGCGTGCGCGTCCCGTTCGGAGCCTCGAGATCAGCCACGAGCTTGGCACCGTTCACGCGCACGAAGCGCTCGTCGAAGACCTCGGAACGGATGCGCACGCTTTCGTTAGGCTGCGCGCCATCCGCCGCCGCGACGACTTCCACGCGATCGGGCACGTCGGTGACGAGCCAGCGCAACAGCTGACGCCAAAACGTCTCGTGCGAATCGTCCTCGACCTCCACTTCGGCTGCCATCTGCCACAACCAGGAGTCCTGCGCCGCGAATGCCGCCGCCCGGCCGCGGCCAAATCGTTGAACGGCGAGCAGCGGCCGCGTTTCCGCGCCGTCGACGTCGCGCGCCGAAAGCAGCACTGTCGCTCCTGGCTTCGGCCGGCCGAACTGGTTGAGCGTCGTGACGGGCGGGAGCGTATCCCACCGCGCGCGTGTCAGTGAATCGCTCCCGGCCAACTGCACCGCCGCGTGCCAACGGCCAGCCTCGGTGAGAACCGCGCGAACATTCCTGAGTGCCGTGCTGTCCGGTTCACCAGGATCGCCGACCATTTCGAGCGGAAGCACGTCGTCCAAAGGCGTGCCGCGAAAGCCGCCTTCGGCGAACGACGAGCGGCCGCCTAACGCGATGAGTCCGCCGCCACGCTCGCTCACGAAATCGGCGAGCATGCGCAGCTGATCCAGCGTGAAGGCCGACGCCTCGATGCTGCCTAACACGACAGCGCGGTACTTGAACAGCTCTTCTCGAGTACGCGGGAATCCGGCCGCCAGCTCGAGACTGTCGTCCACGCTGAGCCGCAGATACTTGTCGCGCGCCGTACGCACGATCGTCACGAGCTGCAGGTTCGAGTCGGCGGCGACGGCCCGCCTCAAGAACTTGACCTCGGGACGCGGCTCACCCTCGATGTAAAGGATCTTCTCGCGACGCGCGCGCACGGTGACGACCGCGGTGCGCGCATTGTTGCGGTCGATCAGCTCCCCATCCTGCAGCGGAATGCGCACGGTGAGCAGGCGTGCCCCTGCATCGGTTGCCGGTGCGCGCACTCGCGCGGTGACAGCCTCGCCGTCCCTCGGCAGCGTGATCATTTCACGCGCGACGATCCGACCGCCGTCCTCGACCTCCACGGGAACAGTGCGGCCACCGAAGCCGCGCTGCATAACGACGGCCTCGACGACCACGTTGCCGCCGCGCAGGACCCAGCGCGGCGCCGTGACGCTCACGACTTCGATGTCGCGCGCGAATCGCTCCGTTCCAACGCCGATCGTGAAAACCGGCACTCCGCGCGCCTTGAGCGCGACCATCTGTTCCATGAGGCGATCGCGGTCCCCCAGCTCCGAGCCGTTGTCCGCGCCGTCAGAAACGAGCAAGACGCCCGCGACGGGTGTTCCAACGAGATCGTCTTCCACGCGAAGCGCTGCGTCAACGAGCTGTGAGCGCGACGAGGCAAACGACGAATCGGCGAGCGGGGCTGCGCGTCCGCCGCGGCCTGACGTACGGTAGAAGCGCACCTGGAACTGCTCGGCGAGGGCGCGATAGAGCGAGCTGTCTGGTGACGACAGGTGCTGCCGTACAAAAGAAGCGCGCGGCGCGTTGTTGAAGTCGGGGATCCGCATGCTGCGCGAGTCATCGACGAGCACGGCGACCACGTTGCGTGACGGAACCGCGGATGCGACGACCAACACCGGCCGCAGGAGACACCAGGCCAGGACCAGGATGGCGGCGGCGCGGCCGACCAAGAGTATACCGAGTTCGACGCCGCTCGTTCGCAGCCGGCGCAGCATCAGCACATTCACCGCGAGGACAGTGAGCGCCAGGAGCAGCACGACGATGCCCGTTAGGCGCGCTCCGGAAAACCCGAATGTCCCCTGTTGAAAAAGATACGGCGGATACTTGAACAGAAACTCGCGCAGCGCGTCCAAACTCTTCTCCGAAGGGTGCGCGCGTAGTTTCGCGCGGCGAGGGCTCCCTTGGCTACCTACGTGCGCGTACGAGGTTCCGCTGGTTACATCTGTCGCATACTAAAAGCGCCTTGGGTCGCGGCGCTGACCTGCAGAAGTTCAGCTCGCGCGGGCGCGTTTCGCTGACTGGCCCGAGCAATCCGCGTCCGGGCAATGCTTGCGGTACGCGGAGAGTGCGTGATCGAGCGCGAGGAGGGCTGAAGCTTCGAGGTCGTACTGCAGCGCCAGTTCGGTCAATTTGCTCGGTGAATGCTGGCCAAGTTTGCGCGAGCTTTCATTCACCTCATGGTGACGCCGCGCGTATTCGCGGCTGGCGATCCAGAGAGAATTGGCTGTGTGCCGCCACGGTTCATCGGCGGCTCCATCGTCCGACGTTGCAGCATCTTCGTATGACTGCGCCGCGTGGCCCAATAGCTCATCGCATAACGACGCGAGACGCAGCGTCGATTCGAGCTCGCTGTCGTCAGCGGAGCTGGCGACGAGCTTTGCATAGCGCTCGCGCTGCCGAACGGATTCACTGGCTGCACGAAACAGTTGATCGGCCTGTGCGCGAACGCGCATCGCCGGTGTGATGTCGGCGTCGTGATCGGTGCTCGGCGAGTGGTTCGAATTCTTCTTCGTCATGCGCGAGTAGCGAGCCTTGAATCGGGCGCCGGGCATCGGAGAGGTACGGTGGGAGGAGACTGGCAGGGGGCCAACACGATACGACCGCTTGGAGTCCGGCGCTAGGACGCGTTGGATCTTAATGGAGTCACTCGCTGCAAGCATCAAGTCCAGCGCTGTTTCATTGGGATTCTCTTAGCATTGCGGGCCTGCAGCGCCCCGCAGCCGATGAGACAGCGCCTGCTCCGAGCGACGGAAACGCATGGACTTGCAGGGCCGCGATCGCGCCCTCGCCGACGCGCAAACGCGAGCCTTCGAATCGCGGCGCGATCACTGGGTACACGAATTGCCTTTTCAGCCGCCGTTGTTTCGCGCGCCGACAATCGGCGGGCGACGCCTAACGAGGAACGCGGATCGCGTGGATTGTGATCCGCGGTGATTAAACATGCAGCGCAAATGCCACATGTCGAGCCATTGCACATTATGGCCGTGGCCGCTTCAGAGCGGGCAGCGCGAGCGCCTAACTATCAGTCACGATTGTGGCTAGCGCACTCGAGAGGGCCCATTTAATTTGCCGCGTCTTGGTTGGGCGTCTCCTCGCCGCGCGATCGCTGGCCTAACGACATCGCCCACGATTCATCTTTCCCTCCCTCCCATCCCCCGGAGGCACCGTGCACAGGAAGTTGGCCTTTCTTGCGGTAGCGAGCGCAGCTCTCACCGCATGTTCCGATCCGATTACGCCGACGGGATCGGCGCGACTCGCGCCAATCGCCGACATCAGCGCGAACGTCCAAACCGAACTTGTTCCGAACGAGTACATCGTTGCTTTGCGCACGTCGCACGTCAGTGCCAATCAGCTGTCGGCAACTGCGGCGAACATGGCCACCGCAGCGGGCGCGCGAGTCATTGCTGTCTACGGCGCGGCTCTCAACGGGTTCGCAGTTCATGCCGACGCCAAAGCAATCGCGGCGCTTCGAGCGAATCCTGCTGTAGAGTATGTCGAGGCATCGCAGGTTTACCGCGCGATTGCGACACAGTCCCCGAGTCCATCTTGGGGCCTCGACCGCATCGATCAGCGCAACCTGCCACTTAACAGCTCCTTTACGTATCCAACCGGCGGTGCTGCAGTACACATCTACATCATCGATACCGGGATCCGCCTAACCCATAGCGACTTTACTGGGCGCATCGGGACTGGATTCGATGCAGTGACGGCTGGTGGCAACGCCAATGACTGTAACGGTCATGGCACGCACGTCTCCGGGACCGCTGGCGGTACGACGTACGGAATCATGAAGACCGCCACCATGCATCCGGTCCGCGTTCTCGATTGTTCTGGTTCGGGAACCACAACGGGAGTCGTCAATGGCATCAATTGGGTGACCACGAACGCCATTCAGCCCGCAGTCAGCAACATGAGCCTCGGCGGCGGTGCTTCGACCTCGATCGATAACGCGACCAACGCCATGGTTGCGGCCGGAGTGGTTTCGGCGGTTGCGGCTGGTAACGGGAACGCCTTCGGCGTTGGCGTCGACGCGTGCACGGTGTCACCCGCGAGAGCTGCCAACGCCCTCACGACGGGCGCGACCACACAAACCGATGCCCGCACGACGTTCTCCAACTTCGGGACGTGCGTCGACATCTTCGCACCTGGCCAAGGCATCACGTCAGACTGGAACACAAGCAACACCGCCACCAACACGATCAGCGGTACGTCGATGGCGTCACCGCACGTTGCTGGCGCGGCCGCCCTCTATCGCTCATTCAATCCTTCCGCGACCGCCACCCAGGTGGCGAGCGCGTTGACGACGAACGCCACGATGAACGTTGTCGGTAATCCTGGCGCCGGCAGCCCGAACCGCCTGCTCTATATGGGCTTCATCGGTGGTGCACCGCCGCCGACGAACCAAAATCCGACTGCGAACTTCACGTACAACTGCGTGCCGAAGGCAGATGGAACGGGCGTGGACTGCACGTTCAATGGCACCACCTCGACGGACCCTGACGGCACGGTCGTGGGTTGGTCATGGAGCAGCCCGAATCGGCAGGTCAAGACCGGCTCCATCATTACCTATCCGTTCCCGAACGGCTCCACGCCGTCCGTGACGCTGACGGTGACTGACAACGCGGGCGGCACCGGCTCCAAGACGCAGCAGATCAACACCGGGGGATCGCCGCCGCCGACTAATCAGCCGCCCGTGGCGAACTTCACCTACAACTGCGTGCCGCGCGCAGACGGCTCGGGAAGCGACTGCACGTTCAACGGCTCAACCTCGACCGACGATGGCACCATCGTGTCGTACGTCTGGTCGGCACCGAACAAGCCGAGTAAGACGGGCGTGACCGCAACGTATCCATTCCCGAAGGGCTCGACTCCGTCAGTGACGTTGACAGTCACGGACAACGGCGGTTTGACGAACAGCAAGACGGTGCAAATCACGATACCGTAGGCGCGTTCTCGGCAGAGAAGCAGCAACCGCCTGGGCCAAATGGTCCGGGCGGTTTCTTTATTTCACCTAAGGGACAACGATTGCGGGCGCCCCATCGTAGCACTCGCGCACATCACGGTCGTACTTTCCGCCCTCGATTCCCCACCTACGCGAGGATCGTGCATGTCTTCGATTTGCTCGAACCCCCGGTTTCGCCGGTTTATCAGTAGCGCTGCCCTAACGAGCTTCGCAGCGATCCCTGCAACGCTGTCTGCCCAGCGCAACGTTCCAGCCGCAGCGGCGACGCCTGTCGCGTCACTTGTGGATGGGCCCGAGATCAACGCGCTCAAGAACCTGCGATGGCGCTCGATTGGACCAGCGAATCAGGCCGGGCGCATTCCGCTGGTTATGGGAGTGCCTGGCGATCGGAGCACGTACTACGTCGGAGCCGCTGCGGGCGGGCTGCTCAAAACGACGAACGGCGGCATCACGTTCACTCAGCTCTTCGACGATCTGCCGGTCAGCTCGATCGGCGACCTGCAGATCGCAGCGAGTGACCAGAACACCATTTACGTCGGCACTGGCGAGAACAACCCGCGCAACAGCGCGTCGATCGGCATGGGTGTGTACAAGTCTGTCGACGCCGGCAAGACGTGGAAGTACGTCGGCCTGGACGGGACCGACAAGATCGCCCGACTGCGCATCGATCCGCGCGACGCGAACATCGTTTACGTCTGCGCGTTAGGTCACACCTGGGGGCCTAACGAGGAGCGCGGTGTCTTCAAGACGACGGACGGCGGAGCGACCTGGAAGAAGATCCTGTACAAGAACGATCTCACCGGCTGCTCCGACCTCGATATCGACCCTACGAACTCGAACATCGTCTGGGCCGGGATGTACACCCACCAGCGCTACCCGTGGTACTTCACTTCCGGTGCCGGCGAGACCGCGCTTTACAAGTCAAATGATGGCGGCGCGACGTGGACCAAGTTGTCCGGCGCGGGCAATACACGCGGCCTCCCCAAGGGCGATATGGATCGCATCGGCATCTCTGTGCACCGAGCGAATCCGGACGTGGTCTACGTCATCTCTGAAACGAAGGACGAGGGTGAGCTATGGCGCACGGATGACGGCGGTGAGACGTGGCGAACCGTCAACCGCGACCCGAACATCAACTTCCGGCCGTTCTACTACAGCGACGTTAGGGTCGACCCGAAGAATCCGAACAAGGTCTTCACACTGTCGGGCAGTCTGTACATGTCGGAAGATGGTGGACGCACGTTCCAGACGATCGCGCGCGACGTTCATGGCGATCATCAAGCACTGTGGATGGATCCGACCGATCCGAATTACGTCATTAGCGGCTCCGATGGCGGCTGGCAGGTCTCATACGATGGTGGTCGCAATTTCGAGATCGTCAACACGTACTCATTTGCGCAGTTCTATCACCTGAATCTCGACAATCAGAAGCCGTACAACATCTGCGGTGGTCTCCAGGATAATGGACACTGGTGTGGACCGAGTCGGACGACGTTGCAGGAGGGCAATCGCAAGAAGGATTGGGTGACGGTGAGTGGAGGTGACGGCTTCTTCGCCGTGCCGGATGTCGAGCGCCCGTGGCTTGTGTACACGGCATCTCAGGGCGGCAACATCGTGGTGACGGACACGCGCACAGGTGATGCGCGTTCGATCCACCCTGATCCGAATCGCGTCGGCAGCGCCGGCGATTCGCTCGCCACGCACAAGTTCCGCTTCAACTGGAACGCGCCCATCGCTTTGGACCCCAAGGATCCGAAGACGGTCTACTTCGGCGGCAACGTGCTGTTCAAGACCACGAACTTCGGACAGTCCTGGGAGCAGATCTCGCCGGACCTAACGACGAACGACAAAAGAAAACAGATGAACTCCGGCGGCCCGATTGTGCGCGACAATACAGCCGCCGAGTTCCATTCGACGCTGTTGTCGATTGCACCATCGCCGAAGAACCCGCAGGTCGTTTGGACCGGGTCCGACGACGGCAACGTGCAGGTCACACAGGACGGTGGAAAAACGTGGACCAACGTCGTCAAGAACATCCCGGGACTCGCGCCTAACGCGTGGATCTCGACTGTTCATGCGTCGGACCACGACGTGGCCACGGCCTACGTGGCGGCGAGCCACTGGCAGACAAACGACTACGCGCCGTATGCCTATGTGACGCGCGACTTCGGCAAGACCTGGAAGCGCATCACTGGCAACCTGCCCGCGCGCGGCTGGGTTCACGTCGTGCGCGACGATCCGAAGAATCCGAACGTGTTGTATCTGGGCACCGAGTTTGGCCCGTATGTCTCCTTCAACGGTGGCGAGCGCTGGTACTCCTTGCGGTTAGGCATCGGGGCCATTCCGGTTCGCGATCTGCGCGTGCATGGCCGCGACAATGAGCTCGTCATCGCGACGCATGGCCGCGGGCTGTTCATCCTCGACGATCTCTCACCGTTACAGCAGCTCGGCGAGGCGCTTGCCTCCAATGGGCACTTGTTCGACGTCAAGCCGGCCACTCGTTATGTGATGTGGTCAAACGACGGCAACCTGGGCCAGAAGCATTATGCCGGCGAGAACCCTCCGTACGGAGCGCTCATCTATTACTACAGCAAGAACGCCGGCGACTCCGTTCGCGCGACGATCACAGACGCCGCGGGGAAGCAGGTGCGTCGTCTGCCGGCCAGCGCCGCACGAGCGGGCGTGAATCGCATCGTCTGGGATCTGCGTTATGACGCTCCGCGCCCGATCACGCCGGTCGCTGCTGCAGGCGGTCCTGGTGCTGGCGGCGCGGGCGGAGGTGGGGGCGGCGGCGGCGGCGGATTCTTCGGTGGCGGTGGCGGCGGTCCATCTGTCGTGCCGGGGACGTACACCGTCACGCTCACGTTAGGCGGCACCGAGCTCAAGAAGAACATCGTCGTCGAGGGCGACCCGCGGTCGCAGATCGCGCAGGCCGATTTGCAGCAGCAGCTCGACGCGTCGCTCGCTCTGCGCGACTTGAGCTCTCAGGTAAACGGCATAGTGGATCGCTCGAACGATCTCATGCGCCAGCTCACGAACCTGACTGAAACGTTGCGTCGTGCGTCCGGCACGAACGGCGATCAAGCGCTCAAAACAGCGCTCACCGAAGCCGAAGCAGCACTCAAGGAGCTGCGCGCACTGCGCGATGAGAAGCTCGTTAGGCCGGTCCAGGGGCTTGGCTACCGCCAGTATCCGCGCCTCGTGAACGAAGTGCAGTCGCTATACGGCAGTGTGATGCGCTCGTACAACCGTCCGACGGATCCGCAAGTCGCGCGACAGCGTGAGCTCGTGGACGAGACAGGCGCTGTGAGCGGCGAGCTGCAGTCGATCGTGAACGGACGCATCGCCAAGCTGAATGAGCTGCTCAAGAACACGCCGCACGTGCTCGTGGGCGGCCGAACAATCATGTAGCGCGGGGAACCAGCATATTTGCCGTGGATTTGGCCGGGTTCACGCGGAAACTGACCGTTTTGTAACAGCCGATCCGCGAAAATCAGCGGCAAATTCAGCTGTTGCAATTTACGGCTTCGGACGCGAGGGCTCGGCGCTACTGTCGGTGTAGGCGACGACGTAATGCCTAACGCGATCGTCGAAGCGCGAGAGCAGCACGGCCGCTTCCTTTGCCACAACGGCCTTCTCGACGTCGGCGCCTGCGAATCCACGGATCACGTCGATCGATCGCCAGTACGTGATGACAATGACCTCGATGCCCTCGCTGAGCGGTCGATCGAGAACTGTCACGCCACTGTAACCGTCGAGGCCCTGCAGTCCAGGTAACACGCTCGAGCGTAGATGCTCGAGGTAAGCCGGCAGCTGCCCCGACGTCGTCTGCGCCGCCCACACGCGTGCAATCACGGATGCCTCACGGCGGTCACCATGATGTTGTCGGTCTGTCGATCGGAGCCAACCCAGAAGTCGTGGCTTCCGACGAAACTGAAACCAGCCTTTGTGTAAAACGCGATGGCGCGCTCGTTTCGCTCCCAAACGCCTAACCAGAGCGTACGGCCGCCCAGCTCGAGCGCCGCGGCGTGTGCTGCCGCCATGAGCTGCTGGGCGAGGCCATGTCCGTGGAAAGGCTTGTCGACGTAGAAGCGCCACAGCTCGACTGGCGCGGAGCCTTGCACGCATGCCGGTGCTTGTCCGCGTCGCACCTGCGCGTATGCAGCGAGAGTCTCACCGTCGGCGATTATCAGCGTGATGATGTCCGGATCGGCGAGCTCGATCTCCTGCAGGCCTGCACCGTAGGCTGTCGGCAGATACGCCTCAATGTCTTCCGGTCGATTGGCGGCGGCAAACGTCTCGGAGAACGTACGCTCGGCGAACGCGGCGAGGGCCGCGGCATCCGATGCGCGCCCACGGCGTACTTGTAAGTGATTCGACGACAAAGCAGTCTCTCCGATCCGCGAATTGCCTAACGGGAAGATCGCTCGACACGCTGACGTACGTCAACGGACTGGCCGGCTCACCCATTCTCGACAGTCCGCGTTCTTGCGACTCCCGCCGGAAGCTATCTAAGTTGAAGCCATGCGTGGTTCGGCCCGCCGAGTTGTCGCAGCGATGTTTACCCTGTGGTTCGCGCTGTACCTGGGCGTCCCACAGGCGATCCACCCCTGCCCCACGCATTCGGCCAAAGCAGGGATTCGAACCGCCGCCGCGGCGCAGCACCATCGTGCGGGTGATCGCACCCAGCACCACGCCGCGGGTCATTCCGAGCAGAGCAAAGGTAAGGGGCACGCGGAGCAGTGCTGTTGCCCCGGCCCGCAGTGCGGCGCCGGCGCTCTCACGGTTGCGCTTCCGCGCTTTGCGCCTGCATCGGTTGTCGCGCAGCGAGCCGTTACAGCACCGAGCGCCCAGCAGCTGACGCCAGTTGAGCGTCCCGCGTACGCTCTCCCCTGCTCCACCGCCCCACCGGCATCCGTAGCCTAACGCACTAGCCACCGCTGTCAGCGCCGCTCGGCCTGGCAGTTCGCGTTAGGCAGTGGGATCGACGCCGTGCGACAATCGCGCGGCATTCCGCCTACTCCGGCCCACTGGATGCAACAATGTCTCTCACATTCGTAAGCCTTACGCCGCGCACGCGCGATTGGCTGCGCCTTGCGGTCACATCTCTACTCTTCTTTTCCCTCGCGGCGGACGTTCGGGCGCAGCAAACAGCGAGATTGCTCGGCACGATCCGCGACGCGAAAACCGGCGCCGCGATTCCCGATGCCGCTGTCACAATTCGCGGCAGCGGCCGTCGAGGGCAGTCCGATGCTGAAGGCAAGTGGGTTCTTGCGGGACTACCGGCGGGAAGCGCTACCCTAACGATTCAGCGTTTGGGCTATGCACCGCGCTCCGTCGACGTCAACGCGCGGCCCGGAGCCGATACGCGCGTAGACGTGTCGCTGGAAGCGACTGTTCAAGTCATCGCTCGTGTGGTCGTGAGCGGCACGCGCGAAGCGCAGAACCAACGCGAAAGCTCCGTCACGATCGGTGCGCTGGACGGCACCGAGATCCGTGAGTCACGCGCGGCGCATCCTGCCGCGATCGCGCAGCGAATCCCGGGCGTGCACATCTCGCAGCTGTCTGGCGAAGGCCACAGCACCGCCATCCGACAGCCGATCACGACCAAGCCACTCTACCTCTACCTCGAGGACGGCGTGCCGACTCGCTCCACAGGCTTCTTCAACCACAACGCGCTGTACGAGGTCAACCTGCCGCAGGCTGGCGGGATGGAGGTGCTGAAGGGGCCAGGAACGGCCCTGCATGGCAGCGACGCAATCGGTGGCGTGATCAACGTGCTGACGCGACCAGCGCCGGCGACGCCTTCGCTCGACCTAACGAGCGAGGTCGGTGGATATGGTTACCGGCGTCTGCTTGGAACTGGTGGCTTCACGCACGGATCGCAGGGACTGCGCGCGGATCTCAACCTGACGCGGGCAGACGGCTTCAAGCAGAACGCGCCGTACGAGCGGTGGAGCGCGACCCTGCGGCACGATGCGATTGCCGGCAGCCTCTCGTTCAAGACAGTCATCACGGCGACGAGCGTCGATCAGCGCGATGTCGTCGCGCTGCCCACCAGCGACTTCAATCTGCGGCCGGAGCTCAATCGATCGCCGATCGCTTTCCGCGACGTGCGCGCATTTCGCTGGTCCACAGCCGTGGAGCTCGCGCACGGTTCAGCTCTCTGGAGCGTTACGCCATTTGCGCGCCGTAACGTGCTCGGCCTCCTTCCCAACTGGCAGCTCACCTTCGATCCGGAGGTCTGGGATACGCGAAATAGTTCGTTAGGCGTGCTCGCGAAGTATCGACGTGACTTTGCGCCTGCACGCATGCGCGTCATCATCGGCGTCGACCTGGATTACTCGCCAGGCCGTGCGCGTTCCGATGGCATCGAAGCTGTCAAAACAGGACCGGATAGCGCCTGGACGACCTATACGAAGACCGCAACACACTACGACTACGACGTCACGTACTTCCAAACGTCTCCCTACGTGCACGTCGAGGTATCCCCGCTATCGCGGCTGCGCCTGGATGCGGGATTGCGCTACGACCACAGCGGCTACGACTACAACAACCTACTGACACCACTTGCAACCGGCCGTTGGCGCCGTCCGGCTGATACGACACTCTCGTTCGCGCGTTGGAGTCCGAAAATTGGCCTAACGTTTGACGTGAATAAGGACGTGAACGTGTACGCGTCCTATCGCGAGGGCTTCCGTGCTCCGGCACAGAGCCAGCTGTTCCAGCAAGGTTCGAATCTCAACACCGTCGGCCTCGATCCTGTTACTGCACAGAGCGCCGAAGTTGGCGTGCGCGGAACGCTCGCCGGCCGTGTGCTCTATCAAGTATCGGCGTACGACATGCGCATCGAGAACGACATTTTGAGCGTGCTGGATCCCAACGGAATCCGAACCACATCGAACGCGGGCGCGACACGGCACCACGGGATCGAAACGGCTACTGGCGCCGCGCTCGGCGCTGATCTGCGATTGGACCTGGCGTGGAGCGCGTCCAAGCAAAAGTACGTCGACTGGGTAATACCGGTGCAGACGCGCAACGTGAGCTATGCCGGTCGCACGATCGAAGTGGCTCCATCCACGTTAGGCAATGCCTTGCTCAGCTGGTCGCCGCACCTGCTCAACGGCGGGCGTCTCGCCGCCGAGTGGTCGCACACGGGACGCTATTTCATGGACCCGGAGAACACGCGCAAGTACGACGGCTTCGATCTCTGGACGCTGCACGCGAACTACCGCGTGCGCCGCGGCGGTGAAGTCTTTGCGCGCGTCACGAATCTCGCCGACAAGCGCTACGCCGAGATCGTGACGTACAGCGCCTTCACGCGCGAACAATTCACGCCTGGGAATCCGCGCACGGTGTATGCTGGTTTGCGCTGGTCCTGGCAGCAGTAGAGACATCCATGCGACGCCTGTTGTTCATTCTGATCGGGCTGGCGGCGGGGTGCAGCCGCGTCCCGCGCGTGGCGTTAGGTAGCACCGAGCTGCTCAACGCCGGCACCGATGTCGGTGCGGCCCCGATGATCGCGTTGTCGCCCGGCGGCGCCCGCACGGTTGCCTGGATCTCCGCGCCGGGCGGCGGCAGCGACGGACGCCTGTATGTCTCGACGAACGACGGGCCGGTGTCCGAGCTGCGCGACTCGTTAGGGGGAATCGAGCCGCATGGCGAGGCGCCGCCCAAGGTCGGGTACGCACCAAACGGCGACAGCACGCTGTACGCGCTGTACGCGGTTGGAAAGGTCATACCGGGCCGGCGGTTCCCGTTCACGACGCTCCGTTTCGCTTCGTCGTCGGATCGTGGGAAGTCATGGAACGCTCCGCGCACTGTGGCGAGCGACTCGATTCCTGGATCGCGCAACTTTCACGCGATGCACGTCGCGCAAGACGGCACGATCTATGTCGCGTGGCTCGAGTCGAGCGACGAGTCCAAGTCCGGGACCTACCTAACGCGGTCTAGCGACGGCGGAGTCTCCTGGAGTAAGGCTGTGCGAGTAGCGCCGGAGGAGGCCTGTCCCTGCTGCCGCACAGCGATCGCCACTGCGCGCGACGGGACGCTGTATCTCGCATGGCGTTCGGTGGCGCCTGGCAACGTGCGCGACGTGGTGGTCGCAACGTCGCACGACAAAGGGCAAACGTGGACGACGCCGAAGGAAGTTCACGCCGACAACTTCATCATCGATGGCTGCCCGCACGCGGGCCCGTCGATGCTCACGGATTCCGCGGGCCGCCTGCACATCGCGTGGTGGACAGGTGCCAAGGACCACGAAGGGGTCTACTACGCGCGCTCGGATGACGGCGCTCACTTCGGGCCAGCGATCGCGCTCAGCACGGAACAGTTGGTACGTCCGGCGCACGTGCAGCTCGCGCTTGGCAGGAATCAGATCGTGGCGGCGGTTTGGGACGATGCGGGCGCGAGCCGCACGCTCCCTCGCGTTATGCTGCGCGTCTCGCACGACGCCGGAACGTCGTTCGGCGACACAATCAGCGTGAGCGACAACAATGCGGCCGGGATGTTCCCTGTTCTCACGCTCAGGAGCGATACGCTGACGGTCGCGTGGACGCAGCACACGCCTGTCGAGCACGAGCACGCCGAGGGATCGCACCCGGACATGAAGGACCCGAAGGCAACGATGCCGCTGCCGACTGTGGGTGGACAGCGCGTAATGGTTAGGCAGGGCGCGATAGGGGGGCGACCGAGCGCGGCGCGCTAACTACGAGGGTCGCTTTGCGGTCAGCCGCGAGACATCCAGTCGCGCGGCGCGCAGTATTTCGACGAACTGTGGGAGCGACCGGATTGGATCGTAGAGCGGCGTGATCATCGACTCGCTGCCGATCATTTCGTCGTGCTCGAGCACGGCGTTCTGCAGCGCGACGACCGCGCCGCTCACATCGCCGAGCGCTAGCCGGATTTTCGCGATCGCCGAGGGAGCTCCCGAGCCTCGTGGAAACTTGGCGAGGGTTGTAAGCAGCTCCTGCGCGCGCTCCTTAGACGTGCTCGCCAGCGTCGCCCCCAGTCCGCCAAGTATGAGCGGTACGTTAGGCGCCTGTGAGTTCGCGGTCTCCAGTTCGCGCCGGGCAAGGGCAAGTCGGCCGAGCGCGAGATAGGCGTGACCCACCAGTACACGAACGATCGGATTCCCCGGATCGAGCCGCACGGCTTCGCGACCTTGAGCGAGCGCGGAATCGGCCTCACGATTGGCTGCGAGCGCATACGCATAAGACCCGCGCAGGATCGGCGTGACAGGATCGATTTTGACGGCCGATCGATAGAAACCGACCGCTTCGGCTACTCTGCCGTTCACGATGAGGTTGTCGCCTAACCACTGATAGGCGCCGGCTGAGGTAGAGTCGAGCGCGATCGCGCGGCGAAAATCGGCCTCTCCTGCGGGCCAGTTCCACGCCGCGTTATTGAGCACGCCGCGCGCGGTATAGCCGTCGGCCAACGTGCTGTCGAGCGCGATGGCACGTTCCGCCGCGCGAAGTCCCGAATCCTGCACCATCGCCCGCGGAATCTTGGCGTAGAGCGGTAGGACGCCGTACACACTCGCGATGCCCGCATAGGCGCGGGCGAACGTCGAGTCGATGCGACTCGCGGAGCGGAACTCGTCCAGCGCTTCGCGCAGCGACGCCGAGTCGCGCCGCGCGAATAAGAAGCGCGCGCGGAGATAGTGCTCGTACGCCTCTGGCTTGAGCGCTGAGTCGGTTTGCTGGACTTGCGTAACTGGGGCGGCTGCGCCCGCAGCAGCCGTAGTCGTCCCGCCGATCGTTCCGCTGATCGCTTCGGCGATGCGTGCGGCAATCTCGTCCTGCACGGCAAAGAGATCCGCGGTCGCGTACTCGAAGACATCGGACCAGACGCTGAAGCCTGTCGAGCCGTCGACCAGTCGCACGGCGATGCGGATGCGCTTCCCCTGGCGCTGCACGGCGCCTTCGACGACGTGGGTCAGACCTAACGACTTGGCAAAGCCCGCACTGCTCGTGTCGCTGTTCTGCGACTGTTCAACGGCGCGGCGCGAAGCCACGCGCCATCCCGGCACGCGCGCGAGGGCGAATGTCAACTGGTCGGTCATCCCCGCGGCCAGAAACGCGTCGCTCGAGTCGGTTGAGATGGTCGCGAAGGGAAGCACGGCAATCGCGGGTGAAGTTGGCACAGCAGCAGTAGACTTACTTGACGTCCCGTTAGGCGACACGCGCCAGATCGCGAAGCCCACAGCCGCAGCGCCAACGAGAGCCGCCGCAGCCAGCAGCGCGCGCCGACGTCGCTTTCCCTGAACTGCCGCCTGCACATCCGACGTGGCGACTTCAACGCCACTCACCATCGTCGGGTCTTCCAGCGCGTCGGCGACTTCGGCCGCGGTCTGAGGACGATTGTTGGGCGACTTTTCCAGGCAGCGCATAACGAGCGAGCCGAGCGAACCGCTCACCGCCGCGCGCCGCGTTTGCACTGGATCGGGCGTGAACGTTAGATGCGCGGCCAACGTCTCGGCCGGCGTGCCGCGCGCCATCGGGTTCTGGCCCGTCAACATCTCGTACGCCATGAGCCCGAAGGAATACAGATCGGCTCGCTGGTCGGTCCTCGGATCCCCCGCTGCCTGCTCGGGCGCCATGTAGGCCGGCGTTCCGACGCTCATTCCAACGCGCGTGAGCGTACCGTGGTCGTCCCCCGACGTGTGCAGGCCAGCGGCGAGGGCTTTCGCGATGCCGAAATCGGCGACCACGGCGGCACCTGAGGTGAGCAGGACGTTGCCCGGCTTGATATCGCGGTGCGCGACGCCCTGGGCGTGCGCATAAGCCAACGCCCGCGCGACATCGCGCATGATCCGAACTGCTTCGGCGTTCGGCAGCCGCCCCTCGCGGTCGAGGCGCGCGCTCAGCGGCTCGCCTTCGACGTACGCCATCACGAAATACGGCTCGCCCCCGGCCTGACCGGCATCGAGGACCGGGACGATGTTGGGATGCTGCAGTCGTGCGGAGAGAAGCGTTTCGCGACGGAATCGCTCGCGCGAAAGGCCGGTTAGCAGCTCAGACGAGAGCACTTTGACCACGACGCGGCGTTCGAGGCCGACGTCATGGGCCAGATACACGCGTGACATCCCCCCGCCGCCGAGCTCTCGCTCGAGGACGTACTTCCCCGCCAGCGCTTCCTGGAGCGCTTGCGAAGGCTGCGGAGCGCCTTCTAGAGCCATTTATCGTGGCGGCGTGGCATAGCGGTTTGACACTCGTGGTGCGGCGAGGGATTGTTGCCGAACGCACCCGGGCCGGAGTGCGTTTATCATACGCGGTGCGGCACGGTCCGGCCAAGCAGCTTCACCGTTCGCTGACATCGCCGCCTAACGCTTATTTCGTTTACATCCCGCGAGGGAATCATGACGCGAGCCTCACGATTCGTGGTCAGCGCATTGCTGCTGGCTTTTCTCCCCCTTCAGCTCGCCGCGCAGCAAGATCGGCCGGCAACTGATACCCACGCCGCCGCGAAGGTTCTCGATCCAGGAGATCTCGCGAATTGGAAGAGCATCCGCGCGACGGCCTGGTCGCTCGACGGACGCATCTTCGCGTATCAGCTCGCGCCTAACGAGGGCGATGCGGAGCTGGTGATCAAGGTCGTCGCCGACGGCAAGGAGACGCGCTTCCCGATCGGCGAGCTTCCCGGATTCGGCGGCGGCGGTCCCTTCGGACCTCCAGGCGGGAGCGCGCTGGCTGTGTCGGGAGACGGCAAATGGGTCTCCTTCCTCAAGTACCCGCTCGCGAAAGACGCCAAGCGTCTTCGCAAAGAACGAAAACCGATTCAATCGTCCGTTGTGATCGTCGACGTGGCGACGGGCAAGACGCGCGAATTCGAGCGCGTGCGGCGCTTCGCGTTCGACGGCGAGAAGCCGACGATCGTCGCGCTGCATCGTTATGCGGACACGCCGGCACCGGCGCCGGCGCCGGCCGCCGCGACTCCTGGAGCCGCTCCCGCGGCCAGTCCCGCGGCAGACCTGCTCATTGTGCAGCTGCTCGGCGCGCAAGTCACTCATATCGGTGACGTGAACGAGTTCGCGTTCGACGACAACGGCGATTATCTGGCGTACACGGTGGAGACGCGTGACAGGTTCGGCGATGGACTGCACCTGCGTCATGCAAAGACCGAGGTCACCAAAGTGCTGGACAGCGAACGCGCCGTGTACCGCCGCCTAACGTGGGCAGACAGCGGCGCCTCGCTCGCCGTGTTACGCGGCATCCCCGACTCCGCCGCGGCAGATACGAACTACTCGATCGTCGCCTGGCGCGACGTGGCCCAGGCACCGGTGACGTACGCGCCGAGCGAGGCGAGCGGCATGCCGGCTGGGATGCGTCTGTCCGGCGAGCGGGCACCGCGCTGGGCATGGGACCGGAGCGCCGTGTTCGTCGGAATCGGCGAGCGGCGGACGACACCGCCGAATGAAAAGCCGAGCCCGGACGTAAAAGCCATCGCGGGAACGCCTGGAGCGATCGCTGGTGGTGGCAGTGCCGGCGCACGAGACGACGAGGCGCTGCCCACGCTCGTTATCTGGCACGGCAACGATCCTCGACTGCAGTCGCAGCAGCAGGTCGAGGAGTCGCGCGACAAGGCGTTCAACTATCTCGCCGCGTTCCGAGTTGCCGAGCAGAAGCTCGTTAGGCTCGGGAACGATTCGCTGCGCGATGTGACGCTGACGGCGCGCGACAGGTACGCCTTTGCCTATGATGTGCGCGCGTATGAGCGCAGTGGCAACATCGACGGCCGCCGCTATCGTGACGTGTACGCGATCGACCCGCGCAGTGGTGCGGCCAAGCTTCTAGCGAAGAAATCGTTAGGGATCGGCTTCTTCGGCGGCGGCATGGTCAGCTCACCCGACGGCAATCGCCTGCTCTACTGGAGCGACGGGAACTATCACGTTTACGATCTGGCGGCAGGCACATCCAAGAACATCACGGCTGGCGCGCCCGTCTCGTTCATAAACAAGGAAGACGATCATAACGTCGATCGTCCACCGACGCCGATCGTCGGGTGGTCGAAGGATGGCGCGTCGGTGCTCATCTCGGACAACTGGGACGTGTGGAAGGTGCCCGTCGGCGGCGGCAGCGCTATCAACCTAACGATGAACGGCCGTTCGCAAGGCACACGCTATCAGCGCCGCATTCAATTCGACCCGAAGGAGCGCGGCATCGACGTGACCAAGCCGTTGCACTTCGCGATCTACGGCGAGCGCAGCAAGAAGTCCGGTGTGGCGCGCATCGATCCGGCGAAACCAGGTGCGGTCGCGCTGCTGTTCGAGGATGCCCAGTACTTCGCATCGCGCGCGCGCGATGCCGACGTCTGGTTCTTCACGCGCCAGACGTTCAATGAATATCCGGACTACTGGACCTCGGACGGCACGTTCAAGAATGCGCGGCGCCTGACCGACGTCGGCTCCCAGCAAAAGGACGTCGCCTGGTCCGCCGGCTCGCGCCTCATCGATTACGTGAGCGACAAGGGCGATTCGCTGCAGGGGGCGCTCTACCTGCCGGCGAATTACGAGCCGGGGAAGAAGTATCCAACGGTCGTGTACATCTACGAGAAGCTCTCACAGGGGCTGCACGCCTACGCGGTGCCTAACGAAACGCGAGCGTTCAATCCATCGGTGTACACGAGCCGCGGATACGCCGTGCTCATGCCGGACATCGTATATCGTGTGAACGATCCGGGGATGTCCGCCGTGTGGTGTGTCGTGCCGGCTGTAAAGGCCGCGATCGCGACCGGAATCGTGGATCCTGCCAATGTAGGATTGCACGGTCACTCGTGGGGCGGCTATCAGACGGCGTTCCTCGTCACGCAAACCAACATCTTCAAGAGCGCGATCGCTGGCGCCGCGCTCACCGACATGGTGAGCATGTACAGCTCGGTGTACTGGAACACGGGCAGCGCCAATCAGCCGATCTTCGAGTCGAGCCAGGGCCGCTTCACCGGCAACTTTATCGACAACTACGACGCCTACATCCGCAACTCGCCGGCGTTCCATGCGAAGAACGTGAAGACGCCGCTCATGTTGCTGCATAACGAGCGAGATGGGGCCGTCGACTTCAATCAGGGGATCACGTACTACAACACGCTGCGCGGGCTAGGCAAGGATGTGCTGCTGCTGCAGTACGTCGGCGAGAATCACGGGCTGGTGCAGCCGGAGAATCAGAAGGACTACACGATCCGCATGAAGGAGTACTTCGATACGTATCTAAGGGGCGAGCCAGCGCCCGAGTGGCTCAAGAACGGAATACCGAGGCTGAAGATGCAGGAGCATCTCAAGTCGCGGCAGAAAAAGGTCGCCTCGTAAACGATCAAAGGCTTGCACCGCGGACGAACGCGAACGAACACGGACAACTGAAAAGGTTGTAAAAGGCAGTTTGTCTGTGTTTGTCCGCGTTGGTCGGCGGCGGTGCTTTTGGACATTACGTGACGAAAAGGCCCCTCATCGGGGGCCTTTTGAATAGCAGGGGAGGGACTCGAACCCTCGACCTTCGGGTTATGAATCCGATGCTCTAACCACCTGAGCTACCCTGCCCTGTGTCATCGCGGATGAAAAATGCCGGCCCCGAGAGGCCGGCGGAATGATGGCGGGGGCGGGATTTGAACCCGCGACCTTCGGGTTATGAGCCCGACGAGCTACCAGGCTGCTCCACCCCGCGTCGAGTGACGTGAAAGGTAGGCCCCTGTAGGGGGGAGTCAAGCGCACACATCGGACGCAAGTGCACGCTTTCGTCGCTTGCCATAGCCTTACCGGCCGCTTAGTCGCGCCATCGCTGCGATGTCTCATGTCCGTTACGTGGCCGACTGGCACCCGATTCCGAACGAAGTGCCTAACGTATGTCCTTCGCCAACCAGGTAAGCTGCGCTGAAACGACTTGCCAGCGGCAGTCCAACCACGCGTACGTGTCGATGTAGCGCGTGACGCCCGTGCTGCCGTCGCGCAGCTCCCATGGCGCGGTGCCGTCCACAATCACCGTCGCCCCATAAAAGCGGATCGTTACATCGCGCACCGTGAGCGACGTGTAATCGCGTGGCTGGCTCTTGAGCGCGGCGAGAAACTCCGCCTTCCCGACGCGCCGCCCGTCGCCTAACACGACGACTACGTCCTCCGCCATGTGCTGGCCGAACCAGGTGCCATTGCTGATGCGGGCCGCGTCGATGTACTGCTGATTGAGAACGCGAATTGCTTCCGTGGCGGCTGCGGGCGGCGGCACCGGGCAATCCTGCGACTCGGGCATTGTCACTCCCGCGAACATTGTCGTGACTAGTAGTAGCGCGCGCTTAGACATGGTCTATCGCGCGACGATAGCCATTCGCGCATAGTGAATGCTTGCCGGATCCGGACCTGCAATCTCAATCTGAACCCACACCTACGTCGTATACATGAGGGATTCGACGTCCGAAAGCGGCGAGACTGCTCATCGCGAGCTCTTCTACTTTGGGTCCGTGAGCAGTAGCCCGCCCTATGCGCCCTGGCTCGATGCGGACGTCTGCACTCGTGCGTTAGGCGCGCGCGACGCGCGCTTTGACGGCGTCTTTTACGTGGGGATCACTACAACGCGCGTGTATTGCCGGCCTGTCTGCCCGGCGCGCGTGTCGTATCCGAGTCATCGGCGCTTCTTTCCATCCGCGGCTTCAGCCGAGCGAGCTGGATTCCGGCCCTGTATGCGCTGCCGCCCGGAATTGGCGCCTGGCCGAGCGCTGATCGATGCGATCCCGCGTTTGGCGAGAGTCGCGGCGCACAAAATCGGCGCCGGTGCGCTCAACGGACGCGGTGTCGCCGAACTTGCACGCGAGCTTGGCGTGAGTGAGCGGCATCTGCGCCGCGTGATGGAGCACGCGATCGGCGTCTCACCAGTGGAACTGGCACAAACACATCGCTTGCTGCTCGCCAAGCAACTCCTCGCTGACACAGGGCTCTCGATCACCCGCATTGCGTACGCGAGCGGATTTCAAAGCCTGCGGCGCTTCAATACCGTATTTCGCGAGCGCTACCGGATGAGCCCAACCGCCATGCGGCGCACGCCCAGAGCTGTCGTGACGCGAGCGAACGGGCGTAGCAGCGTCGCGACGGCCGCCCCGGAGCTCGTTAGGCTCACGCTGGGGTATCGTGCGCCGCTGGCTTGGGACACGCTGCTCGCAATGCTCAAGCGCGAGGCGGTTCCCGGCGTCACGGTCGTTCACGCGGGATCGTACAGCCGCGCGGTAGCGCTCGAGGGCAAAACTGGTGTCGTCACGGTTGAAAACGCAGGCGCGCTCACCGATACGGCACGCGCGGCCAGGAACCATCTCAATGTTCGCGTCTCGCCGTCGTTGCTACCGGTGCTCATGCCGTTGCTCGCTCGATTGCGGCAGCTCTTCGATCTCGATGCCGAACCGGCGGCGATCGATGCTCACCTGACGCAAGGCGGTCTGGGGTCGCTCGTCACTCAACGCCGCGGGTTACGAGTTCCGGGCGCGTTAGATGGCTTCGAAGTCATACTGCTTGCGCTACTCGGCCACGTTACGCGAGGGATGCTCGCCGCCAACCCCCGCGTTAGGCGCGTCGTCTCGGCGCTCGGCGCGTCGGTTGACACCGGCTTCCCATCGCTCACTCGGCTCATTCCGAGCGCAGCTCGCGTAGCCGAGGCTGGCGGGGCACGCCTGACAGCGCTTGGCGTACCACGACGCCGAGCGTATGCGCTCACGGCCGTCGCCAGCGCTGTAGCCGAAGGCCGCTTGCGTCTCGAGCCCGGTGCAGACGTGGTCGCCACACGGCGCGCCATCATGTCATTCGATGGCATCGGTGATCGTCTCGCGACGACAATCGTTACGCGAGCGTTGTACTGGCCCGACGCCTTTCCGTCATCCAACAGAGCGCTGCAGCGCTCAGCCGAATGCCTCACGGCCACGCAGCTCAGCCGTCGTGCCGACCGATGGCGTCCATGGCGCGCGTACGCTGCGCTGCATCTCTGGCTGCAAGACGCGGCCGAAAGAAACGGCACGATTCGCTGAGCGATCGTAGCGAGCTCACCTAACGAGACGTTACAGGCGGCCGCACGAGGTTCGGTCCGCTCTGTCGCGCCTGACGAGCGCGTCTGCAGTACGTTTGACATCGCCGTGACTGCAGTCCCATTCTTGCAACAAAATGTTGGCGGTGCGGTCAGACCGCGGAACTGTATCACACGTTGACGCGGAGCTTGGATGCCTTCTCAAAAGACGTGCGGCCAAGGGCTAGCCGACACATCGGCGTTGCAAGCGAAGTTAGGCACTCTCGTCGATGCGGCCGCGAATGTTCTCGAGCTCCACATGACAGCGCTCGACTTGAGTGACGAAAATTCACGGAGAGAGCTCACGGCGTATCGCCACCTCGCGCAACAGCATCGCGCGATCGCGACGCAACTCCAGTCCACGTCGGCCCAAATGGCGGGGTATCGCGACCTGCCAATGGGCCGGCACGACATGGCTGTAATGCTGGATCCGAAGATGCGCGAGGCATTCGCCACGTTCCTCGAAGCGGAAAAAGATCTGTGCGCGCTCGTGCAACAGCGCATCGACGAAGATCAAGCGATGCTCGAAAGCATGGGGACAGCGGCTGCCGCTGGATAGCGCACGATACCTTGATCCTCGTGGCTAGCGTGGTCCGCCGCTTCTGGCCGTAGGAGCCGCTTTGTGACGGCTTCCTGCACTCCCCCGAGCCGCGCCGTCCTCGCACTGACTTTGCTGGAGACCCGCACAGGTCGCCGGTGACAACTATTTTGTCTTCTCGTCTAGGATGGCGACGAGTCACCGCGGCGCGCGCGTAAATTGTGTCCGCCGAACCCTTTGCGGCCCAACCTGCATAGAGGAACTGGTCTAGAGTGAAGGTAGGAATCATTGGGGCAGGCCTGGTGACTTCAGGGTCACACCTGCCGGTGCTCGTCAACATGCCAGGCGTTTCGGTGGATTGGATCTGTGACCGATCCTCCTCCGCAGCAGCCGCGGTCGCCCATTCATACAAGATCGGTACGACGTACACCGATATCGCAGCGTGTCCCGATGTGGATGTTGTTTTGGTCGCCACACCCGTTGGGGCTCGGCGCAGCGTTATTCCGGCGGCGCTCGCGCGCGGCTGGCACGTGTTCTCGGAAAAGCCCTTCGCGCTCACTCTCGAAGAGCACGAGGGCTATTTGAGCGACGCACGACGCCACGGAGTCCAGATCGGCGTCGGGCAGGTGCGTCGTTATGCAAAGCCGACGGCGACGGCGCGTAAACTGCTCGAGCGACAGTTCCTCGGACCTGTTTTACGCGTGGGCGCATCCGAGGGGATGCGTGTTCGTGCGACCGGGCGCGGCACGGGCTGGCACATGACGGATCCAGCGGCCGGCGGTGGAGTGCTGATGGAGACGGGCTCACATCTCGTCGACCAGGTGCTCTACGTGTTAGGCGCCACGGCGGCATCGCTGCGTGAATCGTCGCAGACGCGCCACCTTGGCCTCGAGCTCGCGTCTTCGCTCGTGGCGGACCTGCGCTTGGCGGGCGGCGAGAGCGTCGCGTGCAGCATCGAGCTGTCCATGCTGGAGGATCTCTGCAACGGCGTCTTCATCGAGTTTCCAAACTACGTCCTCAAGGTGGGCCTCTTCTTCGAGGAGTCGCTTTCGCTCGTGACGCGGGACGGCACCACGTTATGCGACATCGCCACGACGGAAGGCGTCGACAATCCAACCAAGGGCTTCGTCGCCGAATGGCGTGATTTCCTCGAGCAGTGTCGAACGGGTGAGCCGTCAGCTGTCGATGCAGCGAGCGTGAAGAACACGACAGCGCTCATCGAAGCGTGCTACAAGCAGGCGGCTGAGGCACAACTCGCCGTGAGCGCTGGCGGAGCTGGGCGATGAAGAGCCAGCGAGTCGCGGTTACAGGCGCGACCGGCCAGGTGGGCGCCACGCTGGTCAAGCGGCTGCACGAACAGGGATGGCATGTCGTCGCGGCCACGCGCAATGCGTTAGGTGCGGCCCTCGTGCACGCGAATGTCCCTGACTGCGATATCCGCGTTGGTGGGCTGTCACGCAGCGACGGCAAGCATCTGCTGGACGACTGCGAGATCGTGCTGAACTGCGCGATCGCCTCGTCAGGCGGGAATCCGCGCGCTGCGTATTCGCGCAATCGAGCGCTGATCGATGGTCTCCTCGAAGCCAAGTCGCTGCGCTGGCTGGTGCACTTCAGCACGGTGGCGATCTTCGGTGAGCTCATTCGCGAACGCTCCGACGAGCGTAACGCGTTCGAGAATCCGAAGCCCGGCAGCGAGTACGGTCGCTCCAAGCTCTACGTCGAGCGTTATGCGGCACGGCAAGCCCAAGCGCGCGGAGTCAAGGGAACCATGCTTCGCCTCGGCCATGTCTATGGCGCCGGCATTGGACGTTCACGCGAAATCATCGAGTTGTCGCGCGATCCTGCGTTCCGACTTCCGTACGACGGCCGCTTCCCTTCCAACGCCATTCAGGTCGATACGCTCGCCGAGTCAATCCTCGCACTGTTAGGCAGTGATCCGCAGCGAGAGGCGTACAGCTTCGCCGAGAAGGCGAGCACGTGGCGCAAAGTCTTCGACTGGCACACGGAGGCGCTAGGCCTCGCGCCAGTGCGGGGTCTGTCACAGGAAGAATCTGACCGCATGCGCGACGTTTATGCACGTGCCTCCGTGCCGCGTGAAGTCGCCTCGTGGATGCGTGGTCTGCCGATCAAACGACTCGTGCGTTCGCCGGCGATGTTCGACATGGCGCTGCGTATTCTGGTGCGCACGCCAACCGCGATCACTACTCGAGTCACGAGCATCAATCGTCGCGTGGGTGCACGTGGTGACGTCGGCAGCGCGTTAGGCGGTTCTCGCCCGGCATTGCCTCCGTTGTACCTTTCGGCTGGAATGCCCGGACCGTTCCTCGACCTCGCTCCCGCGCCCGCTAGCGGGCCGGCGTCCGAGGCGGAACGTCGCCGCGAGCTGCAAGAGTGGACTCATTTGTGGAGCACGCCGCGCATCGCGGCGTCGCCGCGACTCGAGCGCGCCGCGGCCGGTGCCAGCAGCTGAGCTGCTAGCGAGCGCTTCGGCCGCAACGCGGCCGCCAACGAGAGTCCTCTTCATCATCTACGGCCTCGCACCAGCGGGGCCGGAGCTGCGCTTGCTGGAGTTTGCGCGCCACTTCCCGGCGACGACGGAGGTGCACCTCTGCGTCATCGGAGACGACCTGACGTTGCTCGAGGAGTTCCGCAAAACGCCAGCGCGGGTCGCGATCATCCCGGTGCGACGCCCGTGGGTCGAGTGGGGGAAGCTGCGTCGAGTCCTGGCGTACATCCGCACGCACGACGTCGCAATCATCAACTCGTTCGACCTCAAGACGCTGCTAGTCGCAGTCGCGGCGAAGCTGCGCTTCGGTCGACGCATCAAGCTCGTACATCATTTGATCAGCCTGTGGGACGGCTTACGCGATCACCATAAGCAGATGGTGTGGCGCTCGCTGCGTTATGCCGACGTCGTCGTGTGCAATGGTTATGCGGTCCGCGACACGCTTATCGGATCCAAGCGGCTCAAGCCGCGCGTCGTCGTCGTGCCTAACGGCGTCGACGCCGAGCACTTTCGCCCAATGCCCGACGTGCGCGCAGCGGAGCGTAGACGCCTCGGATTCACGAACGAGCATTTCGTATTCGGCACGGTGGCGAACGTGCGTCCCGTCAAGAACTATCCGCTGCTGCTCAACACGATTCGCAGGGTTGCGGAACGACATCCAAACGTTAGGCTCGTTTGCGTCGGTGGCGGCCCGCAGCTCGAGGAGATGACGGCGCTCGCTGGCCAGCTTGGGCTGGCGGACAAGGTGGTGTGGACGGGTCAGACGACGGACATCAGGCCGTCAGTCTCGACGTTCGATGCTTTCGCGCTCACGTCGTTCAAGGAGGGGTGCCCCAACGCGCTGATGCAAGCGATGGCGATGGGTGTGCCATCGATGAGCTCCGCCGTCGGCGAAGTTCCGCATCTCACTGAAAGCGGTCAGTGCGGACTGCTTTTTGACCCGCATAACGAAGAAACGTGCCTCGTCGCGGCGCTCAAATTGGTGGAGGACGCGTCCTTGCGCGCCAAGTTAGGCGCCGCCGGCCGGCAACGGATGTTGGACCACTATTCGCCGACCACGATGATCGACAACTACGTCACGCTGTTCGAGGACACGGCCGCAGAACTCCCCCGACCTCGTTGATTCACCAAGCGCTTCCTCGGCCTTTCACTTGTCGGCGGGACATCCGCTTCGGCGGCTCAGAGATCCGCACCTTTGCCCCGCCCGAGGACTCCGTAAAGCGCGTGAGGCTACCGGGTATTGACCACGCGACTAATGCCTTGCTTCAACCGTAAGACATTGAAGTTGATGAGGAGTCCGACTGGATAAGCACCCAATCTCAGATGTGAAAGGAGTTGTGCTCTGTGCACTTGGAGTATTCGCCCGATTGCCTTGAGTTCGACAACCACGGTCGATTCCACCAACATGTCGACGCGATACCCGACGAGCGACAGGCCACGCTTTCGTAATTCGCGAGCGACGCAGGCGTGATAGGCACTTTCGAGCAAGCCGGGCCCGAGCTTCGAATGCACTCTCATAGCGGCGCCAATAATGTCACCCGTTATGCGATCGAGGTCGTGCACGGGGATAAGTATTTCTCAGCGTCCTTGGGCGGACGTGCGGGGCACCTCTGTGCCCTCCGCGTGAAGCTTTTGTGGAGATCTACGCTACGGTGTCGGAGTCACCGGAGCGTCATCGCTTCTGCTCGTTAGGAAGCGGGGCGGCGACGGACGAATGTGTACTCGTTGCACCCCATGCTGCCGGCCTGCGTGCGCAGATACACCAGTTCGAAGCCGTGGGCCTTGTAGAACTCGAAGATCTCTTCCGGCTTCGCGACCTCGCGCGGGTATCCGCCAACCCAATCCACAAGGTCATGCCATGCGGACATCCCTCGGTTCTTATGGTAATCGCGCCAGGTCTTGAACGGCCTCAGGTACACGAAGTCTTTGATCAACGGCCGCGTCCACAGGAAGACCAGCGACGGCCACAGCACGAGGAAACGCAGGGCGCGTGGCAACTGGTTGTACAATCGCTGCACGGCCGTCCAACGGCGACTCGCGCTCCCCTGGTCGTTGTAGATAGCGACGACGAGCTGGCCGCCCTCGCGCACCAGCGGGACCATGTTGCCCAACGCCGGCCACATGGAACCGGTGTGGTGCAGCACGCCCCACGAATACACGATGTCAAAGACGCCGAGGGACTTCAGATAGACCGGATCCAGCGCTGAGCCCTGCTCGACCTGCCAATGCGGGTCCCCGTTGAAATACCGGCGACGCAACTCGGCTGTGCACGCGACTGACTGGGGATCGTAATCCAGCGAATGCACGCTCGCGCCAAGCCGTCGCGCCGCGAGACTGAACAGCCCGCTACCGGACCCGACATCAAGAAGTGTCTTGCCACTCAAGCTCGGCGTTCCGACGAGACGCCTGACCGAGTCTTCGGCTACCTGGATCCGTTGATCGTCGAGTTGCTCGAGGAATCGGGCCCAATTGGCGCCGAACTCAAAGCGTTCTCCGGCTGAGACTTCCTGTTGATGCTCGTGGATGAGCGCCGCGTCGATCGTTTCAGCCATTTGTTTCGCTACGTCGCTCCAAGAAATGCAGGTTCACCGATCAATTGGCACTGAAATCGCCGGGACGGCGACCTGCCCGAACCGTGAACCGCTCAGATGATAGACGACGGACTCCATTCGTAAACAACACTCCCCTGAGCCGTTTTCGCCAGCCTTCCCGCTTCAGAGAGCAAGGCGGCGGGTCGCACGGCCGGGAATTCTGCGGTAGCTTCGCTGATTCATTTGGCGAGCGCGCCAGCCGGCGAGCTCGCGTCGTCCGTTCACAGCGCCATCGTTGCGCGTTAGGCAGTCAACCATTCGCTTCACAGCACTAGCTGGCCGAGGAGACCGAGAATGACGATACGAATAGGCGATGTAGCTCCCGATTTCACCGCCGAATCGACGCAGGGGACGATCAATTTCCACGAATGGATAGGCAATGGATGGGCCATCCTGTTCTCGCACCCGAAGAACTTCACGCCCGTCTGCACGACCGAGCTTGGCTACATGGCGCGGCTGAAACCCGAGTTCGACGCGCGCAACACGAAGATTGTCGGCCTAAGCGGCGATGGCGTCGTCGACCATCAGCGCTGGTCGGCGGACATCGCCGAGACACAGGGACAAGCGGTGAATTATCCGCTGATCGGGGACGAGGAGCTCAAGGTTGCGAAGCTTTATGACATGCTCCCCGCGGACGCACAGCCGGGAAAGCGCACGGCCGTGGACAACCAGACGATTCGCAGCGTTTTCGTGATCGGGCCGGACAAGAAGGTGAAGGCGACGATTCAGTATCCCATGAGCACGGGCCGCAACTTCGACGAAGTGCTGCGATTACTCGATTCCGTGCAGCTCACGGCGAAGCACACAGTCGCCACGCCAGTGAACTGGCGGCCGGGGCAGGAAGTGATCATCCCGACCTCGGTGTCGGACGAGGACGCGAAGAAGAAGTACCCGCAGGGTTTCAAGACGCACAAGCCGTATTTGCGGACGGTAGAACAGCCGCGTTAGGCGAGCTCGCCGGCCGTGCGAAGGGGTGGGCGCTGAGCGCCCGCCCCTTTTGAACCGCGTCAATAACAAACAGGAACCACGGATTCTCGCGGGTCGGCGCGGATTCTGTTTTGTGATCCTCACGGAATTCCGGGAATTTCGGAATGTCAATGACAGAGGAATGATCGGAGGGTTGCCCCCGGGGAACTCCGGGAAGATGCCTGTTTCAAAAGCGTGAACGGCAAAGACCTATTCGGATCGAGCGGACTTGTCGGATGGGACCGATTCGATTCGTCACTGCCAGCGCAGTTCACCGGCTCTGGCCCCACAACTACCGAAGCGCTTGTTCTTTCACAAAAGCAAAAACGTAGCTGCGCAGCGCATGTGTTGAGCTCCGCTTTGCTTCAGGCGCTCGATTCGTTCCATCCGAAGAGGCAGTTGCTCTTTCAAATCGTCAACTGCTCAAATCTGTGTGGCGCAAGCGGCGACGTCGGGATGAAGCGGATTCGGTTCGACGGGCCTTGCGGTGCCACCAGCTGGCCAACGCCCACTGACATCGTAAATACCGAAATTCCGAGAAGAGTGCTATTTGGTTACGGCCCGAGGCGCGCGTTTCTGCGAGAATCCGTGCTCTCTTTGCCAGTTAGCTCCCTACCTGCCCAGCGCCCACGCTTCGCGCAGTCTCGTCGCCTTGGGCGACGCCCCAGCGATCTCCTCCAGGCGCACCAACGGCCGCGTCTGCTGCACGGCGACGACGTTCACCGTTAGGCGCTTCCCTGCTCG
>DASYRX010000383.1:0-4210 GCA_036003845.1 Gemmatimonadaceae bacterium | reverse complement strand
GGACGCACACGGCATGGCGGCATAAGAACTACGTCTTCATCGCCGACGAAGTGTTCCCGCCGGTAGCGCCGAGTGGAACGTGGGATGTCGGCAGCATCCGGGCGTACGGCCGGCTGCAAGTCATCGACGTGAGCAACATTGAAAAGCCAAAGTCGGTGGCGTGGTACGAGCCCGAGTACGGCGGCGTGCATAACGTGTGGGCCGAAGGGGACACGTTATACATCGGCGCATACAACGGCGGCTTCCATGCGTTCGACGTCGGCGGCGAGCTGCGTGGCGATCTCAAGGCACAAGGGCGCACGATCGTCGAGCTCATGCCGTCGGACCCCAACGGCGTCGTGCCTAACAAGACGATGACCTGGGGCGCAGTCGTGAAAAACGGGCTCGTGTTTGTGAATGATATGCTCAGCGGCCTTTGGGTCGTGCGGATAGAACCGAGAAAAGTTGTTCCGTAACTGAAGCTGTCAGCCGACAGCTGCCGGCCGCCGGCTGACAGCAGCTGACTGCTCCGATCTCACAAAGCGGGGAGAAAATGCGCCGAATCACGATCGCGTTAGGCTTGGCATCGCTTGTCAGCCTGTCGAACCTCGCGGCACAGTCGCGGCAGGCTGACCCAGCGCGCCGCCCATTCCTGTTCAAGGACGCGCGCGGCGAAATCGCGGCGGCGCGAGCGCGCGGCGACACGACGGTCTTGCTCGTGGTCGCGTCCATGCCCGGCGCGAACGCGAAAGTGGCGCGCTTGGTCACGCAGCTCGGCGGCAGCATCCGCTACCGCGACGACGACGTCGACTATCTGCGCGTGCGCGTCCCTGTCGACAGCGTGGAGCGCGTGGTACGCGATCCGCTCGTGCACAGCGCGGATGTATCGATCAGTCGCCTAACGCGCGCATTCGGCCTCGCCGACGGCCCATCGGCATCTATGCCCGCGGCGCCTGCCGACGCGCTGCCGGCAGACACGATCAAGAAGACATGGCCCCCGACGCTCCCGGAGACGCCGCTCATCGATCGCTATGATCCACTCAGCGACATGAATGCCCTCGAGTGGCGCAAGACGCATCCGACGTTCGATGGGCGCGGAACGACGATCGCGATCATCGACATGAGCCTGGATCCGCTACTCCCCGAGCTTCAGGTCGCGACCACGATCGATGGCAAGACGACGCGAAAGATCATCGCCTACGAGACCGTCATCGACATCGACGACGAAGACGACGGCCGCTGGCTGCGCATGAAAGACACGGTGACGGCGAGCGATGGCCACCTAACCTGGAAGACCAAGAGTTACAGAGCGCCATCTTCAGGCAGTTACCGCATCGATGCCCTAGATGAAGCGGTCTTCGATTCGGTTTCTCGTTCGCAAATCGAAAAGGACGTTAATCGCGACGGCAATCCCGAAGGCTCCAGCCGAATCTTCGCCGTGCTGTGGAATCCAACCACGAACGACGTCTGGGTCGACACCGATCAGGACCTCGACTTCAGTGATGAAAAAGCGCTGAGCGATTTCCGCATGCGTCCCGAGTTCGGCGTCATCGGAAAAGACAAGCCCGAGACGCCGGTGCGTGAGTCCGTCGGCTTCGCGGTGCAGATCGACACGGCGAAAAAGCTCGTCGCGCTGAACCTTGGAGTCGCAAGCCACGCGTCGCTCGTCATCGGTGCGGCAGCTGCGAGTCGAGGAACAGCAGGCCGCTTCGACGGCGTAGCACCAGGCGCGCAAATCGTGAACGTGGCTGAAGGCGGCGCGGCGTATGGACAAACCGAAGCCGTGATCCGCGCTGTGAAGCATCCGGCCGTTGACGTTGTCTTTCTCGAGCAGAGCTCGAACATCGCACGCAACTATCTGCTCTTCGATGGACGCCTGGTCGCCACTGTGATCTATGGGCGCCTCATCGCGAAATACGGCAAGCCGATCTGCATTCCGACGCACAATTATGCGATGCTCGCCGCGATCGACGACTACGCGCTCGCGTCAGGCGCGATCTCTGTGGGCGGCCACGAAAGCAAAGCGAACTTCTTCGCGAATCACGGCGTGCAGGTCGAGCACGACGACAACCTGCTGATAACGGGCGGTTACGGTCCGATGGGAAACGGTGCGCTCAAGCCTGACGTGATCGCGCCGTCGAACTACGTGAGTACTGGTCGCGGCTTCGTCGAAGGCACGGCGATCCCTGGGCTGATGCAATTGCCGCCAGGCTACAACATCGCCGGTGGCACGTCGACGGCCACGCCGACGACGGCTGGCGCGGTCGCGCTGCTCATCAGCGCCGCCAAGCAATCGAACGTGAAGTATGACGCGTACCGCCTGCGCCACGCTCTCATGACCTCGGCGCGTTGGGTGCCGCACCTGCCCGCGAACAAGCAGGGGAACGGCGTCGTGAACGTCGCCGGTGCATGGGAAATCCTGAAAGCGCTGGACACCGTCAAAACTCCCATCAGCATCACCAGTCGTGCAAACGTTAGGCATGCTACGAGCAAGTTGTTGACAGTCGCCGATGAGGGCGTGGGCCTCTTCGAGCGCGAGGGGTGGATTACCGGCGATCGCAGCGAGCGCACTGTGACGTTCACACGCACGACGGGTCCGCGCGCAGCCATGACGTTCGCGTTAGGCTGGATCGGCAACGACGGGACGTTCTCGTCGGCGACGTCGATCGCGTTACCTCTCAACGTCGCCGTGCCACTCACGGTAAACGTTGCGCCGACGACGGGCGGCGTGCACACGGCCTTGCTGACGCTCGACAATCCGAGCTTCCCTGGCTTCGAGTATCGCACGCAGGCAACGATTGTCGCCGCCGAACCACTATTAGCGGCGACTGGCTTCAAGTCGGAGAAGAAGTTCGACGTGCCGCGTCCAGGAATGAGCCATCTGTACTATCGCGTGCCAGAGGGCGCATCGACGCTGCGCGTTGACGTCGAGTCGACGAAGCGGCGCGTGTCCGTTGCGATCACGCGCCCAGATGCGCGAAACGTGAGCGCGCTGCGGCAACCCGACACGACTGGTAAGCGCACGTATGCGATTCTCGATCCCGCCCCTGGCGTGTGGGAGGTGCGCTTACAGGACGTGGACGACACACGGTTCTTCGACTGGCAGCAGGCCAAGAAGGTAGCGGCTGTGCCATCAACGGCTGTAACGCTTACGGTGACGGCGCTCGGCGCCGACATCGGCGTCGCGAGCGGCAATGGACTCGATGCACTCGCCGGTGGTGCCGAACGCAACGCATCGCTCGACGTGCAGTTCACGAATCGCATGGGCGCCTTCCCCGGCTCGGCCATAAGCCAGGCGCTCGGCACGGCTCGGCGCGATCGCGTGCAGCTGCGCGAAACGCAGGAGCGCTTGTACGAGATCGATGTGCCGCCGGGATCAACGGCGCTCATCGCGCACGTGCGCGGCGCCAGCCCGTCGTCCGATCTGGATCTCTATCTCTTCGATTGCACTGGCAAAGAGTGCGTTCCGTCCAAAGCGGATGCTGACATGCTCGGCGATGAATCGGTGATGGTGCCGAATCCAGCGGCAGGCAAATGGAAGGTTGTCGTCGACGCGTTCCGAACCGACTCGTCAGGCACCTGGTTCGAGTACGAGGATGTTGTGCTCAATCCAGCGTTCGGCTTCGTCGCGGTGACGGATCAGCCGAAGGAGCGCGCGGCTGGAGCGACCTGGCAGACCCGCGTGAATGCGTGGGCGAGCGGGAGTGTGCCGGCGGGCCGAGTGCCTTACGCGGGACTGTTACTGCAGGCGCAGGCGAAGGGGCTCGAACCGTTCACGATCGGCCTGTTCGAGTTGCGCAGCGGCCTGGAGCGCGCATCGGGAAGCGGGCACGATAGGCAATGAGGAGTGCTTCGAACAGTCGGAGGAAGGGCAACTGCGTCGACCGCGTCATGGGTTAAGCGATAACTTTGTTAAGCAGTGCCTAACGCGCGAACGTCAAGATCGTCAACGACGTTAGACTGTTCCCGCCGTTGACGACCTTAACGCCTGCGGACAGGGCTCTGCTTAACGTTTCCGCTTCTTAACACATGACGCACTCGACGCCCTGGGGTGCGGTGCGGGGGCGCACTACTTTCCGTCGGTGGCTAAGCGCGGCCGATCACCACCTTGCGCCAGATCCCAGCTCACCTGGTGCACGAGCCGAGTGATCTTCTCCATCTTCGGATAATTGATCTTCTCGGGGTCGTCGTAGATCGTGTGATAATCGGGATGTAGCCCGGTGTGGAACCA
>DASYRX010000382.1:0-25720 GCA_036003845.1 Gemmatimonadaceae bacterium | reverse complement strand
GAGTGCACCTGATGCGCCTCCGTCATCCCCTTGAAGCCCATCAGTCTCAAGAGCCCGTTCGCCGCACCGTTCAGCACCGCGATGAATGGCGCGGTGAGCTTGGAGAACAGCATCAGCGGAAGGGCGAGCAGGGTGCTCGTCTTTTCCGGCGAAGATATCGCGACGAATTTGGGCGCTTGCTCCCCCAGCACGATGTGCAGGAACATCAGAATCACGAACGCGGTCGTGACGCCAGCCGCCGTGTGCGCGGCGCCCGGCGGGACTTGGATCCCCACGAGCGCAAGCAACCGGTCCACCAGCACGGCGACCGCGGGTTCGCCGATCCAGCCTAACGCGAGCGACGCGAGCGTGATGCCGACCTGCGTGCCGGAGATGTAGTGGTCCAGCCGGCCGAGGGCTTTGAGCGCGTACTTCGCACCGCGCTCCCCTTCCTCCGCCATCTGGGTCAGCCGCGACCGCCGAGCCCCAACCAAGGCGAATTCCGCGGCGACAAAGAAGCCGTTCAAGAGGACGAGGCCGAACACCGCTGCCAGTCTGGCAACTATGACGCCTGCCGTAAGTGTTTCCTGCGCAACCATTTGCACTTTTCTTTCCTGCGGAGGCTTGCTCAGCGGTATGCCAACAAGACGAGTCTGGCGGCTCTTGCAACATGCAACAGGCCCAGTCGTCCTACCACAGTGGAAAATACACGCGCCGAACCGACGACCATCTTCCTGGACCCGCGTAGGCTACTGCGGGGGATGTACTTGGGGCGCGTGGCCACGTCGGGGGCGATCTTCGTCGCCGCCGTTATGGCCTGGCGCGAGGCGGACCGCAGCGCCACGCTGCTCGCGTCGCTCGTGGTTACTGCAACGCTTGTCTTCACGCTTGGCTCGCTCGCCTACAGCGATTTCCTCCGGCGCACGTTAGGCCGGACGTTCCTCACGGCCCAGGCCGCATTCGACCTCGCCATCGTCACGGCGATCGTCCACCTCACCGGTGGTGCATCGTCGCAGTTCGCGGGACTCTACATCCTGGTCATCGCGACGGCAGCGTTGTTGCTGCTGGTGTCGCGCGCCCTGCTCATAGCCGCGTTAGGCTGCGCCCTGTACTTCGGGGACATCCTTATCGCGCAACGAGCGGGTCTCGATGTCTTCGTTTGGCTTCAACTCGGCGTCTTCACGACGGTCGCACTACTGAGCGCGTATCTCGCGGCACGCCTTCGCGAAGCGCGCGCTGGCCACGTGGAGCTGGTCGCCGAGCTGCATCAGGTGCGTCTACAAGCCGCCGACATCCTGCGCAACATTCGCAGCGGCATCATCACCGTCGATCCACTAGGTCGGCTTCTCTACGCGAATCCCACGGCCAGCCGACTGTTAGGCATGCCGCTGGAAGATCGCGTAGGTGACCAGATCCTCCAGGCGCTCGAACCGGTGGCACCCGTGCTCGCGAGAGCGCTTGAACGCGCCGCCACTGACGGCTCGCGCGTGACACGCGCCGAAGGGACCATTACCGTCGGTCCGCGCAGCTTCCCGATCGGACTCAACACGACTGTCTCTGACACGACGGCGCCGGCAACGGACGACAACGCGGCGGGCGGAAACGGCTCGGACGCCAACGGGCAAGCAGGAGTGACGAGCGCCACTGCGATATTCCAGGACATCTCGGATCAGAAGCGTCTCGACATGCTGCACATGCGCGCCGAGCGCTTGGAAGCTGTCGCCGAGCTGAGCTCCTCGCTGGCGCACGAGATCAAGAATCCGCTGGCATCGATCCGCAGCGCGGTGGAGCAGCTCTCCCGCTCGCCACGCACGAACGCCGACGAGCAGCTGCTCGCGTCGTTGATCGTGCGTGAGTCGGACCGTCTGTCGCGCCTCCTCTCCGAATTTCTCGACTTCTCGCGCGTGCGCGTGACGAAGATCGAGCCGATGGATCTTCTCGCAGTCACGCGCGGTGCCGCGAGTCTCGCGGCGGCGCACCCGGATCGCCCGGACGACGTGAAAGTCGAATGCAACGCGGCGCTGCCGGTACTCATGGTCGAAGGCGACGAGGACCTGCTGCACCGCGCGATGTTCAATCTGATTCTGAACGCGATTCAGGCGTCGAACATCGGCGGGCGTGTGCGCGTCGAGCTCGTGGCGTTAGGCGTCGACGATGCACCCGCCGGCATGACGTTCGATCGTGGTGGCGTCGCCATACGCGTGAGCGACGAAGGGCCCGGCATTCCGCCGGAAATCCGCGATCGCCTGTTCGATCCATTCTTTACGACCAAGCAAGGGGGTAGTGGTCTCGGACTCCCAATTGTGCACCGTGCGATCGAGGCCCATCGCGGCTTCGTTTTCGTGGACACCGATTCGCGCGGCACTCGCGTCACCGTGCTCCTTCCGACGCACCAGACCGACAACGGAGACCTCTCGTGATCGATCGTCCCGCCAGCGCCCACGCCAGCGGTCTGCCGAGCGTCCTCGTCATCGACGACGAATCCGGCATCGTTGACTCGCTCCGGATCCTGCTGAAGAACGAAGGATTCGCCGCCCACGTGGCGTTAGGTGGACAGGAAGCGCTCAATCGCCTGAGCGAGATCGATCCTGACATCGTCCTGACCGACGTGCGCATGCCGACGGTTGGTGGAATGCAGGTCTTGTCCGCCGTTCGCGCGCGCAGTCCCGACACGCCTGTCATCCTCATGACCGCTCAGGCGACGCTGCAGTCCGCCGTGCAGGCCGTGAACGAAGGCGCCTTCTACTATATACAGAAGCCGTTTCGCAACGACGAGCTGGTCGCCATCCTGCGCCGCGCCGTCGAGCATCGCCGTTTGCGCGTGGAGAACAAGTCGCTCAAGCAGGAGATCAAGCGGCGCGATACGAGCGTCTCGGGGCGGCCGATTGGCACCAGCAAGTCATGGATGGACATCGTTAGGCTGGCGGAGACCGTCGCGCCTACCGAATCGACTGTGCTCCTGCAGGGCGAATCCGGGACCGGCAAGGAAGTCATCGCGCGCTACATCCATACGCTCTCGAACCGCACCGAAGGACCATTCCTCTCCATCAACTGCGGCGCGCTCCCCGAGAGCTTGCTCGAAAGCGAGTTGTTTGGACACGTAAAAGGCTCATTCACCGGCGCGGTGAAGGACAAGACAGGTCTCTTTCTCTCCGCCGAAAAGGGTTCGTTCTTCCTGGACGAGATCGGCGAGACGACGCCCGCGACGCAGGTCAAGCTCCTGCGCGTCTTGCAGCATCGTCAGGTCATCCCCGTCGGCGCGACCGAATCGCAGCCGATCGACACCCGATTGATCGCGGCGACGAATCGCGATCTCGAGGAAGAAATCCGTCGTGGCAACTTCAGGCGCGATCTCTTTTACCGACTGAACGTCATCGCTTTGCATCTCCCGCCGCTGCGCGAACGCAAGGAAGACATTCCGCTGCTTGTCGATGCGTTTCTCGCTCGCCTCGCGGACCATCGCAGCGAGGCGCCGAAGCAGCTGAGCGAGTCCGCGCTGGAACTGGTGCAGGCCTACAACTGGCCAGGAAACGTGCGCGAGCTGGAAAACGCGCTCGAGCGTGCGGTGATCCTCTCCGATTCGGATGTCATTCCGCCGAGCGCACTTCCTGAGCGCGTGACGACCCTCACGCCGGAACGGTTGATCGAGGATCGTCCCACACCGAATCCGACGCTCGAGACGATCGAGCGCGCGTATATCCTCTGGGTGCTGAACAGCGAGGGCGGCAACAAGACGCGCGCAGCCGAGACGTTAGGCATCGATCCGTCGACGCTGCACCGTAAGCTCTCGCGCTTCGGGAGCGAGGCGGCGTGACGCACGCGGCGGCGGCATTGCCGGCGCCGGCATCGAGAGCGGACGCGGAGACACGTCGCTGGTTTCGCGCGGACGTGCTCACCTGCGCCGCGCTCTCGCTCTTTGCCGCAATCGTCTTTGCCAACGCGCTGAGCAATGGCTTCGTGCTCGACGATCGTGGAATTCTCCTCGGCAATCCGCTCGTGCAGCAGCTCAGCGAGAGCTGGCGCGCGTTCGCGATGCCCTATTGGCCCGAGGCGCTGGGCGGTGGCCAGTATCGTCCGTTGGGAATCCTTGGCTTCGCGCTCGACTGGCGCTTGAGCGGCGGCGATCAAGCGTGGTTTCACGCCGTCAACATCGCCTGGCACGTGCTCGCGACAGTATTGCTGTGGCGTCTCGCACGCGACCTGATGACGTCGTCGGCGGCTATCGTCTGCGCCGCGCTGTTCGCCGTTCATCCAGTTCATGTCGAAGCCGTCGCCAACGTCGTGGGAAGGCTCGAGCTGATGGCTGCTGTCTTCACGTTAGGCGCGCTATTGGCTCACCGCGCCGGGTCGCGGCTGGCCATTCCGCTCTTTGCCCTTGGTCTTCTTTCGAAGGAGAACGCTGTCGTCGCGATTGCGCTGATCGTAGCGAACGATGTCCTGCTCAGACCTCAGACCTCAGACCCCAGAGCTCGGCGCAGACTGTACCTCGGCTACGTCCTCGTCGTCGCGGCGTATCTGGTGACGCTGGCGATCGTGTTCAGCGACCATCCCTTCCGCGTGATGACAGGGACACTAGCCGATGCCTCGCTTGGCGATCGTCTGTGGACCGTCGCGACTGTCATCCCGCACTACGTTAGGCTTTTAATCGCCCCAGTCTCACTCTCCGCCGATTATGAGGCGCAGGTGATTCCGGCAGCGCACGGAATGACCGCGGCTGGCGCCATCGGCTTGGCGCTGCTGGCCAGCTACGTGGTCGCGGTTGTCACCGCCTGGCGTCGGCATCGGCGCCTAGCATTCGCCCTATTGTGGGTCGGGATCGCCATTGCACCCGTCGCCAATGTCTTCTTCGTCTCGGGCATCACGCTCGCCGAGCGCGCGTTGTATTTGCCGAGCGTGGGGGCGATGCTCACGTTAGGTCTGACATTCGATGCGTTGCTGACGCAGCGCAAAGCAATGGCTGTTAGCGTTGCAGCGGCTGCGCTAGTGGCGGGCGCTGTGCGCACGTGGTCGCGCACCCCGGTCTGGCGTGACGATCGCACCTATGTGATCACGCTGCTCACGGACCACCCGGAATCCTATCGTGCGCATTGGGTCGCCGGTCGCGTGCATCGTGCTGCCGGTCGCCCCCTCGACGCCACGCGCGAATTCGCGCTGGCGCGGCGGCTCTTCGCCGGTGATCACCGCGTGTACTCCGAGTCAGCCGACCTCGCCGCGGCGATAGGCAATCCGAGCGCTGCAGCGGCGCTTCGTGATTCGGCCGCGGCACTCGTGAGGTAGCCATGATCGTCACGCCGCTGCAGCAACCTATAACGTCACCGCGTCCGGATCGCGGTTCACTCCTCGAGCCGAGCACTTCGCAACTTATTCCGATCGCAATTGCGGCGCTCGTACTCGCTGTAGCCGTGCTGACTGTCACGCCGTGGCCCGTTGGTGCTTTCGAGGACGATGCGATTTACACGGTGCTGGGAAAGTCGCTCGCCGAGGGGCAGGGGTATCGGCTCATCAATCTGCCGGGAGCGCCTAACGCGACGCATTTTCCGCCAGGATACCCGGCGCTCATCGCCGTGATGTGGAAGCTGTGGCCGGCATTCCCGGACAACCTCGTACTTCTCAAGTTCGCCAACGCGCTGCTGTTAGGCCTCGCGGCGGCGGGCACCTATGTGTTTGCTGAACGACGGCTCGGCCTGTCGCGCCTCGCTTCGGCGATCACAGCGCTCGGCGCCACGCTTTCGGTGGTGATCCTGCTCCTGAGCGGTATGGTACTGTCGGAGCCGCTCTTCCTCGCCTTGCTCTTGCCGACATTGCTCGTCGCCGAACGCGCGATCGAAAGCGGCCGTGCGCGTGACGCGTTCGTCGCAGGCGTTCTGCTCGCTGTGCTCGCGCTGGTGCGCACGCTCGGGCTCTTTGCGATTCCCGCAGCTCTAGGTCTGCTCCTGTGGCGACGTCGTTATGCAGCCGCGACGTTGCTCGCCATCGGCGCGGGACTTCTCATCGTACCATGGCAGCTCTGGGTTGCGCTGCACCAGCACGAAGTCGCCCCGATCATCGCCGGGAAGTACGGCTCGTACACTGGTTGGGTTGCGCAGGGCTACGTCGACGGCGGCGTCCAGTTTCTGTGGCGCGTGGTGGAGCGCAACGCGCGCGATCTGTTCCGTGTGATGAGTTACTTGCATGCGCCTGTCGATATGCTCTGGCCCCGCATAATCTCCTTTACCGCGCTTTTCAGCCTGCTCGTCTTCGGCGCCCGCAACCTAACGCGTCGCGCTCCCGTGACAGTCATATTCATGGCGATGTACGTCGCTGTCGTCATGATCTGGCCCTTCGAGCCGAATCGGTTTCTCCTAGGGCTCTGGCCGGTTCTGGCGTTATGTGCCGCCATGGGTGTGCGCGGCATTCTGCGGTGGCAACCGGCGCGGCAACTTGCGCTCGTGCGCTACGCAGCCGTCGCGCTTTGCGTCGGCCTCGCGATCGGCGCCGCCACCTATAATGGTCGTGGCTACCGGAACTCATGGTGGGTGAACGTCCAGCGCAAAGGCGGCGAGCGGCTCAAGCCCATCGTGGAGTGGGTGGCGCACAACACGGCGATGAGCGACGTCATCGCGACGGACCACGATCCCGCCGTCTATCTCTATACCGGACGCCGCGCCGTTCCGACGAGCACGTGGATGGTTCGTGAGCGAGTGCATCCGTTATCCGCGGAAGAAGACGTGAATGCCGTTAGGCAGCTGCTGTCCGAGCTGCGGCCTGAGTACTATGTGCCGACGTCAGTCATCGGCATGAACACGGCGTCCGCGCTCGCTCGGTCGAAGCCCCCGGTCCTCAGGTACCTCGGCGCGACACCTAACGGCGCGGCGTTCAAGAGGGTGGTGCAGTGAGCCACCGCATCGCGCCTGTGCTCGTCGTGGCTGTCGTGCTCGTGGCCGCGATCATGTCCATCACACCGTGGCCCGTCGGCTCCATTCAGGACGACGCGACGTACGTGATTCTCGCCAAAGCGCTCGCTACCGGAGAAGGTTACCGGCAGCTGAATCTCCCCGACATGCCGCGTGTCGTTCACTATCCACCTGGCTATCCGATCTTTCTCGCGGGACTCTGGAAGCTCTGGCCCGACTTCCCGAACAACGTGGTGATCTTCAAGTACGCCAACGCGATTCTCCTCTCCTTAGGAGCGCTCGGCGCGTACGCCTTCGCGCGCACTCGAGCGAAGCTCGGCGTCGTGAGCTCAGGACTCGCGGCCGTCGCCGGGACGATCTGCGTGCTCGTGCTCTATGTGACTGGCGTCGTGTTGTCCGAGCCTCTGTTTATCGCGCTGCTCTTTCCTGCGCTCATGGTGAGCGAAGGAGCCGTGAACGAAGGCAAGGTCCCTAACGCAGTGGCGGCGGCCGCGTTAGGTGGCGCACTGGCGCTCGTCAGGACGATCGGCATCGCGTTGCTCCCAGCGCTCATTCTCGCATTGCTCGTCCGCCGTCGCGTGACCGCCGCGATCGCCGCGCTGGTCACGGGTGTCTGCGTCCTCGCTCCATGGCAGCTCTGGTCAGCAGCACACGGCGGCGATGTACCCGCGGTCGTCGCCGGGAAATACGGCAGCTACCTCGGGTGGATGATCGGTGGCTATCGCGAAGGCGGCTGGGACTATGCTTTCGCCGTGATAAACAAGAACGTGACTGACCTGCAGCAGCTACTCGACTACCTCGTGATGCCGGTCGCGTCAGGCTGGGCGCGCGGCCTCACGCTGGCAGCGGCGCTCGTGATCTTCCTCATCGGCCTAACGCGGCTCGCCAGGAAAACGCCGGTCGCGGTGCTCTTCGTACTAGGCTACTCCCTGATTGTGCTGCTCTGGCCGTTCGAGGTGATCCGCTTCGTTATGGCCGGCTTCCCGATGTTTGCTTTTGTGTTCACCGCGGGCGTCGCCGCGATCTGGCAGGCCCGTCCGCAGAGTCGGCTCGGTCACGTCCCTCGTGCCGCATGCCTCGCCGGTGCCGCCGCAGCGCTTATCGGGTTTGTCACTTACAACTACCGCGGCTATCGCGACCAGTGGTGGACGTCTGTACAACGCGATTCGGGCGAGCGCATCGGTGGCGTTGTCACGTGGGTGCGTCACAACACACAGCCGAGTGATATTGTTGCCGTGCAGGATGATCCGGCCGTGTACCTGTATACCGGGCGCCGCGCGGTCCCGGTGAATGACTTCGAGGCGACGGACCATGTACGGCCGAGCGATATCAATCACGACCTGGCCAACGTGCGCGAGATTCTGCAGCGCTATCGTCCGCGCTTCTATATTGTCGCTTGGCAGAACACGCTACGCGCCGCGGATTCACTGGCGCGCGTGCAACCCGCGATCATACGACCGGTGGATCGGGTGGGAAGCGCGACAGTGTTCATGAACCTGCATCAATGACCTCGCATCGCCTAACGCCGGCAAGCTTACCGACTGTAGACGAACCGGCCATTCCGCGCTTACGCGGACGCTCGCCGATCGATCGCGACTCGTTAGTGCTGTCGGTGCTGATCCCGGTCTACAACGAGGAACGCACGCTCGGCCTCATCATCGACCAGGTGCACACTGTGCCCGTGATGAAGGAGATCATCTGCGTCAACGACTACTCGACGGACGGCACCGCGCAGATCCTCGACAACCTTCTCGCCGACGGCCGCATCGATAAGGTGATCCATCAGCCGTACAACCGGGGGAAAGGCGCCGCGATTCGTACGGCATTGGCCAACAGCACAGGCAACGTCGTAATCGTGCAGGATGCGGATCTGGAATACGATCCGGCTGATTGGCCGCACATGCTCGAGCCAATCGTCGAAGGGCAGGCGGACGCTGTGTTCGGCTCACGCTTCCTGGGCGGGCCGCATCGCGTCCTGTACTATTGGCACTCGGTCGGGAACACGATCCTAACGACGGTGAGCAATATGTTCACCAATTTGAACCTGACCGACATGGAGACGTGCTATAAAGCGGTGCGCGGAGAGCTCGCGCGCAGCCTCGTCCTGACTGCTGATCGTTTTGGCTTCGAGCCCGAGATTACGGCGCGTCTGGCGCAGGCTGGAGCGCGCATCTACGAAGTCCCCATTTCGTATGCCGGACGCACGTACGCCGAAGGGAAGAAAATCAACTGGAAGGACGGCGTGGCGGCCTTCTGGCACATCGTGCGCTTCAATCTTTTTCCGCCTCCACCGGCGCCGAGCGGGCGCGGAAAAACCGCCTAACTAGCGCGGTTTCGGTACGCGCCATGTGACGTGGCGCCTAGGTTGGTTTGTGGGGCGCGCAACGCGCGTGGCGTGACCGTAGTCACCGTGGTCACCTTCGTCACGTGTTCTAACAACCGCATGCGTGACGCGTACTTGCGCGAATCGTCAAATCCGCAGACTCGAACGACCAGTTAGGCATGCCTAGCTACGGCGCTCGCGTCCAGCAGCAGGCTCGGATGCCGATTGGCATGTGGCAGGTTGCAACGGAGGGGCGCAAAACACTCTGTGTCAGCCGCCTGTCGACCGCGCAACAGCATCCGTAAGTATCGCTACGACACCGCGATACCGAATGCCTGTGTCGCTGGTCCGCACGTTGCCTTAGCACAGACCGACACGACTCGCCTCGAGTTACAACGCACCACTACCACGGCACCTACCCCGGAGACCGCACCATGCAGAACCGCAAGGGCTTCACGCTGATCGAACTTCTGATCGTCGTCGTGATCATCGGCATCTTGGCCGCGATCGCGATCCCGAAGTTCGCCAACACGAAAGAGAAGGCGTATCTGGCTTCGATGAAGTCGGACCTTCGCAACATGGCGACGACGCAGGAGTCGTACTTCGCCGACTTCCAGGTCTACACGGGCGGCCCGGCGTCGAACATCTCCGGCGCCACGGTGTCGCTGGCTGGCTTCGTTCCGTCCGCTGGCGTGACGGTTGCCGCGACCGCGTCAGGCGGCACAGGCTGGAGCGCGACGTCGACGCATACCGCGACGACCAAGACGTGCGCAATCTTCATCGGCGTCGGTGCAGTGGCACCCGCGCTGGTCGAAGGCGAGCCGAAGTGCCAGTAGTTCTCGCCTAACGCGAGTAACGTAGTGATCGAGGGGCAGCTCAACAGGCTGCCCCTCGTTGCTTTTGCGGCCTAAAGGGGATTGCCGCGTGAGAACGATGCGGCACCTGGCGGTCGTGGCAGTATCGTCCGCGCATGCAAACGAAAAGTCGCTGCGCTGGATTCTCTCTCCTCGAAACGCTCGTCGCGATGGTGCTCTTCGCGGCCGTGCTTCTGTCGATGCTCAGCGCCGGCCAATTCATCCTCGCGCGGCTCTACGACAGCGACCTGCGATTCCGTGGCAGCGTCTACACTCAGAGCATCATCGATTCACTTCGCGCGGCGGCATGCGCACGCCTGGCGAGCGGTACCGGCTCACACGCAGCGTTCACCGGGTCGTGGATCATCACCGATAGTCTGGATGTCGCGCAGCTCGACGTCACGGTAACTGTACCGAGGCGCGGTTCCGTCACGCCGCGCAGCAATCGTCTCGCAACGCTCGTGAACTGTCCGGAGCCGTAGTGCCCTAACGCGGTTGCGTCACCGCGTCGCCAATGGGAAGCCAACGCACAAACCAATCCCGCGCGGCGACAGCAGCCTGCTCCAGCGTATCTCCCTCCTCGAACAGGTGCGACGCTCCCTGGATTACGACCAGATCAGTCGGCGCTTGCATGACCGACTGTGCCATGCGATTCAGGCGCAGCACCTCGGGATCGTTCTCACCGACTATGAACAACGTCGGTGCGGTCACATCGCCTAACGAGGCGCCCGCCAGATCCGGCCGGCCGCCGCGCGACACAACGGCACGAACTCCATCGCCGCCACGTGCTGCCGCAAGCAGCGCCGCTGCTGCACCCGTGCTCGCGCCGAAGAGACCCACGGGCAGCGATGAAGTCCGCTCATTGTGCCGCGCCCAGTTGATTGCGCTCGCCACCCGCGCAGCCAGCAGACCGATGTTGAATCGGTGCTCACGCGTGCGCATGTCGACCAGCTCTTCCGTGGGCGTCAGCAGGTCCAGCAGTAGCGTAGCGCATCCTCCATGCTGCAGCACCTTCGCCACGAAGCGATTGCGCGAGCTGAAGCGACTACTCCCGCTGCCATGGGCGAAGATGATGAGTCCACTCGCGCCGTTGGGGATCGATAGATCCCCTCGCAGGATGTCCGCTTGGCTGGGAACCTGAATGGGCTCATCCCGGACGCCGTCTTCTTCGTGTCCAGATGGTAAGATCGAGTGACTCATACAGCGCCCCGCGTTAGGCTACTTTTCCACGGCCGAAGCGGCTGGCACATTCACTCGTGCCGCAGCGAGTAGTGCGCGGACTTCCTGATCGGTTGTTTGGGAGAAATCGTGGTACCACACGCCGACCGCACGGAACGGCTCTGGCGTTTCAACACACACCACGACGTCCGCGACCCGGCGCAGGTCCGCGCACGCTTCGCTCGAGGCGACCGGCACGGCGACGATGATGCGAGCCGGATCATGCGCGCGCAGCGCCGTTACAGCCGCGAACATCGACGCACCAGTGGCCAGACCATCGTCCACGAGAATCACTGTCTTGCCTTTCGCGTCTATTGGGCGCTCGTCACCGCGGTAGAGCCCCTCACGGCGCGCCAGCTCTCGCTCCTCGTACGCCACCACCGCCGCGATGTCCGCTTCGGTAATGCCGCTCTCGCGGATCATTTCCCCGTTGAAAACGCGGACACCACCGGTCGCAATCGCGCCGATCGCCAGTTCCGGTTGCGTTGGCAGACCGATCTTTCGCACGAGGAAAACGTCGAGCGGAAGATCGAGCGCCTTGGCAACCTCGTACGCAACTGGAACTCCGCCGCGCGGCAAACCAAGCACGACCGCGCTACGCGGGTCCAAATCCAGCTCGGCGAGGGTGCCAGCAAGCTGGCGCCCTGCGTCGTGACGGTCGACGAACAACATGTCAGCCTCCTCCGTAGCTCAGGACCCTAAGGCAGTCTCCACACCGCTTGCGTGCTGCTCAGGCATTGGTCTGCAGTCAGCGTACCAGAGCAGCCGCTGAGAACGGCGGGCGTTTGGCCGCGATGGCACGCGAATGGTCACGTAACATCGCGATCGAGCCTTAGCGTGAGCGTGTGCGCAACTTCAATCGATCTCTGTTCGCGCGAGTAATTGTTCAGGTCGCGTCACACATCATAGGGGAGGCGTCACCTAACGAGCGAGGGACGTATCGCGGCCGGACGCTGCTCGAGCTGCTTGTCGCGCTCACTGTAAGTGGCATTCTCTTCGCTCTTCTGAGCACCGCATTCGTCGGCCACAGCCGCCTTGTCGCTGGTACAACCGCAATCGCGGAGTCACGTGGACAGGCGCGTCAGGGGCAGCAGATCATCCCGGCCGTGCTAGCGTCAGCCGCGCCCGCGGCCGGCGACGTCTACGCCGTACACGACACGCTCGTCGAGTTTGGCTATGCCATCGGCACGGGCGTCGCCTGCCTCGCGGGGACATCCAGTCAGCTTATGCTCGCGCCGGACAGCATCGCCGTGGGCCAGCGGCTCGCGAGTTGGACGCACGCCCCACGCCCCGGTGATTTGGCGCACATCTACGACGCCGGGCCGCTACCTGGTGCAAGCGACGATCGATGGTGGACAGCTTCCGTGAGCGCCCTGGCCTGGGTGCCTAACGGGTGCTCGGGGTCGCCGCTGCTCGATCCCGTACGCGACGCCGGCCATCGCGCGAGAGTCCTCTCGATCGCGGGTTGGATTGGTCCAGCGGCTGTCACAATCCCCCTCGGCGCCGTCGTGCGCTTCTCACGCCGTCTGCGCGTGCTGGTGTACAACTCGTCTGGCAAAGATTACCTCGGCGTCAGCGACTGGGACGGTGCACTTTCACGCTGGTCCGTTCTGCAACCCGTGAGCGGTCCATACACGGGGAGCGCCGGCGCTCCAGGCATTCGGTTTCGGTTGACTGATTCGTTAGGTGGCCTGCTACCTTATGGGCCGTCTCCGCCCGGCGCTGCCCTGCTCGACGTCACGCTGCGCACGCGCAGCGCGACGCCCGTGCGAATTCCAGGCATGCGCACCGGTTTCCGCGCCGAATCGCTCACGGCTAACGTGGCGCTACGCAACAGATGAATCGCCGCGGCGTCGCCCTGGTGCTCGTTCTTCTGGCGATCCTCGTGACCGCAGCCCTTGCTGCGGGCGTACTGGTCGCCGCGTCGACGCAAGCGCGAGCCTCCGGAGACGCGTCGCTGGCGCTCCGCACGTCCGAAGCCGCGGAGCACGGGCAAGTCGCTGCTGCAGCCGCGTGGAGCAGGGATTCGAACATAACGCTGCCTATCGGTGCCACGGCGGGACCGCTCGTCGCGCGCTACCCAGACAGTACAACCAGCATCACATTCGTCACTCGACTCTCGCGCGCGACTTATTGGATCTCTGCACGCGGGCGCGCCCCTGTCACGGGAGTCAGCGTGCCAATCGAGTCGCGCGTCGGTGTGCTTTACGCACTGCACATCCCTGAGCCGCGACTTCCAGCGACGGTCAGCGTTCGCGATTCGTTCTCCATCTCCGGTGCTGCGCGCGTCGATGGGAACGACACGCCGCCCCCCTGGTGGGGTTCCTTGTGCTCCACTCCAAGCCTTACGATCGCAGCCGTCGCCGCCCCAGACACGAGCCGAGTGTGTGACGGACCTTGTGGCTCGCTTGGCTCGCGCCTAACAGGCGCACCGCCAAAGCAGCTTGATTCGTTGGCAGCATCTGCTGTCAGCCTCAGTCGGCTCGGTTCCGTGACATGGACCTCGCTGGCCGCGCACGCCGCGCACGTCTTCACGGGACCTGCCGTCGTCACGCCGATGCCGCGCCTAACGAGCGGGCCCGGAACGGCGCTATGCGACACGGCCGCCACTGACAATTGGGGCGACCCATCACGCGCGACAGCGTGCGCCAACCACTTCGTTATCGTCCATGCGCGCGGGGACCTACTAATAGATGGGGGATCGGGTCAGGGGATCATTCTCGGCGACGGCGACGTCGAGCTGAGGAACGGCGCACAGTTCTTCGGGCTGGTCCTCGCACGCGACGACGTCGTCGCCTCGATAGGCAGCAATCGCATTTGGGGCGCAGTCGTCGCCGGCGATTCAAGGCGCGCGACCGGCCTGGGTCCAGGGGACCTGACCGCAATCGCGGGCGGGTCTCAGATCGTCTATTCCTCGTGCGCTCTGGAGAATTCGTTTCTGGGCACAGCGCCACTGCGTCGTGAGCCACTGCGACCGTGGACTCGGCTCTATTGACCGATTGCCGGGTGCCCGATCCCGAGCTCCGATGCCTGAGCGCCGCCGCGATGTGACATCCCTCACGGGACCCGGATTCCGCAACGAGTCGTGCAGCCTGCTGTTACTTGGCCGGTATGGCGGTCGTGTAACTGGCGGATTCGACCGCACATGCGGTCAAAGTGTCTGGCTCACGCGCTGACACGCGGCCGATTCACGCCGCGAAGCTCGCGAGTCTCAACCGACCACCGCTCACACGCACCTAACGTATGTCGCTCTTCGGGCGCAAGAAGACAACGATCGGCCTGGACGTCGGTTCGGGACTCATCAAGATCGCGGTTGTTGATCACGGTCATGGCGATCCAGAGCTCACGAAGGTCGTGATCACGCCGCTGCTCGCCGACGCAATCGTCGAAGGCGAAGTCATGGATCCTGGCATCGTCACCGATGCGATCCGCAGCGCGATGGAAGAAGCCGGCGTGAAAGGCAAGAACATCGTGACCGCGGTCGGTGGTCGCGATGTCATCATCAAGAAGATTCAGATCGAGCGCGTGAAAGAGCAGCAAGCGCGCGAGCTGATGCGCTGGGAAGCCGAACAGCACGTTCCGTTCGACATGGAGTCGGTGGAGCTGGACTTCCAGATCCTCGATCCCGACGGCGATGGCATGGAGATGCAGGTCCTCCTTGTCGCGGCCAAGCGCGAGCTCGTCGAAAACAAGATGCGCATGCTCACCGATGCCGGCATCGCGCCGAGCGTCGTCGACGTCGATGCCTTCGCGCTGCATAACGCGTTCGAGGTCAATCACCCGGATGCGATGCGCGGCGTCGTCGGTCTCGTGAACATCGGCCACGACGTCACCAATATCAACGTGCTCGACGAAGGCGTTCCGATCCTAACGCGAGACATTACGGTCGGCACGCGCCGCTTCCGCGAAGATCTTCAGCGCGAGCGCGGCGTGAGCGCCGAAGAAGCCGAACAGCTTCTCCAGGGTTTTGATCGATCCCCGCATCTCGACGCAGTGAACGAAAGCCGCGGTGAAGAAATCGCGGTGGGTGTCGAACGAGCGGCAGCGTTCCTTGCGTCGTCTTCTCGCTCCGCATCGCCGCTGCGCGCGCTGTACATGTGCGGCGGAGGCGCGCGGGTTCCGGGTCTCGCTGAAGCGCTAGGCAAGCGCCTGCGCATTCCAGTCCAACTGGCAAACCCGCTGGCCAGGCTGCGCGTTCGTGACGGCGCCCTCGACTCCGTTGTTACGGACGAAGTCGCGCCCCTTCTCATGCTCCCGATTGGCCTCGCGCTTCGGCAGGCCGCGTAAGTCCGCTTCGACGGAACCTAACGATGATTGAAATCAATCTACTCCCAGGCGGCGGTAAGAAAGGGAGAGCCAAAAGTGGAGTGGCTCTCGGCGCCTCGTTCTCAGGATTGGGGCAGCGCATCAAGAACCCCTACCTCGTGACCGCGGTCTCCAGCCTGGCCATCGCTCTCCTGTCAGTCGGCGGACTGCACTTTACGCAGCAAGCTGAGGCCACTGAGCTCGGCGTGCGCGAGGAGTCGGCACTGCGCGACAGCGCTCGCTACGGCGCGGTTCTCGCAGAGCGCCGCAAGCTCGAAGCGCGCCGCGATTCCGTGGTGAAACAGCTCGAGATTATCAAATCGATCGACAACGATCGATTCGTATGGCCTCACGTGATGGATGAAGTGAGTCGTGCGCTGCCGCCGTATACGTGGCTCAAGTCGATGTCGACGATCACGCTGCAGGACACACCGCAGCAGCCGGGGAAGCCGGACGACAAAGCGGCCAAGGAAACGGAAAAGGAAAAGGCGAAGCAGGATCCGATGCCATCGGCGCCGCTCCGCTTCAAGATCGTCGGCCACACCGTCGACATTCAGGCGCTTACGCGCTTCATGAAGCTTCTCGAGACCTCGCCCTTCGTGCAGAAGGTGCAGCTCTCGAAATCCGAACTCGTTGTTGTCGAGGGGAAAGAAGTCACCGAGTTCACCCTCGAAGCGGAGTACGAGCGTCCCACACCGGACGCGATCGTGACGGCTCCCGTCTCGCTCTCGGTGAGGTAACCATGGGACTCCTTCCAAAGACTCAGCGCGATCAGGCGATGATGCTCGTAACGGCCATCTCGCTCGCTCTCGTCGGCGTGTACTACCAGTATGTCTGGACGCCGAAGGGCAATACCCTAACGACGCTCCGTGAGCGCGTCGACACGCTCGAGGTGCGCAACACTCGCGCGCGCCGCGAGATGGCGTCGGGCAGCATGGACGCGCTGCGCGAGCAGGCGGTCGCTGCGCAGCACGATCTCGACATCATGCGTCAGCTGGTGCCAACCAGCAACGAAGTGCCATTGCTTCTTGAGCATGTGTCGACCTCCGCGCGTCGCGCAGGGCTCGATCTCGCCGGCGTCGAACCGCTGCCTGTGATCGAAGGCGAGCAGTTCGACACGCACAAGTTCAAGGTGTCGGTGATGGCCAGCTATCACCAACTCGGAGAATTCCTGGCCAACGTCGGCGGCCTAACGCGAATCGTTGCCCCTGTCAATCTCGTGCTCAACCCAACGACAAACCAAACGGTGCAGAAGCGCGTGAAAGTCGAAGGGGCCTTGATCGATTCGAAGTTCGAGATTCAGACATATGTCGCCAAAACCGTTGCAGCACCACGGGGAGGTAAGTCTTAATGCGCGCCCGAGCGCTTGTTCTCATCGCTCTAATGGCGGCGCCAGCCTATCTGGCCGCGCAGTCACCCGTCATGGGCCCAAAGCAAACCGCACAGCGCGCGGTCAATCGCACGAATGCTCATACGGCTGCGATGACCGACACCACGGCGGGGCGCTCGACGGTATCACCGTCAGGCCAGGCAGTCGCGTCGAATGGCAATGCGTCGATGCCTGCTAAGCGTACGGCACCTAACGACACAACGAAAGCGCGTGTGACCACGTCAACTGGCGCCACGGCGAAGCCCGAACGCGCCACGTTCGAGCGCGAGGTTTTCTCGTACGAGCGCAGCGGCCGCCGCGATCCCTTTACCTCGCTCATGACATCGAGCGAGATCCGACCGCTGTTCGCGGACCTGCGTCTCGTGGGCGTTGCCTACGATCCGACTGGCCGCAGCTCGGTCGCCGTCCTTCGTGAAGATGCGCAGGAGCGTAGCACGAACACGTCAACCGGCAAGGCACAGACCGCTCAGAAGTCCGTAGCGGCCGAAATCCCGCAATATCGCGTCAAGGAAGGTCAGCAGCTCGGCCGCATGCGCGTCACGCGCATCGGCATGAAGTCGGTCACGTTCACGATCGAGGAGTTCGGGTACAGCCGTCAGGAAACTCTGACGCTCAGCGATTCCAACACGGAGAAGAAGCCATGAGGCGAGTTTGGTCGCTCGTCGCCCTCTGCACGCTCGCGTTAGGCGCGAGCGGCATGCCGGCGCGCGCGGCGTTTATCGAGTCTAACGTACCGCAGGCAAATCGCGCGACGCAAAGCTCGGTCACGGCGGTGAGTATCGTCGCCGGGTCCGGCCGCGCGGAAGTTGTCATCGCGGTCGCCGGACCAGTCGACGTCCGTGACTTCACGATTGCCAATCCCCACCGCATCGTGCTGGACCTGACGGGCGCCCGTCTCGATGGCAGCGGCCATTCGTACGACGGCGTAGTGCGCGCTGGCATCGCCAACGTGCGCATGGCCCAGTACAAGCCCGACGTCGTGCGCATCGTGCTCGATCTCGAAGGCGCGCGCAGTTACAACGTCGCTCGCGGAACGAACGATATCCGCGTCGCGATCCCGACAGACGAACAATTCACGGCGTGGCACTCCAGCGGCCAGCAGGTCGAAGTCGCTGCAGCGCCTGCGCCTCGGCCTAACGTCTCCAGCGCATCCGACTCTGCCAAGGCCGATTCGTCCGCCAAGGCCGATTCAATAGCGGCATTGGTAACGGTCTCCGCCGGCGCCGTCGAGGCAGTAATCGAACCCACGCGCCAGCAGCGTTCGCAGGCTCAGCGCATCACGGTGACGTACAATCAAGCCGACATCCGCGATGTGCTCGCGGCCTTCGGCGGATTCTCCGGCCGCACAATCGTTGTCGGCAAAGATGTGCAAGGCACAGTCACAGCCGAAATCAAAGATCAACCGTGGGACGTCGCACTGCAGGCGATCCTGCAGTCGCAGGGTCTCGCTGCAAGCGAAGACGCTTCCGGCATCATCACAGTCGACAGCTATCAGAACATCCTGCAGAAGCAAGCGAGCGAACCGCTCACCACGCAGATCATCAAGATCAACTATGCGAAGGCGGCAGCGCTGGTCAACACGATGCAGGGTCTCCTTTCCAAGGATTGCCCGCAGGGCGCGTTGCCCACGGCCAACACGCAGCAGCAGCAGCCACAGCAGGGGCAAGGCGGACCGCTCCCGCAGTGCGTGACCCGCGGTAACATCGCGGCTGACAGCGCCACGAACTCGCTGCTCGTCACCGAAGTCACTTCGCGGCTCAATGCGCTCCTCAGCTACGTACGCGAGCTCGATGTGCGCACTCCGCAAGTTGCGCTCAACGCGAAAGTCATGTCGCTCAACCGCACGAGCATCGAGCAGTTAGGCGTCAGCTACGACTTCGGTTCGCGCGGCACGTTCTTCAACACGCTCCTTCCGCGAATTCCCGAAGGTCGCACAACGCCTTCTCAGTTCGAATCGCAGGTCACAGTCGACGGTCAGTCTTTCGCGGGCATCGGTAACGCCCGTCGGAAGTTCTCAACGTCGTCTGCGCTCAGCCTTCTGTTCTCCACAGCGATCGGTGGCTTCTCGCTCTCGTCCTTCCTCGACGCATTGACGGAACAGCAGCTGCTCGACATCCAGGCAGAGCCGAGCATCGTCACGCTGGACAACCGCGAGGCACGCATCTTCGTCGGTCAGGAAACGCCGGTGCGCGTCATCGACGCGGGATCGCTTGGCCAGATCGGTCAGCCCGTTCGCGCCAACGTGCAGTTCAAGGAAGCCGGCATTCTCCTCAGAGTCACGCCGCACATCACGAACAACCGTCAGATCCAGATGTCGCTCGAAGCCGAGCAGTCCGACCTCAACCTCGTCGGCGGCGATCTGGGCTTCATCATCAACAAGCGAAATGCACTTTCGCAGGTGCTGGTCAACAACGCCGAAACAGCGGTGATTGGCGGCCTCACGCAGGTCCAGAAGACGAAGAACAAGTCCGGTATCCCGTTGCTCATGAATCTGCCGCTCATCGGCCGGTTCTTCTCGCAGACCGACGAACGCGAGGAGAAGCGGGATCTGCTGATCATGATCACGCCAACCATCATCGACGAAGGTCAGCCGGTGCGCCCGCGCGGCCTCGAGCCTCGCTAGGACACAGGAGAGAGATCTCGTTATGCAGCGACTCTTGCGACGCGTTCTTCCGCTCGGCCTCATGACCCTCGCGGTCGTGAGTTGCGAGACGACTCAAATCGCCTCCACCTCGGGTGACCGCGTCATTCCGAATGTTACGGTGTCCATCGCCAGCAAGATCGCTGGTGTTGGCGTGGATTCCGTTTCCCTACGCCAGCAGCTGCGCGTTAACGTCAGCGCTCAAGACAATGCGGCCCTCACGTCGGTCGTGACTTCGGTCTTTGCCGACTCGGCGGTTGTTCGCGTTGACACCGCAGCTATCGCGGCCGGCGCAACATCGTTGTCAAGGACGATCACGTTCGATGTCACAGGCATCCGCCCCGGACAGCGAATCCGCGTGGTAACGGTTGCGCGTGACGCGGGCGACAATGAAGCCACCGCGGAAGCATTGGCCTTAGCGTTCGACCCACAAGTGCCCAGGGCGAGTCTCATTGCAGCCGATGCCTTTGTCATCGTGGGCGGCACGTTCACAGTCAACGTCTTCGCATCCGATACGACCGGCCTAACGAAGGTCGGCTACAAGGCGAGTGGCGCGGTCTCGCGAGCGGATTCGACGATCTTCCCGATCCCTCTGCCAAAAATCGACACCGTTACCTACACGTTCGTGATCCCCGGCAGCACACCGGTCGGGTCCACGTTTACCGTGACGCCGTTCGCGGAAAACCGCGACGGGCTACGCTCCGGTGCGTCGCCGGTTACCGTGCGTGTTGCGGCGCAAGGCATAGATCTCATCCCGCCGGCCGTTTTCCAGACCGTGCCCGCACGGTTGGAGACTGCGGATTCAATCGACATTACGGCGCGTGACGCCGACGGCCTCATTCGTATCGTCGGATTCATCGCGAAGAATGCAGCCGGTCAAGTCGTATTCACGTCGGCCGATACGTTGGCGCAGACATCGCAGCAGGTCGTGCGGCGCAAGGCGTTCAACGCGCCAATCACGCTGCGGGGGCAGACGTTGTTCATCACCGCGTTCGCTACGGATGTCTCGGGACGAACAGGCTTCGCAATTCCGACGGGAGCCACCGTTCCGGTTAGCGCCGACTCGTTGGCCAAGCGCGATCAGGTTATCTACGCGTACGGCCTAACGTTCGCGCTCCCCGCCGGCAGTCTCGGTGGCGACATTGCCGTCGATACGCTGCGCAGCACGGTCTACGTGTCCAACATCAACAAGAACCAGCTCGAAACGTTCGCATATAGCTCGACCCTAACGTCGCTGCCGGCGGTGTCCGTTGGATCGATGCCGTGGGGCATGGCGATCGACAACAGCGGATCGCTGCTCTTCGTCGCCAACTCTGGCGGTACAAACGTCTCGATGGTCTCGCTGATCTCGCGCAAGGAAAACGGCCGCGTGAAGACAGCGAACGAGTGGGTCTACGACATTCAGTTCTCCAAGCAGGACAGCATCGGCTTCAAGTATCAGGTTAAAGGACCGATCGACTACTCCGACCGGCCGCAATACATCGCGCAGTCGGCGAGCGGCGCGCTCTATTACTCGACGCGTCCGACGTCCGAAGCGAATCCTGGTACGCTGCGGCGCATCGATAACTACCTCGATGCTCGCTCAGAGCCGCGCCAGCTTTGGCAGTACGGCTACGTGCTGCACAATCACTGGGTCATCCTGAACGCCGACTTCGTCGGTCGAATCGAAGGTGGCCAGGGATTGCCTGACGAGATCGTGATTTGTGAGCACACACCTGGCCAGGAGCCTTCCACGGCCGTGTGCGTGCAAGACAGGTACGTTGCGAACGCGATCGCCCAACTCAAGGCGGCTCCGGTCAACGGAAACGTCGAGGCGGCCTTCGAGCTCGATGTCGAATCGCTCGCCTTGCCGGACACCAACTTCGTCGCTGTGGGCGGTGATCGTCGCCGCGTTGCGTTCGGCGAAGCGAACACGGGGCAGCGCGCTGGCCGCGTGATGATCGTCACCGACCCGACAGGGACCCCGCCGGACCTGGCCGAATACTCGGCTGGGATCGAGATCCGCGACCTAACGAATAACGCATCTGACAAGGTCTTCGGTCTCGCCATTAACGGCAACAGCACCAACGTCAGCGTGCACGGTCTGGAAACATTCTTCGCTGACTCGTCTCTCCGCTTGCAAGGCAAGTTCGCCACGTTCAACGATGGCGCGGGCATCGCGTTCCATCCGAGCAACGTCGAAGAGAACACTCAGGACCTTCAGGCGCGCGTGGTGTTCGTCGCCTCGGGCGACAAATCGATTCAGATCGTCGACAGTTACAACTATCGCCTGCGTGGTCGCATTCCGATCCGCACGAACCTTTATGGACCGCTCCGCGCCGTCAGGCCGACAGCGGGCGAGCGCGCGCAGGATCCGACGCTCGTGGTCAAGCTCTTCGGCTTGACGCCCGAAGGAATTATCGTCATCGACGTGCGTTCAGGCGACATCCTGCCGCCGTAAACGGTTGCGCCGAGGCGCAACACGTGTCAACTTCGCGAGCCCGGTCCAGAAATGGCCGGGCTCGCGTCGTTAGGTACTCCTGATCCGGTGAACCAATTCCACCGCGGACGAACACGGACACGCCATTGTTATGAACAAAGCATGTAAGCATTTGCATTGTCATTTGTTATCCGCGTTGGTCCGCGTCAATCCGCGGTGAAGCAGTTGCAGTTGCCTTTCTCAATCGAATAGATGCTCCGTTTCACCACAGCCGGCGAATCGCACGGCCCCGCACTCGTCTCCATCCTCGAGGGAATGCCCGCTGGCTTGCCTCTCCTGGCGGCGCACGTGAACGACGAGCTGGCCCGCCGCCAGCAAGGCTATGGTCGCGGACGCCGCATGCAGATCGAGCGCGACGAAGTCGAGTTTCTCAGCGGGTTGCGCGCCGGCGAGACGTTAGGCTCTCCCATCGCGATGCTCATCCGCAACCGCGACTGGGACAACTGGCGCGATATCATGGACCCCGCGCCGCGCGACAGCGATCCCGATCCGCGACGTCGCGCCGTCACACGCCCACGTCCGGGGCACGCCGATCTCACGGGCCTTCTGAAATACGATCGCGCTGACGCGCGCGACATCCTCGAAAGAGCGTCGGCGCGCGAGACGACAGCACGCGTGGCCGCCGGCGCCATCTGCAAAACCATGCTCGCACACTTCGATGTGCGCATCGGAAGTCACGTGGTGCATCTCGGCGGCATCGACGCCGCTCGCCCTGACGTCTTCCCCGCAGACATCAATCGTATCGCGGACGAATCGCCGGTGCGCATGCTCGATGCAGCGGCGGCCGAACGAGTGATCGCACGCATCGACGAGATCAAGCGCGCCGGAAACACGTTAGGTGGCATCTGCGAGGTTGTCGTCACGGGCTGCCCCGTCGGCCTCGGGGCTCACGTCTCCTGGGACCGCAAGCTCGACGGCCGGCTTGGCGCCGCCATGCTGTCAATTCCTGCCGTCAAAGGAGTGGAGATCGGCATCGGCTTCGAAGCGGCTCGCCTAACGGGCGCCGACGTGCACGACGAGATCGAGGCGGCGCCTGGTCAGCCGCGAACAGGCAACACCAGGCGGCGGACCAATCGCGCCGGCGGTACCGAAGGCGGCATGACGACAGGCGAGCCGCTCGTCGTCCGTGTCGCGATGAAGCCGATCAGCACGCTGATGCGCCCGTTAGGCACCGTCGACGTCGCCACCGGCCAGCAAGCCGCCGCCGTTGCCGAGCGTTCGGACGTCACCGCGGTGCCTGCGATGGGCGTGATCGCTGAAGCTATGGCAGCGTTCGTCATCGCCCAGGCTCTCCTCGAGAAATTCGGTGGCGACTCCCTCGCGGAAACTCGCCGCAACTTCGACGGCTATATCGCGCAGATCGCCGGTCGACTCGGCGGATCCGCGGCACAGACAGCCAGCGCGGGAGAATGAAACACCTCGTCCTCGTCGGTCTCCCCGGAGCAGGGAAGACGACGATCGGACGCGCGGCGGCAGCCGAGGCCGGGTTGCCGTTCCTTGATTTCGACGAAGAGATCGAGAAGCGAACCGGCCTGTCGCCGAGCGAGCTCTTCGAGCAACGCGGCGAGCAGTCATTCAGGGCGGAGGAGCTGGCGCTGAGCCGAGAACTGGTCGGGCGCCATACTATAGTTGTGTCCCCCGGTGGGGGATGGATCACGCAGGCGGCCGCGCGCGAGGCATTGCGCCCACACGCATGGCTATTGTACCTGAAGGTGCGCCCGGCGGCCGCAGCCGCGCGTCTGGGGCCGTCAGTTAGCAAGCGGCCGCTGCTGGCAGGTGAGGATCCTGTGGTTGCGCTCGGCCGTCTGCTCGCGGGCCGTAGCGCCCTGTATGAGTCGGCAGATCAGTTTGTCGATACGGAAGTCGTTGATATGCAAGAGGTTACGAAGGTTGTCGCTGAAGCCGCCCGGCGCTGTCTCGATGCTCCGGGTTGACAACCTAGCGATCATTCGGCCCCTAGGTCGGTATTATGCGGGACGCCGGACCCATTCGGTCGTCGAATGGGCTAGGCGGCGTCGAATAGGTGAGTTACCAGAGCGGATCTGACGCAATCTTGTGCGCGCCGATTCCGCCTTTTGAGCTGAACACTGAATGATGACTTTTCGCGTTATGGGTCCGCACGAGCGCGGGCGTTTCGCGCCGGAAGCGTGGGGACACCTTCTGGCACTGACGAACGCTGGCGCGCTATCGGCAGCGGAGCTCGAGCAGGTAATCGATCGCGCGCTCATGCAGTTCGATGGGCGCGTGACTTTGGACGACGTGCGTTCGCTGCTTGATGGCGGTTTGGAGCTGCCATCTATAACCAGCGATCACCCGTCGGTGCACTGACCAATGGCTGCCAGAAAGAAAACAGCATCTGACGCCGAGGCGCCCGCCGCGACGCGGGTGGTCGTCGGGCGTGGTGCAGCCAAGCGAGCGACGGCCAAGCGCAAGGGCTCGGCGACAAAAAGCGCCCGCGGCCGGCGCGGGGTAGCGGCACATAACGAGCAAGAGAACGGCGCAGGCAGCGCGCTCGTCATCGTCGAGTCGCCGGCCAAGGCAAAGACAATCAGCAAGTACCTCGGCCGCGGCTATCGTGTCCGTGCGACGATTGGTCACGTCCGTGACCTTCCTGAGAAGAAGCTCGGCATCGATCTCGAGAAGAACTTCGCGCCGGAATACGTCACAATCGCCGGCAAAGAGAAAACGCTCGCCGAACTGAAGAGCGTCGCCAAGGAATCCTCGGCTGTGTACATCGCGACAGACCCTGACCGCGAAGGCGAAGCCATCGGCTGGCACGTGGCGGAGTCTGTCAAGCAAAAGCGAGGAACGCCCGGGGCAGCGCCCGTTAGGCGCGTGCTCTTCCGCGAAATCACTAAAGACGCTGTGCGTGAGGCGATGGACCATCCTCGGCCCATCGACATGAATCTCGTGGAGGCGCAGCAAGCACGCCGCATCCTCGACAGACTCGTGGGCTACAAAGCGAGCCCACTGCTCTGGCGTACAGTCAAGAAAGGGCTGTCAGCTGGGCGCGTCCAGACAGTTGCCTTGCGACTGATCGTCGAGCGTGAGCGTGACATCAAAGCGTTCAAGCCGCAGGAGTACTGGAGCATCCGTGCGCGGCTCGAGAAGGACTCTCAGTCGTTCGACGCCAGGCTGCACGAGATCGACGAAAAGAAGGTCGAGCTGCATAACGAGTCTTCGGCCACCGCAGTCGTGCGCGCGGTGCAGGCCATTGCCCAAAGGCTCGCTCGCGAGGAGACCTCAGACCACGGCCCTCAGACCTCAGACCTCGCCGTTTTTCCCGTCAGCAACATCAAACGTCGTGAGCGACGCAAGAATCCCTCACCTCCGTTTACAACAAGCACGCTGCAGCAAGAAGCCGCCAAAAAGCTTGGCTACGGCTCCAAGCGCACGATGCGCTTGGCGCAGCAGCTGTATGAAGGCATCGAGTTAGGCAGCGAAGGTGCTGTCGGTCTCATCACGTACATGAGAACCGACTCGACGCGGGTCGCCGAGAGCGCGGCGTCGCAGGCGCGAGATATGGTTCGCCGCGAATTCGGCGACGACTATCTCCCCAGCTCTCCTCGTCTATACGGTGCCGATCAAAAGGCGACCAACACGCAGGACGCACACGAAGCGATTCGTCCGGCCGATCC
>DASYRX010000381.1:0-2874 GCA_036003845.1 Gemmatimonadaceae bacterium | reverse complement strand
TATTTGCGTTTTATCGCGCGCCGCTGCCTGCAGCGGCGCTCCATGTAGACTCGGAGAAATGACAAAACGAGTCGTTCCCGACAGTTCTGGTGTCAATCGTCTGGCGCTCTCTGGTATCAGCGCCGTCTCCGCGGCACTGTTGATGACCGAGCTGGCATTGACGCGGATCTTTTCGGTAACGATGTATTACCACTTCGCCTTTCTGGCGATTTCGATCGCGCTCTTTGGTCTGAGCGCAAGCGGCGTGCTGGTCTACGTCTGGCGGCGCCGCCTCGCCCGATGGAAGACGAGTGATCTGCTTGTGGCTGCCGCGCTGCTGAACAGTGTCGCGACGATGGCGTCGCTCGCGGGCCTCGTGCGCATCCGGGTCGGACTCGACTATTCGCCGCAGAACTTGTTCCTGATGCTCGCGATCTATGTTCTGGCGTCGCTCCCCTTCTTGACTGGCGGAGCGGTCGTTTCACTGGCATTTGCGCGGCTGTCGGATCGCATCAACGTGCTCTACGCGTGCGACCTCATCGGCGCAGCGCTCGGGTGTCTCCTCTTGATCCCGCTGCTCAACGTGCTGGGCGCGCCTGGTGTCGTCATGACTGCCGCTGGACTTTCGCTGCTTGCGGCGTTCTCTTTCTCGGCAACGGAGACACGACGGCGCGTGTCGATGGGCGGGGCGCTGCTGCTCGGCATCCCGGCGGCGGCTCAGCTCGCGGGTGCGTCGCCGTTTGCCGTCAGCGACACCAAAGGACACCTGGGCGACAAGGTGTTGTTCAGCAAATGGAACTCGTTTTCCCGTGTTGCCGTGTACGACCGCCCTCATGGCGACTGGTCGGTGAGTCCGACGTTCAAGGGACCTCGCATCGAGTCGCTGTTCATGGATATCGACTCGGCGGCATCGACGCCAATTGTGAAAGGCACCGGCCAGGTCTCCGACGCCAACTACCTTCGATACGAGCTCACCGCGATCGGATACCACCTCATCGAGCCGTCCGGGGGATTCTCTGCGCTCGTCATTGGTCCAGGCGGCGGACGAGACCTGCTCTCAGCGCTCGTCTTCGGCGCCACGACAGTCGATGGCGTCGAGATCAATCCGATCATCGCGCGCGATGTCATGCAGGATCGCTTTCGCACCTACTCGGGCGGCATCTATCAGGACCCGCGCGTCAGCATCCATGTCGACGACGGTCGAAGCTTCGTTCGCCGGAGCCCGAGGCAGTACGACGTGATTCAAGCGTCGTTGGTGGATACATGGGCCGCTACGGCGGCAGGCGCGTACACCCTCACCGAGAACTCACTCTACACAGCCGAGGCGTTTGGCGAATACGTCGATCATTTGAGCGATCGCGGCGTGCTCACGATCACGCGCTGGGTGTTTGACGGCCTGAGACTCATCTCGCTCGCGCAGACCGCGTGTGCAGCGCGCGGACTCGATGCGTCGAGGCACCTCGCGATCATCCGGTTCGATCGCGTGGCGACGTTTCTGTTGAAGAAGGCACCGTTCACCCAGGACGACGTGGCTCGCCTGACTCGCGCGGCTCATGACTTGGACTTCGATGTGCTGTACGCACCCGGTGTCGCGCCGCGCTCGTCGGCGCCCGACCCGATAGAAATGGTTCGCACGGGTACGAGCGCAAACGATTACCAGCGTCTCATTCTCGCGAGCGACCGCGAACGTTTTCTCGCTGAGTATCCGCTCGACATCAGACCAACTACTGACGATCGACCGTTCTTCTTTCACACCACTCGCCTGGCCAACCAGTTTCAAGTGGCCTTCGGCCGTTCGATGCTCTTCGGCAACGGGCTCAGTGCGCTCCTCACGCTCTTCGGCATCTCCGCGTCCCTGGTCTTGCTGTTCATCGTGGGCCCGCTCCTGGTCGGCGCCGATCGCCCTGGGCCCGGCTGGCCGGCCTGGCTCGCGTACTTCGGCTCGCTCGGCGCCGGGTTCATGCTGCTGGAGGTGGCCTTGCTCCAGCAGTTCGTGTTGCTGCTCGGACACCCCGTGTACTCGCTGACCGTCACACTCTTCTCGCTCCTCCTGGGGACGGGTCTTGGCAGCTTGATCGGTCGGCGAGTCACGTCAGCCCGAGTGAAAATCGTGACCACCAGAGCCTTGTGCGGCATCGCGCTCATCGCAGCCCTCGCGCCGTTTGTGATCCCGAGGCTCATCGACTGGGCGATTCCGTGGCCATTGACGCTCCGCATTGTTGTGGCGGTCGTCATCCTCTTGCCGTTGGGCGTTCTTCTGGGGATGCCGCTGCCAGGCGGCATGCGGCTGCTGGCCGCTCGACGTCCGGAAATCATTCCGTGGGGCTGGGGGCTGAACGGCGCATTCTCCGTCGTCGGCGCAACGCTCGCCGTGTTCATCGCGATGAATTGGGGATTCTCGGTGGCGCTCCTTACAGGCGCGTGCGTCTACGCCGCCGCGGCCGTAACACTCCAGACACGCGATGCTGTCTAAGAGACAACTCCCAATGTCCATTCCCGCTATCCCTTGGGACTTGGGAGTTGGTTCAGGGATCGCTTGGGAGTTGAGCCTTAGGTTAGACTGCAGCCCTCAGGAGGACACATGCTGACCCGGCGAGCTCTGTTGGCGACTGGTCTGGGCGTGCTCTGCGCGCGCCGCACGATGCGTGCGCATCATTCCACGGCGATGTATGACATGGCGAACCCCGTCACCGTCAAAGGAGCCGTGAAGCGGTTCGAATGGACGAACCCTCACGCGTTCATCTTCCTCGACGTCAAGAACGACAAGGGCGCGGTCGAGTGGGAGGTCGAGCTCATGAGCCTCAACCATCTGCGCTCGTACGGCTGGATGCGCAACACCGTCAAAGAAGGCGACATCATCAGCTGCACGGGCGGTGCGGCCAAAAGCGGCGCGCC